>NZ_AP021872.1:625633-938450 GCF_014218255.1 Mycoavidus sp. B2-EB
TGGCGTCAATTTTGTTGGGTGAAAAAGCCTATGAACAAGGCTTAAATTTGCTTGCTGAGACCCCTAAAGATACATTCAAGGCGCTCTATGCGGATCGTCGTGGTGATTTATTCGCAGCCCAGGGCAAACGCGATGACGCGCGACAAGCATATCAAGAAGCCTTGCAGTTGCTTATAGCGGATAATCTGAACAATAGCCCGATCCACCGCTTAGTCCAGCTCAAGCTCGATGCATTGGGCGGCTCAGCTAATCAATAATTTTTTATGACGTATTTACTTCGCTTGCTGTTTTACCCGTGTGCCTGCATCTTGGCGGCGCTGTTATTTACAGCGTGTTCTTCATCTAAAGATTTACGGCGTGTTCCTAGCCCTCTGCCGGAGATAACTCCGACGCTGGGTGTCGCGCAGATTTGGAAAGCAAGTGTCGGTAAGGGGAACCGTTATTTATTTCAGCCGCTGGCATTCGATGATGTCGTGTATGCGGCCGGAGCCAATGGCGTGGTGGCTAAATTTGCTGCGCACAGCGGTGAGATGCTTTGGAGCACCAAGCTTGATGCTGAATTATCGGCTGGCGTTGGCGGCGATGGCGCAGTCGTTGCTGTCGCTAGCTTAAATGGCACAGTCCATGTGCTTGACGCTCATGGCAAGTTGCTATGGCAAGCTCAGGCGCGCGGCGAAATCTTAACGCCCCCGCTAGTAGGGCAGGGCAAGGTGTTCGTGCGCACGACAGATAGCCGTATTATTGCTTTCGATCTGGCAACCGGCGCGCAAAAATGGGTATTTTATAATCGCGCGCCATTGCTGAGCTTGCGGACCAGTGCCGGGATGACATTTGCGGGCACGGGCGCGCTGCTTGCTGGTTTCGCTGATGGTTCATTGGCGGTGCTTAACCTTGCCAACGGCCTAGCTTATTGGCAAACGCCGGTCGCTTATGCCAGCGGCGTGACTGAAGTCGAACGCTTAAACGATGTAACTGGCGCGCCGACGCTGGTCGATTACCAAACCTGCGCCGTCACTTTCCAAGGCCGTTTGAGCTGCTTTAATGTGCAAAATGGACAACCTTTATGGGAGCGGCCATTCTCAAGCTACCGTGGGATTGCGCAGGATAAAACCGCCTTGGTGGCCAGCGACGATGCGTCAGTTGTCTCGCTCTATGACGCTGCCGACGGCAAGTTACTTTGGCAAAACACCAAGCTTAAAAACCGTAGCCTAGGAACGCCGATCCTTACGGGTCAGGCAATTGTCGTTGGCGATTATCGAGGCTTCGTGCATTTCCTGTCTCGTGAACAAGGCGCTTTGGTTGCGCGAATGGAAACAGATCACAGCGCAATTAGCGCGCAGCCGGTGTTAGTTAAACACACCCTCATTGTGCAAACGCGCAATGGCAACTTATATGCATTCCGCTCCAAATGAAACCAGTCATTGCCTTGGTAGGGCGTCCCAATGTTGGGAAATCTACTTTATTTAATCGCCTGACCCGCTCAAGAGATGCGCTGGTAGCGGATTTCCCCGGCCTAACGCGGGACCGTCATTATGGCACTGGCCGCCTAGGTGAGCGGCCTTATTTGGTCGTGGATACGGGGGGCTTCGAGCCGGTTGTCAAAGAGGGCATTGTGCAGCGCATGGCGCTTCAGACGCAACAAGCGGTGGATGAAGCCGATGCAGTTATTTTTATCGTAGATGCGCGGCAAGGGATGACGCCGCAAGATAGTTTGATTGCTAATTATCTGCGTAAAACTGGGCGGCCGTTGTGTTTAGTGGTGAATAAAGCCGAAGGGATGAAACATAGTGCGGTGGTTGCCGATTTCTATGAACTTGGCTTGGGCCAACCTTTTGCCATTTCATCGGCGCATGGCGAGGGCGTGCGCGATATGGTGGACCATGCCTTAGAACAGGCTTATGCTGGGCGCTGCGATGACACTGAGGCGGAAGATGCCGCGCGGGGTGTCAAAATTGCGATTGTCGGGCGCCCCAATGTAGGTAAATCAACGCTCGTGAATACTCTACTGGGTGAAGAGCGCGTGATTGCATTTGATATGCCTGGCACCACCCGCGATTCAATTTACATCGCTTTTGAGCGGCAGGGGCGGCCTTATACGTTAATTGATACGGCGGGCCTGCGGCGGCGTGGCAAAGTGTTTGAAGCCGTTGAAAAATTTTCTGTAGTTAAAACCTTGCAAGCGATTGCGGATGCAAATGTGGTTGTGCTTTTGCTGGATGCATGTCAAGATATTAGCGAGCAAGACGCGCATATTGCGGGTTTTGTGGTAGAGCAAGGGCGAGCATTAGTCATAGGCGTAAATAAATGGGACGGGCTTGAGGCTCATGCACGTGAGCGTTTTAAAACTGAGCTCACCCGACAATTACAATTTCTCGATTTCGCTAAATTTCACTTCATTTCGGCGACAAAAAAAATCGGCATCGATCCACTGGTACAGTCAGTTGACGCCGCATATGCAGCAGCGATGGCGAAATTGCCAACGCCAAAGTTAACGCGGACGTTGATTGAGGCGGTTGAGTTTCAGCAGCCACGTCGCAAGGGACCGGTGCGTCCGAAGTTGCGCTATGCGCATCAAGGCGGCCAGAATCCGCCGGTGATTATTATTCATGGAAATGCGCTTGACGCGGTAACAGACTCTTATCGGCGTTACCTTGAAAGGAGATTTCGCGAAACCTTTATGTTGACAGGCACGCCATTAAGAGTAGAGTTTCGATCATCGCGCAATCCTTACATTGAGAGAAAATAGTTCATAAATTTAAAATAACTTTTTAAATTAATCTAAAAAGGAAATTTACTTCACTTCATAAATCAACTGTAGTTATAATAGATAGTTGTAATTTAAATTTTTTCAATATTTTGATTGAATTAATTCAATCGCAAAAAACACAATGGAGTTTACTATGAGTAACAAAGGGCAGTTATTACAAGACCCGTTTCTGAACGCATTGCGTAAAGAACACGTGCCAGTATCGATTTATTTAGTGAATGGCATTAAATTACAGGGCAATGTTGAGTCTTTTGATCAGTATGTGGTCTTGTTAAAAAATACTGTAACTCAAATGGTATATAAGCACGCAATTTCTACGGTTGTGCCTGCTCGTCCAGTCAATTTCTCTACAGATGACGAAGCAAATTAGGCGAATTAAAACACTTCTGAGCGGCGGGTGGTTTTCAGTTGCGTATCAGCGGACACAAATGGGCTTCAAACGTTTGCAAGGACGACGACTGAATCTCGATGGGGCAGAGAATAGCCGCCATCAACCCCCCGATTTGGATGAGCTTTGGCGCGATTTTAACCGCCGTTTAAGCCGTTTGTTTGGACTGAAAGAGTCGGGCAGCGGCGGACGCGGTCCGTGGGGTGGCAAAAACAGCCATTATTATCAGCTTGGGCTGGGGGGGGCTTTTGCGCTCGTGCTTTGGCTCGGCAGTGGAGTTTATATCGTAGGCGAAGATCAGGCAGGCGTGATTAGCCAGCTTGGGAAATATAAATATACAACTACCTCGACCGGCCTCCAATGGCATTTTCCCTATCCATTTCAGTCCTCAGCATTGGTTGATTTAAAGCCTGTGCAACCCGTTGAAATCGGCTCCAAGAATGCGTCTAGCGCTAAAAATTCGCCCATGCTGACGCAGGATGGTAAGCTTGTTGATGCGCGTTTTACCGTACAGTATCAGATCGACGATGCTTACGCTTTTCTCTTTAATAATATCGATGCGCGGGTCAGTATTGAGCAGGCTGGTGAGGCTGCTGCTCGGACGGTCTTGAGCCAACTCAAACTCAACGATTTGCTTTCTCGCAGCCAGGAAACGACGGGGTTTGAAGTCAAGCAAAGTCTGCAAAAGGTGCTTGATCTGTACCACACCGGTATTCACGTTAAAGACGTGACGATGCAAGCTATACGCTTGCCAGCACAGATACAGGAGGCATTTGACGATGCGCTGAAAGTGACGCAAGAAAATGAGCGTCAAAATAAGCAGGCTGAAGCATATAGCCATGAAATTCTAACGCGTGCACGCGCGGATGTGGCGCAGATGATCAATGAGGCTGAAGGCCATAAAGCCCGTGTCATTGCTCAGGCGCAAGGCGATGCAGAGCGTTTTAAGCAAGTGCTTGCCGAATATTCAAAAGCCCCGCAGGTGATTCGCGAGCATATGTATTTGGATACGATGCAACAGATCTACGCTGATGCAACTAAAGTGTTGATAGAGAATAAAGCAGCTCAAAATCTGATTTATCTACCGTTTGATAAACTTTTGGCAAATAGTGCGCTGTCTAAAAGTACAGCACCTGATGCGAGCCAAAGCAACGGGGCTGCCACGATAAATCCGCCTGCGAGTACCCCTCATGCGGCTGGGCAGCCAGCGGCGACGGTGCCAGCGCTGGCTAAAGATCGACCACCAGAAACAACCCGCTCTATGCCTGCGGCGGGCGCAGATCCAATGCGTACTATCCGCGAGTTGCCGCGCACACGAGACCGTAATGATGATGGACGTTAAGCCGGTGAAAAAACAAAAACTTGCTATGAACCGAATCGCCTTATTAATGACCTTTTTATTTGCGCTAGGATTGGTGGCCTCTACGATGTTTGTCGTGGATCAGCGTCAATCTGCTGTGATGGTTTCCGGGCTAGGTAACTTCAAGCGGGTCATTAGCGCTCCAGGTCTTTATTGGAAGTGGCCAGCGCCATTTAACAGAGTCATGTTATTGGACAAACGGACGCAAATTGCGAGCAGCTCAAAGCCAGAAAGCTATTTGACAGCCGATCGCCAGGAAGTATTCGTCAGCCTTTATATTAAATGGCGCATTACTGACCCAACCTCATATTTCAACCGCTTTCGTCATGAATTAGCGCCTGCGCAAAACCAGCTCTTAGGATTGGCATACACAGCGCTCGAAGCAAAACGCGGGCAATACTCAGCGGCGGAATTAGCCGCTAACAGCAATCATCAGATTATCTCTGTGTTGCAAACGCAAACCGCACATGCGGCGCGCGAGTGGGGCATTGAGATTGCAGATATACGCATCACTCATCTGGGGTTTACGGCAGAATCAAATGATGAAGTCTATAAACAGATGGGTGCTGAGCGTGCAGAGGTGGCTCAGCAATTACGCTCAGCGGGCTTAATTGAAGCGGCTCAAGTACGTTCCTACGCCGAACGTGAGCGCGAAACAATCTTAGCGCAGGGTTACAAGCGAGCGCAGATGATTAAGGGCGATGGCGATGCGCAGGCGGTGGCGATTTATGCCAGCGCATTCGGACGTGATCCGCAATTTTATCGTTTCTACAAAAGCCTTGATGCCTACCGACAGATCTTTCGTGAGCGCGATCTAATCGTGGTTGACCCAACCAGTGATTTCTTCCGCTTTATGCACAATCCGGCAGGAATGCCAAGTCGCAAGCCCTAAGTTTGAGCGCGTTATCGATGTCTACTTGGCTGCTCCCAGAAAATATTGCTGACCTCTTGCCGTCTGAGGCGCGCAAGCTTGAAGAGCTGCGCCGCCGTTTGCTGGATCGCTTTCGCGTATACGGTTATGAATTGGTGATGCCCCCGTTGCTTGAATATTTGGAGTCGTTGTTAACGGGCGCCGGGCAGGACCTTGGTTTGCGAACTTTTAAGCTGGTTGATCAGCTTTCTGGCCGGACGATGGGACTCCGAGCCGATATGACACCCCAAGTTTCGCGCATTGATGCCCATTTGCTAAACCGATCGGGCATCACGCGCTTGTGCTATGCCGGCAGTGTATTGCATACTAGGCCAGCGGGTCTACACGCGACGCGCGAACCTTATCAAATTGGCGCTGAACTATACGGACACGAGGGTCTGGAAGCTGACGCCGAAATTCAGCAGCTTATGCTGGATAGTTTGGCGCTCGCCGGCTTAGCGCGCTTGCGGCTTGACCTATGTCATGCGGGTGTATTGCAGGCGTTATTAGCCGAGGTTAAGTTGCCAGCGCCGCTTGAGGGTAAGATATTAAGTGCATTGGCGAGTAAAAACCGGTCGCAGTTGGTTCTATTGACCGCAGCCTTGCCCGTACTCATCCGTGACGCGTTGCTTGCTCTGCCACAGTTATATGGAGCAGCCTCGGTGCTCGAGGTAGCGCGTGCGCGCTTGCCGGCTTTGCCAGCCATTACCCGCGCGCTTGATGAGCTCAGTTTTCTTGCCGGGCAGGCAATGGGCGCTGAAGTAACGGTTGATTTGGCGGATTTGCGCGGCTATGCCTATCACAGTGGCGTGATGTTTTCAGTTTATGTCGATCAGGCGTCTAATGCGATTGCGCGTGGAGGCCGCTACGATAAAGTAGGTGCGGTGTATGGCCGTGAGCGGGCGGCCACAGGTTTTTCTGTGGATCTGCGTGAGCTTGTAACCCTCTCACCACTCACTGCGCGCAGCAGCGCAATTTTTGCGCCATGGCGGCAAGATACCGCCCTGCGCGAAAAAATCGCCGCTTTGCGCGAAAGGGGTGAGATTGTGATCCAAGCTTTGCCAGGCCATGCCGAAGACCTTGATGAATTTGCCTGTGATCGGATTCTCGTGCAACACGGTGACCAATGGCAGGTTGAAGCGAAAGAGTAGTATTCATTTTTAATCCAACTCAAGATTCCAAATATGTCTGGCAGCGCAGTTAACCAAGGACGCAACGTCGTCGTGGTGGGCACCCAATGGGGTGATGAAGGTAAAGGAAAAATTGTTGACTGGCTGACTAACCATGCGCAAGGCGTGGTGCGTTTTCAGGGGGGGCATAATGCTGGCCATACCCTGATTATTGGTGGCCAAAAAACCATCCTACGCTTGATTCCATCAGGCATTATGCGCGCTGGCGTGAAATGCTATATCGGCAATGGCGTGGTCCTTTCGCCCGAGGCGTTGTTGAAAGAAATTGGCGAGCTTGAAACGGCCGGTCTGGCGGTGCGAGACCGGCTCTTTATTTCTGAAGCGGCCACGTTAATTTTGCCCTACCATATTGCGCTTGATCATGCCCGTGAAACGTGGCGCGGCGGCACTTGCAAGATTGGCACAACTAAACGCGGCATTGGCCCGGCCTATGAAGACAAAGTGGGTCGGCGCGCCTTACGGGTGCAGGATCTATTTGATCCGCTTAGCTTTAGTGAGCGGCTGCGCGACAACCTTGATTTTCATAATTTCGTGCTGAGCCGTTACCTAGGAGCACAGCCGGTTGATTATCAGCAAACGTTAGACACAATGTTGGCTTTTGCTGACCCACTCGCACCGATGGTTGCTGATGTTTCTGCTCGCCTATATGCGGAAAATCAAGCGGGCAATAATTTATTATTTGAGGGTGCGCAAGGTACCTTGCTCGATATTGATCATGGTACTTACCCATTTGTCACCAGCAGTAACTGCATCGCGGGCGCAGCCACCTCAGGCGCTGGTGTTGGGCCGCAACAATTGCACTATATCCTAGGCATTACTAAGGCCTATTGTACGCGCGTTGGCGCTGGGCCTTTCCCAAGCGAGCTCTATGATGCGGATAACCCAGAACGGCAAGTAGCAGAGGGTTTGGCGCTGGCTAAGGCGGGTAAGGAATTTGGTTCGGTCACCGGACGGCCGCGCCGCACGGGCTGGCTGGATGCTGCGGCGTTAAAGCGTTCGCTGCAAATCAATGGCGTCAGTGGCTTATGCCTGACTAAACTTGATGTACTAGACGAATTCGAGACAATTAAACTATGCGTCGGCTATAAAATGAATGGCCGCTCGCTTGAGCTACTGCCGCCAGGCGCGACGGCCGCAGCCAAGTGTGAGCCGATTTATGAAAACTTTGCTGGCTGGCGGCAAAGTACCGCTGGCATTCGGGTTTGGGACGATTTACCATTGCCTGCGCGTCAATATCTACAGCGCATTGAGGCCATCACGGGGGTGCCGATCGATATGATCTCAACCGGTCCAGAGCGCGATGAGACGATTTTGCGGCGCCATCCATTTAATCTCTAATATAAAAATGCATTAAACAAAATGCAGACTGATTGCACCGGGGTGATCTTGCTAGCGTAAAAAATAAAGGAGGGGTTTGATGGCTCAAGGCAATCCAGCAGATACGTCGCAGCGCAAGCAATCGATGCCTGTCATCATAGCGGCGGCGCTTGGCGTGGTTTTTGGCGATATTGGGACTAGCCCACTTTATGCATTAAAAGAAGCCTTTAACCCCGCGCATGGCATCCCGCTGACTGCGCACTCGGTGCTGGGAGTGATCTCACTGCTATTTTGGGCCATTGTGATGGTGGTGGCGGTGAAGTATGTCCTCTTTGTCATGCGTGCTGACAACCATGGCGAAGGAGGCGTGCTGGCCTTAATGGCACTGGGTTTACGCTGTCTGCGCCGCGGCTCTAAAGCGGCTGCATTACTGACTATGTTGGGCATCTTCGGGGCCTGCATGTTTTATGGCGATGCAGTGATTACCCCGGCCATTTCAGTGCTGTCTGCGGTTGAAGGATTGCGCTTAGCCGCACCCCATTTAGCGCAGTTTGTACTGCCGATTACTGTAGCGATTCTGGTGATCTTATTCTGGTTGCAGTGCCATGGCACCGAGGTCGTTGGTAAACTCTTTGGTCCAATTATGCTCCTATGGTTTGTCACGCTTGCCGCATTAGGCATTTGGCAAATCGCGCAGAGCCCGATGGTAATCAACGCGCTTAACCCGATCTACGCGCTGCGTTTTATCTCTGAGCATATGCTGCAAGCGTATATTGTGCTCGGTTCAATCGTTCTCGTCCTGACGGGCGCCGAAGCGCTGTATATGGATATGGGGCATTTTGGCGCGCGGCCAATCCGGCGCGCCTGGTATGGTATTGTGATGCCAGCGCTGGTGTTGAATTACTTTGGGCAAGGCGCATTACTGCTGGCCAATCCGCAAGCGATCGCTAACCCTTTCTACTTATTGGCTCCGCACTGGGCTCTGCCATTTCTGGTGGCGCTTGCCACGCTGGCTACTGTAATTGCATCGCAGGCGGTGATTTCCGGTGCCTTCTCATTGACCAAGCAAGCGATTCAGCTGGGTTATGTACCCCGCATGAAAATCAGACATACGTCAGACCAAACCATTGGGCAAATTTATATTCCGCTGATTAACTGGCTCTTGCTCGTCGTGATTATTTGCATCGTCCTGAGTTTCAAAAGCTCGGCGAATTTGGCCGCTGCGTATGGCATTGCCGTGACTACAACGATGGTCATCACCACGCTCTTGGCTTGCCTTGTCATGTTAAAGCTATGGCAGTGGAATAAGTTATGCGTCGCCATCATCAGCCTTATTTTTATGACCATTGATTTAGGCTTTTTTGGCGCGAATTTGCTTAAAATCGCTGAGGGTGGCTGGTTGCCACTATCGATTGGCGGAGTTTTGTTTTTCCTATTGATCACCTGGCATAAAGGTCGGCATATTTTAAAAGCGCGCACAGCGGCGGACGGCATTGCATTATCTCCTTTTATTGCAAGTCTGCTGAGCTCGCCTCCCCATCGCGTTACAGGTAATGCAATTTATTTGACCGGCAGTGATACATTCGTACCCGTGGCGTTTTTGCATAATTTAAAGCATAACAAAATACTGCATGAGCGCACTGTTTTGATGACCTTTGTTACGCACGACATTCCTTATATTGATGAGCAGCATCGCCTTGATTTGAAAGAACTCGGAGGCGGCATCTTTGCGGTGCGCGCGGATTATGGCTTTAATGAAACACCGGACGTAAAAGCCATACTCCACTTGCTTGAAACGCAACATAATATGCAATTTGAGTTAATGGATACGTCATTCTTTTTGGCTCGTGAGACGGTGATTCCTACTCAGTTGCCAGGCATGTCAATTTGGCGCGAGCGCCTTTTTGCATGGATGCATCAAAATGCGGCAAAGCCAAGCGATTTCTTTAGCATCCCAGCCAACCGAGTAGTGGAGTTAGGCACAAAAATTGAGATCTGACCACGCTTTTTAAGGCAACGGCACGCTTGATTTAACGCTTAAGTTTAGCGAATGCAGCGGCCATCGCGCTGCTAGGCTCTGGTTTACGTTCATGCCGCTGCGGATTGCGGAACGTCGCGGCCGGTGGAATGCTTTTAGCACTCTGGCCTTCATCCGAGAGTCTCATCGTCAATCCAATACGCTGCCGCTTGGCATCAACCTCAAGCACCTTTACGCGCACAATTTGCCCCGCTTGGAGAATCTCATGTGGATCTTTAATAAAGCGGTTCGACATAGCAGAAACATGCACCAAACCATCTTGATGAACGCCAATATCAATAAAGGCGCCGAACGCAGCAACATTGGTGACAACCCCTTCTAGCACCATGCCTGGCGCTAAATCACTCAGCTTTTCAATGCCTTCCCGAAAATGCGCGGTCTTAAATTCGGGGCGTGGATCACGGCCGGGTTTCTCAAGCTCAACCAGAATATCGCGTACGGTGGGCAGCCCAAAGCGCTCGTCAACGAATTCACTCGGCGTAAGCTTTGCCAATATTTCACGTTTGCCAATCAGAGCCGCAATCGGTTGCGCCAGCTTTGCAAGAATGCGTTCAATCACAGGGTAAGCTTCTGGATGCACCGCCGATTGATCTAGCGGATTCGTGCCGCCATGAATCCGCAAAAACCCTGCCGCTTGCTCGAAGGTCTTTTCGCCTAAACGAGGCACTTGCTTCAGAGCCGTGCGCGCTGCAAAAGGGCCATTTAAGTCGCGATAATCGACAATATTGCGCGCGAGGGTACTATTTAACCCAGAGACTCGCGCCAGTAGCGCAGTAGAAGCCGTATTTAAATCGACGCCAACTGCATTCACGCAGTCTTCGACAACAGCATCTAAGGTGCGTGCAAGTTCGCGTTGATTCACATCATGTTGATATTGGCCAACGCCAATTGCCTTCGCGTCTATTTTGACTAACTCAGCGAGCGGGTCTTGCAAACGTCGCGCAATCGAGACTGCGCCGCGTAGCGAAACATCGAGCTCAGGAAATTCGTTAGCGGCAAATTCAGATGCAGAATAAACCGAAGCTCCAGCTTCTGAGACCACCAGTTTTTGCAGCTTTAATGCAGGATGGCGCTGGATGAGTTCGCTCACCAGCTTATCCGTTTCACGCGAAGCGGTGCCATTGCCAATACTGACCAAACTGGCTTGGGTTGTCTGAGCCAGGCGCGCTAATTTGGCCAGCGCGCCGTCCCAATCACGCCGGGGTTCATGTGGATAAATCGTATCGGTTGCGAGTAATTTACCCGTACGGTCCACTACCGCCACTTTAACCCCGGTGCGCAACCCTGGATCAAGACCGATCACGGCTTGCGGACCGGCCGGTGCGGCTAACAGGAGATCTTTTAAATTGCGCGCAAAGACTTGGATCGCATCTTGCTCAGCCTGCTCGCGCAAGCGCGTGAGTAGCTCATTTTCTAATTGGGGTTGAACTTTGACGCGCCAGCACCAGCGGCACACGTTGGCCAGCCAGGCATCGGCAGCTCGTTGGCGTTGCGTAATGCCAAAATACGCTGCAATCAGCGCTTCGCCGGGATGCGGCTTTTGCATCTCAAGCGCTTCATCTAAACTCAGCTTGATTTGCAACACCCCTGCGCTCCGCCCACGAAACAGGGCCAGCGCGCGGTGCGACGGTATCTTATGAATGCTTTGCGCATAATTGTAGTAATCCCGGAATTTCTCGCCTTCATCTTGCGTATTACCTTCCACCACGGTAGCTGACACAATACCCTGCTGCCATAAGTAATCCCGTAATTGGCTGAGGAGTTCTGCGGTTTCAGCGAATTGTTCCGTCAGAATATCGCGCGCACCATCCAGCGCAGTTTTAGTATCTGGAATATTCTGCTCGGCGTTCACAAAGCGCTCTGCCTCGTGTTGTGGATCTAGCGTTGGATCTGCTAAAAGGGCTTGCGCGAGTGGCTCAAGCCCAGCTTCGCGGGCAATTTGCGCGCGTGTCCTACGTTTGGGTTTATACGGTAAATAGAGATCTTCTAATAATTGTTTACTCTCCGCTGTGTTAATTGCATGGCGCAAAGGATCCGTCAGTTTGCCTTGCTCTTCAATACTGTGCAAAATGGTGGCGCGCCGCGCTTCGAGTTCACGCAAATATAACAGCCGCGTATCCAAGGTGCGCAATTGGGTATCGTCAAGATTACCGGTTGCCTCTTTACGATAGCGAGCAATAAAAGGGACTGTAGCACCGCCATCTAACAATTGCACCGCTGCTGCAACTTGTTGTGGCGCAACGGCAAGTTCAGTGGCAATGCGTTGGATCAGAGCGAGCGTAATGTTATCCGTCATAAGTCAAAGATTTAATTCATAGAAAAGCCAGCAGGCTAAGACCGCTATTTTGCCATAGAGAGCCAAGCAACCTAGAGGATTGCCATAGAGAACCGAAACTTTAAGATGAATGAGCCCCAGCCAAAAAGGCTGTAAGTTCGTTGATTTATTCATAAATTCGCGCAAGGACTGCAAAAACCAGTTCGCATAATTAGACTTTAATGCGCTAGCCAATTCATTTTTGATGGATTTTTTCGGGTGCGAGCGGTGCTGTGCGAGTGTTTTATTAATTTGCCCTGATGCAGGGTTCATCTTCAATTTTATAAATCATGCTGGTTAGTTTTGGCTAAGAGCTTGGCTCTCGGCATGATTTTATCCTATGGGAAATATTCGCTTCAGAAACCATAGATAATTTAAGGAGTTTTATTGAATGCTAGTAACTAATCACTATAGTTTTGAAGAAATAAAAATAATGATTAGAGAAGGTCAGCTTAAGGGACAAGAAGAGATTGTCAAGGAGCTACAAAATACAAAGCAGGCCAGAGAGCACTTACGTAACAATGGGCCCCGCATATTGCGTTGCACCTACTCAGGCGTGAATATTTGCAAGCCAAAAGGTAAAAGCTCAAACGTAGGGGCGAAAAGGCTTATGGAAAAAATGAATGGAGGTCAAACTGAATTCAATACGAGTCAAAAACAGCACCCTTCCAAACTTAGGCAAGAAATTATTCTAGATAATTTCGAGGAAACTGAGCGGAGAGCTGAAGTTATTTCTTGTACACCTAGTCAGATTAATAGTATAGCTGAGCTTGAATTAATAGATGACAATAAGAAGAGTATTTGTAATGTAGTGGAAAATGGAAGTATTAAAGAAATCAAAAGATTCATCAGCGATCTGTGTCGCCGTAAAGAAAATGGAGAGAGCGTAGAAAATGAACAAATTCTATTTTTAGAGAAATTGAGAGAGCAATCGGATAAGGCGGGCCAGCTTGATACTCAGTATGGGAAAGTTTATGAAATAGCTCTTATATTTCTCAAAGGTAATTGAGAAGTAATCTGACATTGACTCGGTTTGACGAGAGGCGCTGTCAGATCTGATCTGGACTAACACATAACCTTATCCAAGCCATTCTGGCGGCGAATAACTTTTTTTAGAGCGCCCATGGTCTGAATTTGAGCACTACGAAGTATTTCAGAAATTTTGTTCAATTGTGTCGAAGGATACCTGTAAAATTCGATGGCTCATATCGTGGGTTGAAAGGGACCCAGGCTGACTGGGATGATTTGAACGAAGCTTTTAAATAAGAAAATATTGATGCTCACTTCCATTTCGAATTCTGCTGTAACGCATTATCCAGTGGCACAAAAGACCGTAAAACCATCGTTCCTCTTACTGCCGTTAGAAATTCGAGAGGAAATAGAAAAGCTGTTGGATTTTTCGAGTCGGCAGGCTTTGTTTAAAGTATTAACTACAGTAACTTGTAATGGTGAGCCTATAGAAGCGCCTGCTTTGAAGCTGCATCTAATCAAAGAAAAGATTCAATCCCAATATCAAGGGTCTCTCATAAGCTCAGACGAAGGGTTAAAGAAATTTGCGTTGAGTCAATTGCAAAAGTTATCGGACGCAGGGCAATTCGAACAGATTATGGAGAAAACTGCACTTTTTGAGTTGGTAAGTCTTGTTAACGATGCAGAGATATTTAGACTTTTACAAGAAAGAGTCCAACAGGATGTACAGTTAAAAGAGAAATTATTGAACTGGGTGGAAAGGTCGAAAACAGAAGAGGTGCAAGCTGTAGCCGCTAACGCACTGACGTTGTTAGTGAAAGCGGGTATGCGGTTCAATAGTAAAGACCTCAAAGGGATACGCGTGTCTGGGGCAGACTTAAGTTATGGGATGTTTGATTCCGCGCAGTTGCAAGGTGCGGATTTAAGGGGAGTGAAGTTTTGCACGAGCTGGCTGCGTGAGGCGAATTTAAGCAGAGCGCAGATGGAAGGCGTGCAGTTTGGCGAATGGGCGTATTTGCAAGAAGAGAGCGAAGTATTTTCCGGTGCGTATTCACCGGATGGGAAAAGGTATGCGGTAGGTCTCTATGACGGTAAGATCAGCGTGTATAGGACCTCGAATTGGGAAAAAATCTATACCTT
Source organism: Mycoavidus sp. B2-EB (assembly GCF_014218255.1). Taxonomy (NCBI): domain Bacteria; kingdom Pseudomonadati; phylum Pseudomonadota; class Betaproteobacteria; order Burkholderiales; family Burkholderiaceae; genus Mycoavidus; species Mycoavidus sp. B2-EB. Next base: position 640,027 of record NZ_AP021872.1, read on the forward strand.
AGAAGGTCATACGGATTGTGTTAATAGCGTAGTGTATGCGCCGAGCGGAGCGCAGCTAGCGTCGGGGAGTAGTGACAATACGGTGCGTCTGTGGGACGCGGCAAGTGGAGCCGCGGGCCTCACCTTAGCAGGCCATACAAATGTTGTGTTGAGCGTGGTGTATTCGCCTAACGGAGCGCAGCTAGCATCGGGGAGTCGGGACAATACGGTGCGTCTGTGGGACACGGCAAGTGGAACCGTGGGCCTCACCTTAGCAGGCCATACAGGTGCTGTTTGGAGCGTGGTGTATTCGCCTAACGGAGCGCAGCTAGCATCGGGGAGTAGTGACAAGACGGTGCGTCTGTGGGACGCGGCAAGTGGGACCGTGGGCCTCACCTTAGCAGGCCATACAGGTGCTGTTTCGAGCGTGGCGTATTCGCCGAGCGGAGCGCAGCTAGCGTCGGGGAGTCAGGACAATATGGTGCGTCTGTGGGATGCGTCAAGTGGAACCGCGGACCTCACCTTAGAAGGTCATACTAATGCTGTCTATAGCGTGGTGTACTCGCCGAGCGGAGCACAGATCGCGTCGGGGAGTTATGACAAGACGGTGCGTCTGTGGGACGCAGCAAGCGGAACCGCGAGCTTGACCTTAGCAGGACATACAGATATTGTTTTGAGCGTGGTGTATTCGCCGAGCGGAGCGCAGCTAGCGTCGGGGGGGTATGACAATACGGTGCGTCTGTGGGACGCGACAAGAGGAACCGCGGGCCTCACCTTAGAAGGCCATATTTATGGTGTTTATGGCGTGGTGTATTCGCCTAGCGGAGCGCAGCTGGCGTCGGGGAGTGCGGATAAGACGGTGCGTCTGTGGGATGTGGCAAGTGGGACCGCGGGCCTCACCTTAGCAGGCCATACAGATGCTGTTTCGAGCGTGGTGTATTCGCCTAGCGGAGCGCAGCTGGCGTCGGGGAGTGCGGATAAGACGGTGCGTCTGTGGGATGTGGCAAGTGGGACCGCGGGCCTCACCTTAGCAGGCCATACAGATGCTGTTTCGAGCGTGGTGTATTCGCCGAGCGGAGCGCAGCTAGCGTCGGGGAGTGCGGATAAGACGGTGCGTCTGTGGGATGCGGCAAATGGAACTGCGGGCCTCACCTTAGCAGGCCATACAGATGTTGTTTTGAGCGTGGTGTATTCGCCGAGCGGAGCGCAGCTAGCGTCGGGGAGTTTGGACAATACGGTGCGTCTGTGGGACACAGAAAATGGAACTGCTGGCTTCACCTTAGAAGGCCATATTGGTGGTGTTTCTAGTTTGGCGTATTTGCCTAGCGGCGCTCAGATTGTGTCGGGGAGCGAGGACCATACGGTCCTTCTGTGGGATGTCCAAACGGGTGAGTGCCAAATCCTTATTCAGGATAGTGGTCCAGTGGCAAGCCTTTCCTGGAAAGAGGTCTGCGGTGTTCACTATTTAGGGATAGGTAGTCTTGATAAATCAGTACGGCAATGGGAATTAAGAAAAGAGGATGGGGACTATAAGGTGCATTTTAGCTGGAGTACGGGCCATAATTTTTTGACGGTAAGAGGATTGTTAATGGAAGGAGTGGAAGGCTTAAGCGAGGTTAATGAGCGACTACTCAAGCAGAGAGAGGCATTAGAAGAAAAGTAAGAACTCCACGGTAAGAACACCACGACCCTTGCAATGACCCACAACTTTGAGCAAGTTCAAAGCCGATCTGTATCTCGATGAGTCTTCGCATACTCCTCCAGATAACGGTGTTGCCTGGAGGAGTATCGTTGGCGCGGGCCATATAGCCGCCCAGTTGGGCGAGCTTAATAATGTATCGTGTAAGAGGCTTGGCATTTGAGGTTTTCGGGGTATCTTTAACCCGTTGATCGAGCCGCTGCATTTCAGAAGGCGTGAGCGCGATTTCGGCTGATAGATCTGGTGCCGTTCGATGTAGCATGGTCATTCAAAAGATACGCCAGCTTATAATGCAGAATACGGAGATGAGATTGGCCAGGCGCTCCGCTGTAATGGCATCCACCAAATCAATCCTACCTCAAACCCAGAACGCGTTAGAATTCTTATATGTTCTATTCATTCTTTGCTCTTATTTTTCTTGTACTGTCTTTAGGCGCGCGCGCTGAGGAGAGTAGGCAAGCTGCGTTTGACACACGCCAAGCAGCGCTTGATCAGCGCGCAGCTGAATTAGATTACCGCTACGCATTTGAGCAGCATCATTGCTACTCACGCTTTTTTGTTAATTATTGTCTTAACAAAGCCCGGGCAAAGATGCGCGCCGATAGCGCCGCGCTACGGAGTGATCAGTTAACGCTTGAGCGTGAAGTGCGCGCGCTGCGGGCACAGCAATATGCCGAACATTTAGCACAGCGCCAGGCGCAAGAAGCGGCTGCTTTACCGCAACGTAAAGTGCAAGAGCGCTTCAACCAGGCACGGTACGACGATAAACAGGCTGAGCAGCGGCGTAAGCTAGAGCAAGCGCGTTTGCAATCTGCACGCAGCGCGCAGCATGTGGCGCGCTATAACGCAAAGCAACGAGCGGCAAACCAGCGTAAAGCACTCCGCTCAGCGCCGCAGTAGCATAAGCCGGATGCAGATACCGCCCAATGAAACTGAGCCAGCAAGTGGCTGGATGACGCAACACACCGCTCAGCTTGAGCAAATGTTTGCGGCTGATGGATCGTTAGCGCGCAAGCTAACCGGCTATCGCCCGCGCGCCGCCCAATTGACGATGGCGCAAGCCGTCGCCGCTACAATCGAAAGCGGCACGCACAACGACAGCACATTGCTGGTTGAGGCGGGCACCGGTACAGGTAAAACCTTCGCTTATCTGATTCCTGCCCTTTTGTGGGGTGGCAAAGTCATTCTATCGACGGGCACTAAGCATTTGCAGGACCAGCTCTTTGCGCGCGATATTCCGTTGGTGCGAGACGCGCTGAGTGCCCCTGTATCGGTTGCGATTCTCAAAGGTCGGGCTAATTACATCTGCCATTATTATCTGCACCGCACCGCTCAGAGCGGCAGCTTGCCCACCCCGCAAGACGCTGTCCATTTACGCGAAATTATCCGCTTTAGCAAAATCACGCACAGCGGAGACAAAGCAGAAATAGCCCAGGTACCTGAGTCGGCTCCAATCTGGGAATCCGTCACCTCAACGCGCGAAAACTGTCTCGGTCAGGAATGTTCGCACTATAAAGAATGTTTTGTGATGCGGGCGCGCCGTGAAGCGCAGCAAGCTGATATAGTCGTGGTCAATCATCATCTTTTTTTTGCCGATATTATGTTGCGCGAAGGTGGGGTGGCCGAACTATTACCGAGCGCGAATACCATTATCTTTGACGAGGCGCATCAACTACCTGCCATCGCTACGCTCTTTTTTGGCGAGGTCACTTCGACTAACCAGTTTCTAGAATTGGCTAGAGATATGACGGCAGAGGGCCTTCAATCTGCGCGGGATGCGGCGGATTGGGTCGATTTAGGAGCGATGTTGAAGCAAGCTGCACGCGATGTACGGCTCGCCTTTGAGCCGTCAAACATTAAACTGCCATTGGCCCAACTCGCACCTGATCACCCTTTACATGAGGCGTTGGCTACTTTAACGGCTCAACTTGACACCTTAATCGTTACACTGGCGGCTCAAGCCGAACGGGCTGAGCCGCTTGCAGCCTGTTTGCGGCGCGCCTGTGAATTGCATGCTGCGCTGAAAAATTTTCAGACCATCGCGCCGGCTCAAACAGATAAAGTCTGCTGGGTCGAAGTTTTTGCATACACGGTGCAATTGCATATCACGCCATTATCAATCGCCCCGATTTTTGAGAAGCAGCGCGCGGGCGCACCACGCGCGTGGATTTTCACTTCGGCGACTTTGTCGGTGAAAGGGGATTTTAAACACTATGCCGCGCAAATGGGGCTGGCGGCAGACCGCTCAATGAGTTTACCCAGCCCTTTCGATTACGCTCAGCAAGCTTTGTTATATGTGCCGCAAAGCTTGCCGCAGCCCGCTTCGCCTAATTTTATCGATGCGCTTTGGCAGGCCATTTTACCTGTGCTTGAGGCAGCAGGTGGGCGCGCCTTTGTGTTATGCACTACGTTGCGCGCCGTCAACCAAATTGCGCAGCGCCTACGCACAGTCAGTCAAACGCGGGCATGGAATTTTCCATTATTGGTGCAAGGGGAAGCCAGTCGAGGAGAATTGTTGGAGCGTTTTCAGCAATCTGGCAATGCCATCTTAGTGGGGAGCCAAAGCTTTTGGGAAGGTGTGGATGTCCGTGGTGGCGCGTTGTCCTTGGTCATCATTGATAAATTGCCGTTCGCGCCACCGGATGATCCGGTGCTTGCGGCACGGCTTGCATTGCTTGAGCAACAAGGGCTGAGTCCATTTTCTGATTATCAATTACCGCAGGCGGTGATTGCCTTAAAACAAGGTGCGGGCCGCTTGATTCGGGCGGAAACAGATCGAGGCGTATTGATGATTTGTGATGCGCGTTTGGTGGATAAACCGTATGGGCGACGGATTTGGCAGAGCTTGCCAGCGTTTAAACGTACGCGTGACTTGAGTGAGGTACAGGCGTTTTTTGACGAAGCAGAGCATATGTGAATCATCCATGATTCGCGTATTCAAACCCCAATTCGTGCCGGGGCGGTGAAGTTTGCTTCGCATCGTTAAACTTTATTGTAGTAGCAAATTCTTTTTTGCTGCTTTTACTTCGGTGTTTTAAAGATAAAAGCACTGCTCTTTGTTTCTATCGATCTGATGTCATACAGCCTTAACCTCAGCGTGCTTTATGTTCAGCATGCTCTGTAAAAGGCTGATTCTATCAGCGCTGGATCTTCTCAGAAAATATCATGTTTACCAAGCCAATACGTTTACACTCTTTCCCCCCTTCTGCTAAAGAAGCGCATGCATTTCAAAATCGAAGAGGAAGTCAGTCATCACTTTCCAGTAGCGTTTTCGAAAGACTTAAAAATTTAGGGGGATTAATCAATAAGAAGGAAGATGAAGATGAGGCATCACCGGAAAGAATGGCTTTCGCTGATCGTCTATTTAAGCAAGGTGAGCGAGTGCAGTTCGAGCTTTTATGTAGGATAGGTGCAGAGCATGATGACCCTCATCTCATTGAGAAGGGGTTAGAAGCGCTAAGAAATATAGATGGAAATGAGGTATCAGAAAATCCAGAGCGGTTTGAGAGTTCATCTCATCCCATCAGAGAAAAGTCTGGTCTAGATTTTACTAAAACATGGTTAAAAGTTCTCAGGACTAGAGATAATAATGAAATATCACCAGCAGAAAAGAGCCGTGCTGAGCATATCGTTAAAATGGTTAATCAAGCGCAACAGGCGAATTTAATTAAGATGATTATAGAGAGCGATGATATAGATTTTATCAAGCAGATATTCAGACAGAGTGAATCAAACGAGGAAATACGAGAACTATTTTTTAATCATGATTATTTTTTGCTTTGTGCAGCTACTCGGCAAGCTACTATGAGCGACGAAATGTATGAGGCTTTATCTGGTTTTCGTCAACAAATGGATAAAACTAGAGCGCAAGATAATAAAGTATCTTTGCACTTGGCAACAAATTTATAAAGCGCCATGGCGCTTGACACACCACAGTAGTGAAACTCCAGAGTTTTCTAGTAACTCGCTTGGCTTATGCACACGGTCGTTAGGATAAAGAAAACCTTGACTCTACGCGCATCGTTTATTACATACCTATATCTACTTACATTAAAACCCGCAGTCCAGCGCATGCCTACTGCGGGTTTAATGTGACTTTTATGGCTAATGCATCAACGTATCAGAAGGCGTTTCCTGAAACTCTTTACGGTAACCATTCACCAACGTGGAGCGATTTTGCACCCCCCATTTCTCCGCCACATCGGCAATTGATGCCCCTGCCTCATTCAGCAGATCATTACGAATCCGCTCCATGCGTTGACGCCGGATGACTTCGGTCGGCGACAATCCAACATACGTTTTGAATGCCATTTGTAAGGCGCGCTCGGTAACGCCAATATGAGCTGCGACTTCGCGTACTGACAAATCGGGCCGACTTAAATTGCCCAACAAATAGGTGTAGGCGCGGCGATATTTACCCGGCAGGCGGGCACAGACATCATCTAACGGCGTATGAGCGGTATTGCGTACGCGTTGCTGAGAATGAAAATCTGCGGGCAAGCTGGCAGTGCGCATAGATTGCATTGCCAAGAGCGCATAACGTCCATAATGGTGCATGGATTCTTCAATCCGGCCAATTTGCTGACATGCTTTAGCCAGGCAGTAAAAATACTCAATATTATTGTGTACTACTGTATGGCGTAAACCCTGGCCAAAATGATTGAAATTCAGCAAGCTTTGCGCCAGGCGGGTGGCATCAGTCGCTAGCGCGGCAAGCGCAATTTCAACCCGGACCGTGCGTTGGTACAAATCCAATTCAGCGGCGTTAGCCCAATTTAAATGTGCTTGCAGTTGGTTGGCCACATCAGCCGAGCCGAGGGCGAAGGCATGAAGTTGGCGCAGATAATCAAGCCGGCGCGTTAATAAATCTGAGGTCATGACTTTGACCGGTAAACTCTCCAATGCAGGTGGCATAAAATTAGCTGCCGCCACTTGCCAATACACATGATCAGTCAGTTGAGGCGACTGCCGCAGTTCATACTGAACCGTAAAATCAAAATTGATCGTATGGACGAGCTGTTGCCAATCTTCAAGTTGTTCTCTTAAGGCAAGGGCGCGCATTTCATCCAGATACCGGTAGGCTTCGTTCAAGTAGCCCAGGGTATGCAGTATAAGAGCCGTGCCGGTTAGCGCTTCAAGCCGGTGTGGCACACTGAGTTCGCTTTCATTTAAAAGACGCGTAAAGCAACTCAGAGCAGTGCTGAAGCGATGCAAAAAGAAAGCTTGCCATCCGGTATTGCGGCAGGAGCGAATACGCAACACGGATTTGGAATGACGAATTAAGCGGCTTGATTTGCGCAAGCTTTCTTCTGCCTCTTCAAAGCGCCCGAGCGTGAGTTGAAAATCGCCGCTTATTCTGAAATCTTCGGACAAAATGTCAGCCGATACGCTGTGCCGCTCGCCGTCGGTACGCTTACCGGCAAACAGTAAAGCTTCGCGTACCTTAGCGTTAAACACCATCTCTTTGAGGGTGCTATTGGGTTCGTTGGTGCTGAGCACCGAAATCATTGGGAAATACACTGTCCAGAACATGTCATCTCCTAACATCGAACCTAGCGTCATGATTAAAGATGAAATCGGTTTTTATTCATCTCAGCTGGCAACGCTGCCTGACATAAACCATGCTAGACCTGAGCTAGGTGGAGATTTTCAAAAAATCTTTGTTGTTTTGTTTTGTTTAGAATTGGAGGGAGGAAAGGCGGGCTCCCGTAGCAGATGAGATGCTTCGCTATGGGAGGTAGACAGGGGTAGATAGAGTATTTCTGAGAATCAGTAAAGGGAGGGAGGTAGGTTTTTAGTTTCAGAGGTCACGCATAAAAATTCTTAATTTTGTGGTTTGTGATAACTTGGTTGATACTGCTGCGCTAGAGTATCATGTATTTCTTTGCTATATTTTGATGAACTTTCTGTATCACTCTGATCTGAATATTCCAATAAGTCATCATAAAATCCTTCAGGAGGGGGTTTTCTGAATATTTCTATGCCTCTTGATTTTAATTCAAGTATATATTCTTGATGGTTTGGATCATTTAATAAGCGCTGATTTATTTTTATAGGGGCGAGATAACTTAAAATTTGAAAATAAAAATCGCGCTCTTTTTCTGATAAATTTTTCATGAGTTTTGAGTGGGTGTTATTATCCATTGGTTTAACTTCATTCTGGTATAAATCATGAAGTGCTGCTTTATATAAATTAGAAATTTCTGATTTATGTGAGTTAAAAATTTGATTTTCTTGATTTTCTTGATTTTCTTGATGCGTTTTGCGTGTATAATATTTATTAGAAACTCTTATCATTTTAGAAAATGGGTCTTCATATTGTAGTTGGTTTTTAGATTGAGCCTTATTCTTTGCGGCCTGATTGATCGTGTTATTAGGTGCTCCACTTATAGGAGATGATGCTTTGAGCATAGAGCGCTGTTTTTTTCTTTCTACAGTGGTATCCGTCGGGGTTGGGCCTTGAGAGTTAGGTGAGGCTGTGAAATGGGCTTTAATCGTATTAATTATAGGTCTAAACATAGATAACTCCATAAATGTGATTTGAGTTTATGTAAAAATGAATAGCTTATTGATCGGTTTCAGCCATGTATGGTAAGTAATCTACATCATGTCAATGATAGGTATGCGAATAAATAAAGTAATTTGCGAAGGGGGAAATTAGAAATATCCTTGTGTGGCTATGGGAATCAATCTCATATTAATAATGATTTGTATGGGTTTTAATAAGGTTCGGTATTTTATTTTTGAAAGTATTTTAAATTTTTCTGTTTCACGATATCCTGGAAAATCTTTAGGAATTATAAGAAGTAGGCATGCTTTAAAAGTTAACTCTTGAAATTAGAAGAGTGCGAGGTTATCCGAATAGCGTGGTCGCTGGCAAAGATAGAGCCATTACGTTTGTTCAGGACGTAATCATGGGTTTTAATACGAGCTGAACTTTGGTCGCGCGCTTTGTTACGGTTGAGGAAATATAGGCGCGCGCATTCAGCTTATGAGGATTGATGTCCTAAATACGAGATCATCCGTGTCTGCTGCTAAGGTAATTTTCAAGTGATCCAAATTGAGAAATTGTTCGATTACACTCACTGGCGTACGGCGATCTGAGATTTGGGCTTATCAATTTTCGTTGTGTCGTCAAGTGGGTTTTATTCGTAAATTTTAGTTATATCGTCTGATATATAGTTATCCATCTTCTTTTCAAATTCTTCATCTGAAAGTGTATTTATGTCTGTTTCGTATTTGCTCTTGCTCGAAGGCGTTCCTAATTCTTGGGATGAGGTATTTTTGGCGGGCGGTATGGTTTTTTTGCTAAAATCAATTGGTGCGATAGTAACTTTTATTGGTATCGTTGTTTGCGTTTTATCATTTTTTATTGAGAAAAATAGACGGTTTGGGGAATTGCGTATAATGGTTTTGTCTGAATAACGTGGATTATATAAATGTCGGCCAGCGCTAATGTATAGGTTGATGCCTCTGGCCTCAATTTCTTTTCTGTACATTGTGTATTCGTCGCTATCCCATGATTTTTGATCAATTACAATTTCTTTTTTTTCTTTCAAAATTTTAAAATAATCATTAATTTTTATTTCTTCTATATGTTTTTTGTATATTTGATAAATACGATTTCCCCATGGGTTTACCGTGGGATTATCTATCTTGATATCTTTTAGTTCTTGCTCAAAAAGCATTGTTGCGACTTTAATAGGTGTTTCTTTTTTAGATTTAATTGTGCTGTTGCTTGCTCTCACAAAATTAATTGGAGTGTCAAAAAAAGGTTCTGTATTTTTTGTTTTTTGTGTTTTTTGTGTTTCTTTTTTTGGTATTTTATTATTTTCAGATAGATTTTTTATCTTGAAAGGTAATTTCAGCTTACTGAGTAGGCTAGAATGTCCAGTTGGTTTGGTTTGACTAGATGATTTTTTCTTGATTTCGCTTTGTGATGTGTTATTTGTATCCTCCATTTGAGCGGAGGTATGAGTTTTCCCGTTGACGTTTAACATAAATTGCTCCGCTAGTATTGAATGAGGGCGTGAATCAAAAAATCTGCGATTGAAAATACTCTGTACTAGTTATTTATAGTAGAGGGTATAGATTATGTCACTAGCACTGAAGCGAATAATTGAGATAGCTTACGAATCAAAATGAGAGGGCAGCTCACGCAGGGTTTTCTAGTGCGTGAGCTGTGAGTGCTACTTAGTAACAAAAACTCGCTACAGATGCGCTCGCACTAGCGCCAGACTTTTTTTCTGTTTGTATGGCTTCAAGTCGGTAACCAAACGCATAAATTGTCTTGAGCTGAACGCCCGAGGTTTCGTTCAGGTCCAGTTTTTTACGTAACTTGTAAATATGTTGCTCAAGCGTGCGGCCTACTATATCTTCGTAATTGCCCCAGATGGCTTCAGAAATCTGTTGTCGGCTTAAAAAATTCCCCAAATTTGAGAACAAAAGCCAGGCAATCGCAAATTCTCTTGAGGTCAGCCGAATCGCGTGGCCGTTGGCAAAGACTGAACCATTCCGTTTATCTAGCACGTAACCATTCGTTTCAATTTGAGCGGAACTTTGGTCGCGTGCTTTGTTACGGTTGAGCAAAATGTGGGCGCGTGCATTGAGTTCACGAGGGTTGACCGGCCCAAATACGACATCATCCGCGCCTGAAGCCAAGGTATCTTTTAAGTTATCCAAATTGAAAAATTGTTCGATCACAATCACTGGCGTACGGCGATCTGAATAACATTCGCGCCATGAGCTGAGTGGATGGTGCGATGCATATTGCCCGTGATTGGCATCAATCAGAATCAGGCTGAAGGTTTGTCGAGGAAGCTCGCGTACTAGCGCAAGATCTTCTGCAAATGATGAACAGATTACATTTTCACCTGCGAATGCATCGCAGACCAGCCTGAAGAGGCGCTCATTTCTTGTTAGCACAGCTACCTTCACAGTATTCTCCAGTTCGGTTCAGTGAACTCCATTAGCCAGAGCTTTTGGGGGCTATTCCTCGCGCCGTAGTAAAACGGTTCATTAATGTGTGGCGCTGTTGAAAATTTAATCCCGGCTATAAAGTCTTGCTGTTACCAGATGTTACGGGCTGCAATTTACTATAACTTGGGAAAAGTTCGGTTTCTAAAACATTCTTCGCTATAGGGGCTGTGGCCGTTGGCGTGACAATATTTTTTGATACATTGTTGTTCAAGATAAGCTCTGCGCCGCTGCTTTGAGTGGGGCTAGATTCATCCTCGAAAAGCTTGGTGAGCTGAGTGAAAGGGTGGAGCATTGAGAACATCAGCATATCGCCCAGCGGCGGGTTGCGCGCTGGGCGTGCCTCCCAGTGAGTTAAGTGAGCTTCGTATACAAAGCCTAAGCGTTCGACGCAACTGGCTGATTTGCCGTTGGGATCGCAGGTCACTTGTATGCGGTATACGCCATCCTGCCGGCTGGCCCATCTGAGGGCTTTGAGAAATATTTCTAGCGCTGGGCGAAAGCGTTTCATGCCCGCTTTTTGCGAGGTCATCAGACCGAACTCAATCCGTGGCAGCGTAGCGCGCATCTCGAGCACCCCTACAATTTGCTGGAGTTCTAGATCCTTAAGCGCCCACATATAGGCATGCCCATAATTCCAGCCGATAGTGCATAGGCGTATGTAAAGTCGGGTTTGCTCGAGGGAGGTGTGGGTGACCAGCGGTAAGTATTCTGTGACGCGTGGATCGCTTAGCAAATTATCGAATAATTGCTGTGCATCTCTCGGTTGGAATGGGTCAGCGGACATCTGATCAGTTTCGAAATGCTCGGGAGGGCAAAATGGGGACATAGAAGCTCCGTATCGATGGGGGATGACTTAAGCCGTACGACCAGGTTTGATTTATTGTTTTACATTCTTGCGGGGATACACGGCGGCAAGCGAATATAAGCATTGAACGGCGAAAAATTTAAGGCGAGGGGTGAGTGGACAGAGGAAAATCTAGGCGCGCAGGGGAGATCTTTCGTATTGTGTGCAATTGCTTCGCATTAGAGGTCGGCCGGAATGGCGCAGCGGTTTATAAAGCTAATGAAAACCACAGCGCTTATGTAGTCTGCATGATTGAGATTTTTAAGTGAGTCTACCCACTGAATTAATGAATGGAGCATATGATGTCTGGTCCCATCTCGTCGTTGTCAAACTCAACCTCATCGCAGGTAATAAACAATGGGCTTGGTACGGCGCACACTGAATCGACTCAAGATAGAACGAGTACCTCATCCAGCAAGCAGGTAGGACAATTAGCTGGATTGAGTGCGAATGTTACCTCCGGTAGGCCTCTGGATCGGCGTAATAGTATGCCAGCGCTCGGAGCAGGTTCAACTGGCGCGACTAGGCCGGGATTTGCAAAGTCTCCACGCCGCAGTAATAGTCTGTCGTCGATTGGAACTCATGCCGCGACTCTCGAGGATTTTAGAGCCAGGTTTAAGCAAGAAAAAACGGAGGCTTTTAAAATTGCAAAATCTGCCGAAGTAACGTTCACGCCGGCACAGAGAGTCGAAGCAGAAAAGATGATGGGACAGGCTTTTGTGCAGGCTATGGAGCAATTATCGAGTGAAGGTAAGTTCAATGCAAATCCAAGCCTGGATCTTTCTAAAGTCAATTTCCATGAGCTTTTAGGCGAAAAATTTCAAGAAATCATGAAATCGCCAAAAACGAACGAGGAGAAAACAACGGCGTTTACGCATGCATTACGTGAAGGTTTAGAAAAGCATATACAAAACGGTGCCGCCGAACTTAAGCCTGAGGCTGGAACGCATAAACCTGGTCAAACGCAGTATGCGCCTCCATTTGGCCCACCTCCGGGGGTGGCTCCACATGATTTCCATGCGCAGCAGCACCACGCGATGCAACAGATGATGCAGCAAGTCATGGAATTGCAATCCATGTATATGAACTTTGTCAGCAGCTTAATCCAAACCATGGCTGCAGTGTTAGATAAAGGGAATCATGCGATGGTGGCGGCAGCAAGTAAATAATGGCATTGCAAACCCTGTATGTGAACTTTGTCAGAAGCTTAATCCAAACCATGGTTGCAGTGTTAGACAAAGGGCATCATGCAATGACGGTGGTGGCATGTTGAGAATGGAGTAGGCTATGGATACGAGTATCTCACCTAGCATGGTTGAGTTGTCAAGGCCTGCTTTAGAGCGGACATACCGCTCGGATCCTAGTTTAGCTCCTGGGGCTGATGATAAGGCCCACGCTCTATCTCCGTTGCTGATTCCATTTTTTGAGTTGTCCAGTGCGAAACTCAGAAAACTGGCAATCTCATCAGGTTTTACTTGGAATCCTGCTCAAAATGTCTTGACTCAAGGGCATCATGTTCCTCATCTGGCGCAAAGGCGCGGGATGCGGGGCAATGCTGGATCAAATAATGGCTTATCTGCCGCCTATGCGGCTGATGAGTCACCTTCTTTATTTGAAGGAATCAATGGCCAGGTCCAAGATGCGGAAGCCGTAGAGCAATTTAATAAAGCTAAAATAGAAGCCGCACTTAAAGCCGCGGGGATAGACCCTACTGAATTTGGCGAAATCGAAGAAGTCACGCAGATAGAAAAAATGTGCCGCATGATGATGATGCAGCTTTTTTCGCAGTTAATGCTCGCATTGCCAAATGGCTATATGGCACAAATGACCGAGGCTGTGAGCCGAGACTTTGTGCAGAATGGTCTGCAGATGGGTCATGTCTCATTGGTCCCCTTTATAAGAGCGTAACCTGCCGGTCAGAAACGAGCGCGTTAGAAGCGCACTTTTATGCTCTAATCCATTGAAACTGACCAGCGGCAATTCCTTCAAACATTTCATCAGTCGATTCAAAGATGTTTTTCTGCCAGTAGCGCCCATGTTCCGCATAGTGAGTGAGCAAATCAGCGAGCCAATCGCCGGTTACATCATCGGTCATGACGACGCGCACAATTAAAATAATCCCGCCAGAATCTGGATCTAGGCCAAGTTGCGCTTGGTCTTGCGCATAAATCAGTAAATTAGCCTCAAGCATCAACCTGAATACGGTTAGAGTGCGCCCAGCGGTCACTGTGCCAAAATGAAAATTCAGATAAACGGCGTCAGGGTCTTCCTCGATATGCTCTAATTGCACGTCAAACCCTTCGACTTCGATTGAGCGGGTTTCGAGAACGTGCTGCAGGTCGGGTAACCCGACTGCTTGGCATAATTCGCCGAGTAATGATTCGTAACGCTCAACGCTCATGATCGGCTTAACCGGTAGTAGACTTCATGCAGCTGTGAGAAAAAACGATAGTATAAAGAATAATAAAAAACCAGCGAGAATTAAGTGGCCCCAATTCTCGCTGGCAAAAGCGCCATGGGGAGGTTGATCCCTTAATCGCGCCTTAACGAGCGGCTGACTTCATCGCTTCGCTGCCGGCCTGCACAACACCCGACAACGTCTGCATCAGACTGCTCTCGAAGTTTTCCTGCATAGACTGCCCGGCGAGTTGCATTTGCGCGTTGTGCATGCCACTCATCTTACTGGATGTTTGGCCGGCTTTTCCTAGCATTTGCCCCATATTTAAACCGCCCATTAATGCTGCTGCTGTACCCATGATTGACTCCTATATAAAAATAAAGTTGGATAAAAATTTCAAAGTGCTTTGCTTCGGTGTTGCTCTGTGCTTGGATGCTTTAAGTCAGGTTTAGCGTGCGCTACGCAACCCTTGCTCATAAAGTTTCTCAATAATGCGCTGGCCTGCCAGTATGCCTTGATACAATTTATTGAGGTTAGCTCGATCCAATGAATTCGCGCTGGCGTTGATCGCGTTAGCGATTTTTTGTGCAGTCACTTCAAAAGCCTGCACCAGTTCTTTAAATCGCGGCGCTTCGACCGCGCCAGTGATCAGTTTTTTAGGCAAAATTTGCAGGTCTTGCTTTAAATTTTGCAGTTTTTCATAGAGGTTATCGTTCATTTGAGCGTCTCCTATTAATTGGATAGAGGCAGGGCGGGAATGGGGGGGATACCTGGTATGGCGGATCCTGCGCTAGGTTTCACCGCTTTTGCCGGGACCGTTGGGGTTGAGTTAGCGCTAGCTACAGGGGGGGCTGAGCTAGGGTGGGCTTCGCTGGTTTCTTCGCCTGCGGCTTGCTCCGTGGCATAAATATGTTTGACGCCATCAGGTGTTTCTAGATATTTGACGTGGTCGCTCGAGAGGATGCCGGAATAGCGGCCGCCGCCATCTCCCGATGGCGCTTCAGTTAAAAATTGCTCGATTTGCTTGACGTTGCTAGATAAATCAGGGCGCAGGCGTTTAAGCGCGCTTTGAGCTTGCATAATATTGGGTACCGCGCCGGTTATCCTGAAGTTGCCAGCGCCGATGTACTGTACAGATATGCCTTCAATCCCGCCGAGTGCTTCGGCGATATTTTGTGCGACGTTACTCGCGACGTCATAATGCCGCGCGATCTCGCCATTACGCCCTAACCGGTCAGTAATTTTACGGACGGCAACATCGTCGGAGTTGTTGGCGACCATGCCGCTGATGACGACCATGCCGTCTCGTGGTGTCACTTGCAGACCTACCAGGCTCGCGGTTTTCAGCGCGTTTCTAGTGCGTTCAGCCAAGCTGCTGGCGGTCGGTGTAGGGGGGGGGCGTAAGCGCGCTTCGCTTAGCACGGCTGCGCCTAAAAGCGAGACGGTTAATAAAGTGGCGCCGATCGTATAACGGGCCGCTGGCCAACGTGATTTGACCGGCATGGCGGGGGCTTCAGGCGGGATGGGTTCATGCGCGGCAGGAGCCGGCGCCCATAATTTGCTGAGTAACTCCACATCGCTTGGCCAAAGCGCATTGTGCTCACCCAAGCAGAGTACGATACGACCGAATTGGAGCGGTGTGAAATCTTGCCAGTGCAGACCTAATGCACTCACGACGATCTGCGCCGCTGGCTCGGCATCTGTTTCAGCGTGCTCTAGGGGTAGGGTGGCGCCCGTTAGTGGCTCAAACTCTAGAATGATTTTGCCTTCTTCATCAAAGCTGAGTTGGGCGTTGGGTTGATCCCAGTCACTGAGGCGAATATCTGCTTCGTCATCTGCGCTAATGCGCATTGACACTGCGTCCAACTGAAGTTGGGCGCCAGCATGAAGTCCGGTCAGGATACGAAGAATTTTCATTGCCGCCGCATGGCTTAAGGGTTAAAGAAGGCGCTAAATATCTAACTCATATTTACTTGCAATTAAAGTAAATATGGCGGGTTCGTCAGAGCTTGTGGAAAATTTTGCGAAGCTAGATACAGCTACGCGAAGTCTTGTGATGGAGGGCTTTGTTTGAAAACATAGAAGTGGACTCAAGCGTTTTTTGCTTGAACTTCAAAGCCTCTTTTTTCGCGTGCGGAGAGGGCGCAGAGAATGCGGCTGCGATCCATGAGATGGCGGGTTTATCTCGCCTGAGAAGTCTGCCTAAGCTGCTGGTGCGGCTTTGGGCATAGACATGCGGCGGCGGTCCAACATTTCTTCGCGTGCTTTTCTTAATCCAGGTTTCAGCATTGGCGCAGGCATTAACCGGAGGGCTGCTAACAGATTTTTATTTTGCTCAGCGGGTGATATATCTTTCAGATCGCGTTTTTCTTTAGATGAGATTTGCATCAAGATTTCTCGGGCTTTAGCAAGGTTTGCGGAAGGGGGCAATGCTTTTACAGTATCGAATGCATCAGAATTTCTTGCCGGCGTGGATGTCTCTTCAGGAGACTTTTCTTCCTGCCGGGATAGCGCACTAACGCTAGACACTGGGGTGCTAGACGTGCTCGATTCGGAGTCATGATGATAGCTAAATCGAGTGGCCTTGCTATACCCCACTTTGAGTTTAGCTTTTGATGATTCGCTTTCTTTTTTACGCTTTTTTTGCTCTTGTTGCTCTTGGTGTGACTGCCCTCGACCTTGGCCGCCGCCATCGCGCGATACGGATAAATTCGGCGTGTTTATCGGTAAATGCTGATTGGCATTGAGTATCGGGTGATTGGCCTGCTCCGGCATGCGGCGCTGAGGCAAATTGCGCAGATTAGATGATTTACTAATCGGTGCACGAGACAGTCTGAAAAGTACGCCTTTGTATTGACCGAAACGCCGGCGTGCTTGGACATGATGATTCGTGACGGATCTTTCAGTTCGCTGCGCTTGGGCAGCTTGCTCCTCACTATTAATAGAAGGAGTCGAAGGTTTATGAATACGGTTCATTGTGGAAAGGCCATTAACATGGTTTGGTTAGCAAAACGGAGTAGGGATGAAGCTGCCCACGGCGCGCTAATAATCAGTGCAATGGTGACGGCGATGAGCTTGACGCCATGCGATATGCTGGGGTCTTGTAACGAGGTCACGGTTTGCAAGAATGTGATTAATAACCCTACTACGGCTGAGACTAAAATAATCGGCAGTGACAGATATAGCCCAAGGAGCATGCCGTCTGTGGTGAGCCGAATAATATTCTGGATTTCCATACAGTACCCCTTTAGCGATAAGTCAGAACAAGTCCGTGAATTAATACTGACCAGCCATCCATCACAACAAATAACAGAAGCTTGAAGGGAATGGCAATATTCGTAGGGTTAACCTGATTCAGACCCATAGCCATCAGTACATTGGCAATGATGATGTCTACTAGAACAAAAGCGATATACAGTAAAAAGCCAATTTTGAATGCATCGGTGAGTTCGGTGAGCGCAAAAGCGGGGGCTAAAATGATTAAGTCATTGGCTTTCAACTGCTCAGCCTCCGCTTTAGGCCATACGGCTGCTGCCGAGCGCAGAAAGAAAAATTTTTCTCGTTCGCGCGTATGCTTTTGCAAAAATTGCCGAAATGGCTCACGCGCGGCGCTGGCAATTTGTATCACTGCTGCGGTACTTTGTTGGGCGGTGGGTTCTGCCTGCATATTATGTAAGGCAGACATACCAATTGGCGCCATGACGTAGCACGATACAATCATCGCAATGCCGTTTAAGACCATGGTGGGAGGCACTTGTTGAACCCCCAATGCATTGCGCACCAGGCCCAGCACGACCACAATTTTTGTATATGAAGTTACAACCATGGCGACGAAAGGTAAAATGCCGATAGCTAGAATAACGAGTAATAACCCATTCAGATCAGTGAGTTGCATCATCGACCTCTGCCATTTGAGTAATCCGGATGCCAATATGTTCCCCAACCGCGACCATTTCTCCCAAACCGATCGTTTGGCCGTGCGTGACTAAGCGCACAGTCGCTTCAGCCAGAGGAATGGGCAATTCGAGCACGTAGCCAGGTTGGAGGGCGTTTAATTGCGCAAGCGAGAGATTAAGCGTATCAATCTCTAGCCGCACCGGCATTTCGAGTTGACTTAGATCGGTTGGGGTCTCTAAGTCGCCAGCAGCGGCAGTCGAAGGGGCGATTTGCTGAAGCATAACTGGCGTCTCCTGAAGAGTTAGAGTTTGATCTGTAAGCGAGCCGGTGACGGTAAGCGCCTTCATGCCGGAGGTGCCCCAAAATAATTCAAGCGCTACGGTTTCTGGATGAGGGGTGAGCAGTGTCTGATAGTGCGGTGTGATGCCATTCAGTAAAATATCGCCCGGTTTTAAGTTCTGCAGAACGCCGATCTTGACGGATTGAAGGCCCAGCAGCGCGTGGCCCGGGATGCGTAGGGCCGCAAATGAAGCACGTAAGGGTATGCGTTCACTCGCCAGTAGCGCTTCAAATAGGCTCAAGAGAGCGGTATCGAGCTGGTCAGCGGCAAGTCCAAAAAAAAGTTCGTGGTTTAAAGCGCTCTCTGCAGCATCGATATAACAGCGAAACCGCACAAACCGTTCGCGCGTGATCTCGTTTGCATTGTATTGAGCGAAGCTGTCAAAAGCAGCGTTTTGAAGTCCAGAGGCCTGTAATTTTTGCACCGCAGGCGTGAGCAGGGTTTCCGCGACTGCGCTGTACAATGCAGTCGCGGCCTCATCGGTAGCAGGTGGTTGGCTGGCGGCGACAATCTCAAGCGCTGGGTAAGGTGTCAGTTCAAACCAAACCGGAGTAGCCCCTGTCTCATGCAGTACCCGTAGTGAACCATAGGGCAAATTCTTAAGCGTGTGGCCCCCTGGTGGATTGTCAGAAGCAAAGCGCAATTGCTTTACGCCGGCTGTGTACGCGAGCCGACTGGCCAGCCGCGCATCAGCCATGAGCCGCGTCAAGCGTGCTCTGAGTGGCGTCATGCTAGGCAAGAGTCCTTGCAGCGGGCGGGCGGCGCTTTGCTCTGAGTGGGTAAACGTCTGTTTCATGGGACTTCAATGCCATGTAAACAACGGCAACGGCCGAAGGTTATCGGGTCCAGCGCTTTGGATGTCACCAAATAACGATGTTAACCTCACGCGCTGGCGTTCTTTTAGCCATTAATTCAGTCAATCGATGCTTAAGTGGTTCGCAATATAAGCAGATTAGTTCTTTCGTTGCGAGGTCAGCAATTTCAAAGCGAAGAGAAAGCGCGAAATACGAAAGAGATAAGAAAAGCGCGGTATTGGGTAACAATTCGGGTTTGAGAAGGGGGATTTGCATTTCCCAATGACCTGCGCTATGAATCGCCGGGTCGTTGCACAGTTGTGTGAGGCGGGATACAAGATAGGCAATCGGCCCGGTCTCTGGCAGCGATAGCCGCTTTGGAGCAAGAGGGGGCGTAGGTGGCGCGCTGAGCCAAGCCGAGGGGGACTCGGCGATAGTCGCTTCGTCGCTCGTTGGCGGCATGTCATCCAGGGGCGGCTCCTGGTCAACGGGGGTATCCGTAGGCGGCGGGTCTTCTGGGTCAAACTGAGCGAGCCGGGTTTCGGACTCTACGGGTTCTAGCAGAACCTCAGGTTGCTGCGTGCCGCGGCGCATCAGCTCAAGCCAGTTCAATTTGCGCCGCTGGCGCAGAGGATCTTTGCTGGTGGGCGTCTCGCTATATATGCGAATGGATTTTATATCGAGTCGGCTCACCATTGCTCTCTTTTACACGGAGATGCGCCCGATGGGTTGCAACTGGATATGCTCGCCCAGTTCCTGATACGAATAGACGGGTAGCCAACTGAGATGATTTTCGATCATGCGGCGGATATAGCGACGAATATCCATTGAGGTGACTAAGATGACATCATCGCGTGGCTCAGTGCCAGCGATGCGTTTAATTTTTTTAATAAAGTGTTGTACATGCTCGGGTGGCAGAGCTAAATAATTGCCCGTAGGGGTTTGTTTAATCGCTTGTCGGATATGTTGCTCAGCGGGAAGTTCAAACAGAATCGCTGAGAGTTGCTTCGCGCCCTTGCCTGCGCGATAGGCCATAAAGCTAGACAGGTCGCCGCGCACATATTCCGTTAATAACAGCAAATCTTTTTCTTTGGGGCCCCAATGGATCAGGCTTTCCATAATATTGCGCACATTGCGGATTGGCACGTGTTCTTCAAGCAAGCGCCGCAGCACTTCAGCAATACGTTGCGGCGGTAAGACTTTTTGCACCTCAGCCACAATGCCTGGATGACTCGTTTGTAGCTGATCTAGGATCCATTGGGTTTCTTGGATGCCAATGAAAAGATTCGCATGTTTGTACATGAGCGCAATCACATGATGCGCAATCACAGATTCAATGTTTCGAGTTTTGGTTTGAGAGCCAGCTTCGGCTGTGGTGAGCCAGTGGCTGGTCGCAAAGCCACCAATATCGGAGAGCGCCTCGCACTGTTCACGTACCTCTGGATTGCTTTCAGCGTCAAGCAGCATGACTTTGCCAACCGGAAGAGAACTTTGTATTTGCGGCACATCGTGCAGCAAAATTTCATAGGTTTGCGAGGATAAAGTTTCGGCGCGCCACATGGTGATGCCGGGAAAAGGCAGACCGAGTTCTTCTTGCAATTTCTTGCGTTCAGTATCAAACGCTTTTTCAAGCTGTTGCGGAGCCAGGCGCGCCGCTAAATCAAACGCTAGGCGGACTCCGACTGGGCTGGTAAAGGAGGGCGCATGAGGCAAAATAGAGGGCGCCGCGCCGCGATCACCGGCGCGTTGCATTGAAGGAACCGGTTCGCTATTGACCCCTTCTACGCGATTGAACTGGCGTCTGCTTAATTTATAGCCGGTGAGCGAGAGGATGATGGCAATTAATACAAAGAGTGCGGCTGGAAAACCCGGCACCAGGGCGAAGCCTAATAGTAAAAGGCTGGCAAGATATAAGGCGCGTGAGCTACTGGATAATTGCCGGCCGATTTCATCGCCGAGCGACTCAGCTTCTGGTTTCAGATCATCGGCAACGCGCGTAATAATCACTCCCGCAGCCACTGAGATGAGCAGAGAGGGGATTTGCGAGACCATGGCATCGCCAATCGATAAAACTGAGAAACGATTGGCTGCTTCGCCAGCCGCCATCTCATGGTAGGTGACCCCAACAATGATGCCTGCGATGATATTGATCAGCGTAATGACCAGGCCGGCTACGGCATCGCCTTTGACAAACTTCATGGCGCCGTCCATCCCCCCGTGGAGTTTACTTTCCATGGCCAGGGCAGCGCGCCGTTTGCGTGCCTCATCCGCATCAATTGCATTGGCGCGTAAATCGGCATCAATGCTCATCTGTTTACCGGGCATTGCATCTAATGTGAAACGCGCGCTGACTTCAGCCACTCGTTCAGAACCTTTGGCAATCACAATAAACTGTACGGTTGTAATAATAATGAACACCACCATGCCCACCATTAAATTGCCACCTACTACGAGTTGGCCGAAGCTTTCAATAATGTGTCCTGCATCTGCGTGCAGCAAAATGGATTTGGTTGAGGCAATATTCAGGGCGAGTCGATACAGTGTGGTGAATAATAAGAGAGAGGGAAACGAGGATAAAGAAACGATATTGGGGATATACATGGTCACCATCAAGAGCGTGACGCTGATGGAGATATTAATTGCCAGTAGGCCATCAATCAGCATTGGCGGCAGCGGCAGGATCATCAATGAAATAATCGCAATAATGAGGAGTGCAATGCCGACTTCACCAAATGCTGGGAGTTTTAGAGATTTAAACATAATCTTCAATGAATTGAGGGCGTTACGTTACGCTGTGCCGCAACACCTTCAACCCAACGCAAAATAGCCGCCACGACTTCAAATAATTCTTCTGGCACAGCACCTTGCAGTTGGATTTTATACAGCGCGCGGGCGAGCGGTGGGTTACTGATGATCGGTACACCTTCATCGCGGGCGAGCTTGCGTATCAGCGCAGCTGATGCATCCATCCCTTTAGCGACCACGATCGGTAATCCGTGTTCCTTGCGGTCATAGTAGATGGCCACCGCATAGTGAGTTGGATTAACCAGCACCGCGTTGGACGACTTAATCGCTTTCTTAAGGCTTGGGGAGAAAGCAATTTCACGCGCGATGGCTTTGCGTTCCGCTTTTATATGTGGATCTCCCTCCATTTCTTTGTATTCATTTTTGATTTCGGTTTCACTCATCCGGTGTTTACGCATGAAAAGCCAGATTTGTAACTTAAGGTCAACTAAGCCAATGATTAAAAAGAGCCCTGCTGCAATCGCACAGACTTTGAGCAGGACTTGCCATGACACTTGCAAGATGGTGATTAAAGGTTGCCCGATTGAGGCTGCAATCAAAGGCAGCACCATGAGGGTGGCTTTCCACATCACAAAAACAATTAAAACCGCTTTGAGCAAAGAGCGGACGAGCTCAAGTAAGGTTTTAAGAGAAAACATGCGTTGCAATCCATTGCCTGGATTAAGCGCATCAAAATTGGGTGTGACGGGTTCGAAAGAAAGCCCGAAACCGACTTGTGGCAATAGGGTTAAAACAGCGGTGAGGAGCGGGAACAACAAAAAAGGCAGAATCCCGTAAAGTGAGAAAATGCCAATTTTTTGTACTGCAATGAGCAAATTAACCAGATTGTGATCGCTATCGATAAAATCGAGTGCCACCATGATCATGCCTTGCACCCCTTTACTCAGTAGCGGCTGCATGGACATTAATAAAAGGAGGGTGACACACATCGTGACGGCGCCGGTCAAGTCGGTACTTTTATACACATCGCCGCGCTCGCGCGCATCACGCAGTCGCTTATCTGTCGGTTCTTGGTTTTTTTCTTCGCTCATACCTGACTCGCCGAGTATTTTCGAGATCGCGGACTAAAAGTGGCAACCTCGAAAAGTCTTGATGTATTGCGAGCAGCATAGCCGTCACGCGTCGCCCCCCGGAAAAGGATGCGAAAACGTGCATAAATTAAAGAAGGAGCTAGGCTTGCTGGAGCCTAAAGAGCGGCCGCGTTATTGGCGCGCGGTGCGCATATTATCTGGCAAGGGTAGACTAAAATTTGCTCTGAAAGGGTTAATATCAAGCCCACCACGGCGTGTATAGCGTGCATAGACGGCAAGTTGCGTTGGGCGGCAAATCTGCAGCAGGTCTATAAAAATGCGTTCAACGCATTGTTCGTGAAAGCCCGTATGCTGTCGATAAGACACTAGATAGCGCAATAATCCGGCATGCTCAATGGGGGGGCCCACATAGCGAATCTGAATGCTAGCCCAGTCAGGTTGGCCGGTGACGGGGCAGTTTGATCTCAGCAAGTTAGAGACGAGCGTTTCTTCTATCGCAGCTTGGTTAAAGTGCGCGGATAACAATTCAGGCGCGATTTGATAGTGTTCAATTTCAAGCTCAAGCCGATCGAGCAATATGCCATCCAATTCTTGCCGTGGCACGGTAGCGAAAGCCGCGGGTTGGGTCAGAGCAACCGACACGGGCATACCGCATAACGCGGATAGATCCTCGCCCATCAGAGCGCAAACCTGATCTGCTGAGGCAAATTTTGTTTGGGCAAATGAGCCCAAATATAGCTTAAGTGATTTGGATTCGACGAGATTCGGTGACTCGGCTGGAATGATCATGCGCGCAAGAGCAATCTGAGGTTTGCCGCCTTGATTTAACCATGATAGCTCATAAGCATTCCAAATATCGGCTCCCACAAAAGGCAAGGTTGCGGAGAGGCCCATTTGCTCGCGCATCGGCTGGCGCGCAATCGGAAACAGCAGTTTAGGATCGTACTGTGTACTATATTCGGTGGCTTGGCCAAGTGGGGATTGGTGCGGATTCATGCGTGTTTAACTTAAAAATAGCTGATAGGCGGGGTTTGCGCTTTCATCCCAGTGCGGTAGCCCAAGCATAACTAAAAACTGTTGGAATGCGTCAGATTCAGAGTCGGGTATTTGCAAACCGACCAAAATACTACTGTAAGTCCCGCCTTGATTACGATAATGAAAAAGACTGATGTTCCAGTTGGGGGCCATTGAAGATAAAAATTTCATTAACGTGCCGGGCCGTTCGGGAAACTCGAAACGGTATAAGCGTTCATTGCCAGCGAGCGGTGAATGGCCGCCGACCATATAACGAATATGTTGTTTAGATAGTTCATCACCGGTTAAATCGAGGCTTGTAAAGCCTTGCTGAGCCAAAGCTGTGCTAATGGATTCCCGTTCCTCGCGCTGACTGATTTGCACGCCGACAAAAATGTGCGCAGAACGTGCGTCGGCAATGCGATAATTGAATTCAGTTACGCTACGTTGGCCGATGACGGAACAAAAACGCTTAAAACTGCCTTGTTTTTCAGGAATGGTCACCGCAAAAACCGCTTCGCGCACTTCCCCTACGGTTGCGCGCTCCGCGACAAAACGCATCCGATTGAAATTCATATTGGCGCCTGAAGTAATTGCGACAAACGTTGCGTCTTTGCAGCCTGTGCGCTGAGCGTACATTTTAAGCCCAGCGAGCGCCAGCGCGCCGGCAGGCTCAAGTAAGCTACGCGTGTCTTCAAATATATCTTTGATGGCGGCGCATAGTGCATCTGTATTGACCAATATCACTTCATCGACATAGGCTTGGCATAAGCGAAAAGTTTCTGTTCCCACCTGTTTGACTGCGGTGCCCTCCGAAAATAAACCCACTTCGCTCAGGATAACTCGCTTGCCTTGAGCTAAGGATTGCGCCATGGCGGGTGAATCATCGGTTTGCACACCAATCACCTTGATTTCTGGCCGCAATGCCTTGACGTAAGCCGCAACCCCGGCAATTAAGCCACCGCCGCCAATTGGCACAAAAATTGCATCGAGAGGACCTTGGTGTTGGCGCAAAATCTCCATTGCCACGGTGCCTTGCCCAGCAATCACGTCGGGATCGTCAAACGGATGGACCAAGGTTAAACCGCGTTCATTTTGAATGCTTAACGCATATTGGTAGGCATCGCTAAACGAATCTCCGGTGAGAATAACCTCGACGGCTGAGCCGCCGTGAGTGCGCACCGCATTGATTTTGACCTCGGGAGTGGTGACGGGCATCACAATCACGGCAGGGCAGCCGAGTTGGGCCGCTGCTAGCGCCACGCCTTGCGCATGATTACCGGCTGAGGCGGCAAGCACACCGCGCGCGCGTTCCTGAGCTGACAAATGCACCATCTTGTTATAAGCACCGCGCAGCTTGAAGGAAAACACGGATTGCTTATCTTCGCGCTTAAGGTAAATTCGATGAGCGAGCCGCGCGGATAAGTTTCTTGCATACTCGAGCTCGCTTTCACGGGCTACATCATAAACGCGGGCGGTGAGGATCTTTTTTAGGTAATCAGGAGCAGACATATCAGTTTGAGGGCTGATGAAAACCCTCAATCATAGCGCTAAACTGCTTAAGTGTTGGCTTAGCCCATCTTTATAGTAAAATCGGCCGAAGTCAGTTGTTCAATTGAACTAAAAAAATTAAGGGGTAAGCCTATCAATTTGATCCTTATCAATTTGATCCTTATCGATTTGATAGACTTAGGTGAGTTAAATAATTATTAAATGTAGTCAAAAAAACGAGGGGGGAATTAGATGAAATCATCTAGGGTTGCGATCATTCTATGCTTAAGTGCGGTTGCTTGTGGAGGAGGGGATGAGTCCGCGTCTGTTCCAGTCCCAGCTAAGCGGGATGCTAGCATATCTTCAGCCTTGCCGCTGCCGGATATATTTGTAGATCCGCCGCTAGTGCGCAAGAATTTCGCCGAAAAGAGCTTATTGGCATCTGCTGCCAAGAATAATCCTTCTTTTATCGGTTCTTCCGATAAAAGAGCCAGCGATTCACCTCCTGGCTTGCATCCGCTGAGAATTGTTGTGGATTTAGCGCCAGCGATTGAGCATTCCGCGGGGTTGAATGGAAACCACTCGAGCTTATTAAGTCCTGTTGCTGAGAATGTGGGTTTTTATACACCTCCTCTCTCGCCTAATCCAGGCGCTTTGGGGGGGCAATCTGCAGCGAGTATGGATTTTGTAGGGTCACCTGCAATGCCAGATGAAAATCGCCGAAGCTTATTAAAGCCTGTTGCTGAGAATGTGGGTTTTTATACACCTCCTCTCTCGCCTAATCCAGGCGTTTTGGGGGATCAATCTGCAGCGAGTGCGGATTTTGTAGGGTCACCTGCAATGCCAGATGAAAATCGCCGAAGCTTATTAAAGCCTGTTGCTGAGAATGTGGGTTTTTATACACCTCCTCTCTCGCCTAATCCAGGCGTTTTGGGGGATCAATCTGCAGCGAGTGCGGATTTTGTAGGGTCACCTGTAATGCCAGATGAAAATCGCCGAAGCTTATTAAAGCCTGTTGCTGAGAATGTGGGTTTTTATACACCTCCTCTCTCGCCTAATCCAGGCGCTTTGGGGGATCAATCTGCAGCGCGTGCGGATTTTGTTGGATCGCCTGCAACGCCAGATCTTGAACTCTTTCCCAGTGAGTCAGCAATCTCTCCTGTCACACCCCGGCCAAATCAGAGTGAGCGTTCCGAAGAGGGGCTTGAGAGGCTGGCTGAGAAGTACCGGGATTTCTCAAAGCTGAGTGACGAGAACCCTAATCCTCGAGCAGACCTTTCTAGTGGCTCAGCCACGCCCGGGCTTGGTATTTCTATAGGTCAACCTCTGAAAATAGAGGATTTGAATGGATCTCCCCAGAGCTCGTCAAATCCTGCGGCCAGACATCCTTCTGCGCTTACTATCCCTGTGAATGGATTTGCTCCAGCTAGCCCTGGGCTTACTCCGACGAAGAGGTATTCGGGAGCATGGCCATCAGACTTGACCAAAAAATTAATAGGAATGCCTTCTGACTCAGTGAGCCCTGTATCTGATCGGACCCCATTTTTGGGGAGGACGAATTCCGCAGCATCGCCATTAGAATCACCTAGCGCTGTGTCTGCTTCGACAAAGAGGAACTCTGGCGTATGGCCGTCAGACTTGACCAAAAAATTAATAGGATCACCTACTGATTCCTCTAGTTCCGGGTCCGATATGACCCCGCTTTGGACGAAGGGGGGGGTGAGACCATGGTCTATTGTGACTAATAGTGCAGAGCAACAGACAGACTTGATTACGGTTCATTCTTCTTCTCCTACTGCATCCAGGAGATTAGCAGAAGCATCCCCGATCTCACCGACTTCTGAATTTAGACCTTGTATAGCTCAGTATTTGGAGCCTACAAATTTGGCAGAGTTGCCTAAATTTTCTTATTATTTTAATCAGGGCGCTGATGCACTAGAAATTAATAGTAGTCAGTTAGGAGATAGAGATTATAACCACATATTTTTTGATTATTATTTTTTCTCAATTCACAATCCTAGCCAACAAGTAAAGTTAGGCGTGTATCTTAAAAGTTTATATAAGTGGAATTTTATTGATAAGGGTTTTTCGGAATTTAATCTCAGTAACTTCCCAAGAGCTGAAACCAGCGCGGCTAGATTGGTTTTGGTAATGACTAATTTTGATTTTGAAAGTCAATTCGACGGCGTTAGAAATACTTGGCAAAGAAAAGATTATGATTTTGATTTTCCGATATTATTCCGTCGTTTTGAAGATAATGCATGGTATAAGTATGTATTGACCGGTAATCAATTCTCATGGAAAAAAATAGACATTGATCATTTTGATTATTGGCTTGGGCAGGGTACGCGCTTCGTTTCCTTTACTGCGGATGAATTTGAGGCCGCGCGGGCAGAGGGAGAGAGATCTTGTTTGACGCAAATACAAGAGGAAAGCGCGGAGTCCGGTAATCTTGATGAGTAATCAGAGCGCAAGAAAAAGTTATTAGGCGCGCAGTAAAGGAATGTATCCTTCTTTTAAGCAGGGCGAGTGATACGGTACAATCCAATATTCGCGCCAATATGTCGCCGGCTAGGCCCGGCCGGCTCGCTACGAGCAAACATGAACGTACCCACTCAGGCTTTTGAAGCAAACCTTTCCGATCCGCGCTTGCGCGAAATCCCTTATAACTATACTTCCCTGGCGGATCGAGAAATCGTGATCCGCTTGCTGGGCGAAGAAGCCTGGCAGGCGCTTGACGAATTACGCGGGCAACGCCGTACAGGTCGCTCCGCGCGAATGCTGTATGAAGTGTTGGGTGACATTTGGGCGGTCCGGCGCAACCCTTATTTACAAGACGATTTGCTAGATAATCCAAAGCGCCGGACCCTACTGATCAAAGCACTTAACCACCGCTTAGCTGAAATCGAAAAGCGCCGCCGCCTAGATTTAGATGCGGGCGCTGATGAGGTGAGCCGGGCACGTACGGCTCGAGTGCAGCAATTACTGGTCGCCGCTCATGGGGCAGTGGCTGCATTTAGCGCTGAATTTGAGCGCATTCGTGCGCTGCGCCAGCGCACGCTGAAAGTGCTTAGCCGTTATACGCAAAAAGATAATGTGAAATTCGATGGCCTCTCGCGGGTCTCACATGTGACTGACGCAACCGATTGGCGGATTGAATTTCCGTTTGTTGTGCTTACCCCAGATCATGAAGCTGAAACGGCTGGTTTAGTTAAAGGCTGCATAGAACTTGGGTTGACGGTGATTCCGCGTGGTGGCGGTACTGGCTATACGGGTGGCGCTGTGCCGTTAACGCCCTGGTCGGCGGTTCTGAATACAGAAAAGTTAGAGCAACTTGGCGCGGTTGAATTGATTGAGTTGCCAGGCCATACAAGAGTGTGTCAGGCCGCTGCGATTACAACCGGAGCCGGGGTGGTGACGCGGCGTGTGACTGAGGCGGCTGAGCAAGCAGGTTATGTCTTCGCGGTTGATCCTACTTCGCTCGATGCATCTTGCATTGGTGGCAATATTGCCATGAATGCCGGGGGCAAAAAAGCGGTTTTGTGGGGGACTGCGCTGGATAATCTGATCTGGTGGCGGATGGTTGATCCAGATGGCAATTGGCTTGAAGTGACGCGCCTTGAGCATCATTTGGGTAAAATTCACGAGGTGCCGCTGGCACGCTTTGAATTGAAATGGTTCGATGGTAAACGCGCGCCAGGCGAAGCGTTGCTGCGCACCGAGACCCTCGCGATAGAAGGCCGGCGTTTTCGTAAAGCAGGGCTGGGTAAAGATGTCACGGATAAATTTCTAGCCGGCTTGCCGGGGGTGCAAAAAGAAGGGTGTGATGGGCTGATTACAAGTGCACGTTGGCTTTTACATAAAATGCCCGCACATATCCGCACCGTTTGCCTGGAATTTTTCGGGCCGGCGCGCGATGCGATTCCAGGCATTGTTGAGATTAAGCAATATTTATTTGAAGCCTCGCAAGCAGGCCGTGCGACCTTGGCCGGTCTTGAGCATTTGGATCAACGCTATCTACGTGCTGTGGGGTATGCGGCGAAATCGAAACAGCAGGGAGCGCATGCGAGCTTGCCTAAAATGGTGCTGATTGGCGATATTGTTGGCGACGATGCAGACGCAGTGGCTACGGCGGCTTCTGAGGTGGTGCGCATCGCGAATAGCAAAAATGGCGAAGGCTTTGTGGCCGTGAGTGCTGAAGCGCGTAAGCGTTTTTGGTTGGATCGCTCGCGCACAGCCGCCATTGCGAAGCACACCAATGCGTTTAAAATCAATGAAGATGTCGTGATTCCACTTCATCGCATGGGTGAATATACCGATCATATCGAGCGGCTTAATATCGAGCTGTCCCTCAAAAATAAGCTGCAGCTAGTTACTGCACTGGACACTTTTTTTAAGCGTCAGGCCCTGCCACTCGGCGAGCGCGACGAAGCCAATGACATTCCAAATGCTGAATGGCTTGACGGCCAGCTAAAGCAGGTTCTTGATGTGCTCGCCAAGGTACGCGCGCGCTGGGAATATGTGCGCGCAGAACTTGCTACGCCATTGGCGAATCTCTATCATCAGCTGCTGCAACTGGGCTATGCGCCACTTGAATCTGCTTTTGAGCAATGCCTGAGTGCTCAGCCGCAGGCAAGCTTGTTCGATATAGTGCAAGATCATACGATCCGAATTTCATGGAAAAATGAAATTCTTAAGCCATTGCAACAAATCTTGAAGGGCGGCGAATTTAAGCCGATTCTCGATGAGGTGCAGGCGATTCACCAGCGCGTACTGCGTGGGCGGCTTTTTATTGCGCTGCATATGCATGCAGGCGATGGTAATGTACATACCAATATTCCGGTCAATTCAGACAATTATGAGATGTTGCAAGACGCGCATCAGGCGGTGGCGCGCATTATGCAGCTTGCCCGTTCGCTTGATGGCGTCATTTCTGGCGAGCACGGCATTGGCATCACTAAACTGGAGTTCTTAAGCGAGTCGGAGCTGGCTGACTTTCGGGCGTATAAGCGACGGATTGACCCTAATGGGCATTTTAATCAAGGCAAATTGCTTGAGAATGCAGATTTGCGCCATGCGTATACGCCTAGTTTTGGGCTGATGGGCTATGAATCGCTTTTAATGCAGCAATCTGATATTGGCGCGATTGCCGATAGTATTAAAGACTGTTTGCGCTGTGGTAAATGCAAGCCAGTGTGCGCTACCCATGTGCCACGGGCGAATCTATTATATAGCCCGCGTAATAAAATTCTGGCGACTTCGCTATTGGTTGAGGCTTTCTTATATGAAGAGCAGACGCGCCGTGGCATATCGCTAAAACATTGGGATGAGTTTAACGATGTGGCTGACCATTGCACAGTGTGCCATAAATGTTTGTCGCCCTGTCCAGTCAAGATTGATTTTGGCGATGTCTCAATGAATATGCGCAATTTATTGCGCAAAATGGGTAAGAAAAAATTTAATGTAGGAACGGCAGCCAGTTTATTTTTTCTGAATGCGACTGCCCCAAGCACGATTCGTCTCGCGCGTCAGGTCATGATTGGCTGGGGCTATAAAATGCAACGGTTAGGTCACGCCGTGTTGAAAAAAATCGCTAAAAAGCAAACCGCGCGGCCCCCTACAAGCGTGGGTAGGGCTAAGGTTGTGGAGCAGGTGATTCACTTTGTTAACAAGAAAATGCCGGGTAATCTGCCGAAAAAAACTGCGCGGGCGTTGCTTGATATTGAAGACCCTAAAATTGTGCCGATCATTCGTAATCCGCACACCACCACGGTCGATTCAGATGCCGTGTTTTATTTTCCCGGTTGTGGCTCGGAGCGGCTTTTCTCGCAAGTAGGGCTGGCGACCCAAGCGATGTTATGGCATGTGGGTGTGCAAACCGTACTGCCCCCGGGTTATTTGTGCTGTGGCTATCCGCAACGCGGTGCCGGGCAAGAAGACAAAGCGGGAAAAATCGTCACGGATAACCGCGTGCTATTTCACCGCGTGGCGAATACCCTGAATTACTTGGATATTAAGACGGTGGTGGTCTCGTGTGGAACCTGCTACGACCAACTCGCTGGCTATGCCTTCGACAAAATTTTCCCAGGTTGCCGGTTAATTGATATTCATGAATTTCTGCTCGAGAAAGGGGTGAAACTGGAAGGTGTAACGGGAGTGCGCTATATGTACCATGATCCGTGCCATACGCCGATTAAAACCATGAACCCGACGCAGCTGGTAAACCAGTTAATGGGTACCGAGGCGGGTCCACGTCAAATCGAAAAAAGCGACCGTTGTTGCGGTGAGGCGGGTACCTTTGCGATTACGCGCCCGGATATATCGACGCAAGTGCGTTTTCGTAAAGAGGAAGAACTCAAAAAAGGTGCCATGCGCGTACGCGCAGATGGTTTTACTGGCGCAGTAAAAGTCTTAACCAGCTGCCCATCTTGCTTGCAAGGCTTAGCACGCTATCATGACGATGCTGACCTCGAGGCAGATTATATTGTGGTTGAAATGGCGCGTCACTTGCTAGGTGAAAATTGGTTGCCTGATTATGTGAAGCAGGCCAATGCCGGAGGGATTGAGCGGGTGCTAGTATGACACACTGTGCGCTCTGCGAAACGACCGGAGGCGAGTTACTTTGGCGTGACGATAAAGTACGAGTCGTGGCTATCGATGAAGCAGATTATCCAGGTTTTTGCCGGGTCATCTGGAATGCTCATATAACTGAATTTTCGGAGCTTGAAGCTGGGTCACGAGAATATTTAATCGAGGTTGTCGCTCAAGTTGAGCGGATTATCCGGCAGGTGATGCAGCCCGTAAAAATGAACCTGGCGAGCCTTGGCAATCAGGTGCCGCATTTGCATTGGCACCTGATTCCGCGCTATGCTGATGATGCCCATTTCCCAGCGCCGATCTGGGGGCCGCGCGTGCGCGCCACTGCCGCCGCGGTTTTAGAGCTACGCCGCAGCCGCGCGCTGGGATTGCGAGAAACCATCCTGAGCGGTCTTGCAAATAAGCCGGTGGTTGCGTCTCACGGATAATTTATTATAAAAGGTCGATCTAATGAGTAAAACGCATTTTGGCTTTCAGACCGTTGCTGAAAACGAGAAGGCGCGCAAAGTGGCAAACGTATTCGATTCAGTTGCCGCAAAATACGATTTAATGAATGATTTAATGTCGGTTGGCCTGCATCGGGCATGGAAAGCATTCACGGTTGCGCAAGCTGGCGTACGGCCAGGATTTAAAGTGCTTGACTTGGCTAGCGGCACGGGAGATTTGGCTAAAATTTTCGCCAAACAAGTGGGCGACCTGCATCAAGGTGGCGAGGTCTGGCTCACTGATATTAATGAATCCATGTTGCGCGTGGGCCGCGACCGCTTGCTCGATCAAGGCTTGATCATGCCTACACTATTATGTGATGCGGAGCGTATTCCGTTTCCTGCGCGCTATTTTGATGTGGTGACGGTGGCTTTTGGTTTGCGTAATATGACGCATAAAGAGGTGGCTCTTGCCGAAATGCGGCGTGTGCTTAAACCGGGCGGAAAATTATTAGTGCTTGAATTCTCAAAGATCTGGGCACCCTTGGCTAAGCTGTATGATTTTTATTCATTTAAAGTATTACCATGGCTTGGCCATAAGGTTGCGCATGATGCGCAGAGTTACCGCTATCTAGCTGAATCAATTCGCGTGCATCCGGATCAAAATGCTTTGCAGGCAATGATGGAACAAGCGGGTTTTGATCAAGTCAATTATCATAATTTGGCGGCAGGGGCAGTAGCCCTGCATATTGGCATAAAATATTAATTTTCTAAGTGAGGTCTCTCCGATGTTTTCTTTATCAGCTATACAGTTTGCTGATTTTTCTCTAAGTTCATTGGCTCGCGCTGGCCGGAATATCCTGGCGTTGCTAATCGGTAGGTTGACTTTAAAGCGCGGGGTTGTGCTCATGCTAGCCGGTGCGCTGGCGGTGGGACTGACGTTGCAAGAGGCTGAAGCTAAGCGTCTGGGCGGCGGTCGTAGCAGTGGCCGCCAAGCGCAGATGTTCAAGCAGCGTCAGCAAGCTGCTCCTAGTCCGCGTCCAAGCCAATCCAATGCGGCGGCTCAGCCAACGCGTAATCGCTGGCTGGGTCCATTGGCGGGCATTGCGGCTGGACTCGGGATTGGCGCTCTTTTGTCCCACCTAGGTTTAGGCGGAGCATTCGGCGCCATGCTTTCTAATCTCATC
The DNA here is from genome assembly GCF_014218255.1 of Mycoavidus sp. B2-EB. Taxonomy (NCBI): domain Bacteria; kingdom Pseudomonadati; phylum Pseudomonadota; class Betaproteobacteria; order Burkholderiales; family Burkholderiaceae; genus Mycoavidus; species Mycoavidus sp. B2-EB. The sequence continues at coordinate 673,507 of NZ_AP021872.1, forward strand.
ATCATTGGCGGAATTGCATTATTGGGCTACGGGTTGGTGCGTTGGTTTGCCGCGCGCCGAGTACGTCATGGCGTGGCGGCTGCGCCGGCGTTTATGCGTGGCGCGCATGAGTCGGCCATGGCTGCAAACACAGGGTCGAATTTCGATATGCGTGCGGGTTTTGCGCAAGAGCCCAGAAGCATGGCAGCGCAATTTAGCGGCGGTATGGCTTCTGCTCATACAGCAGTGCAGCCGGTAAACGCTGTGCCAGCGCATTTTGATACGACGCTTTTCTTGCGTAACGCTAAAGTTCTTTTCGTCCGCCTACAGGCCGCTTGGGATGCCGGCGATGCAGCCGATATTCGTGAGTTCACCACGCCGGCCATGTTTGCTGAGATCAAACTTGATCTAGCTGAGCGCGGTACGATGCTGAATCAAACAGAAGTTGTGCAGCTTGAAGCCGTGCTGATTGGCGTTGAAGAACAAGCAAATGAGACTGTAGCGAGCGTGCAATTCTCTGGACTGATTCGGGAAGAGCAGGGGACCCGTGCTCAGCCGTTTTCTGAAAAATGGAATCTCACTAAACGTATGCAAGGTCACGAAGGTTGGTTGTTAGCGGGCATTGAGCAAGACACTGCATTGAGCGGCGCGCCATTACTTTCTTAGTGCGTTTGATTAACTAAAAACGTTTTTTGGGCGCCTATAATAGGCGCCCTTTATTTTGCGCTCCATTCGGTATGCGCTTTCAGCCGTTCTTTGCTCCGCGACTTTACCCCTTACTCACCAATCAATAATTTACAGCGCACCCCATATCTGCTGCTTTCACCCAATAGCCTACTCATTGCCTAAAATCGTTTTGCTGCGCTCTAGAGGGGCGCTACTTTATTCAAATTCATCCGTACTTGTGAGTATTTTTGAAGCTTGCTAAAAAGTTGATGAGAATCCCAAAAAAAGCTTTACCTAAGCTCTAATCAGTACGAGCAGTAAATCAAATGCCAGCCCCATTTTTATGCAGCACAATGCTGGGCAAGTACCAGTTCTTGGCTGTGTAACAGGTATTTTGGCGGTGCTGTGTAGGGGACGCACAGCAGCTTTCTTTTACGGTGGCTTTGAAATGAAATTTTTTGGCACAATATTAATAGCTGCCGTACTTGCTACGGCTGGGCTGCCGGCTAAAGCGGCACAAGTCCATTGGAAAACTCCCCGTATCCAATATGCGGTTGAAGGTAAACCCTTAAAAGAAGTTTTGCGTGATTTTACTGCGAGTCAAGGCATTGCGGCCTCGATTGCGCCAGGAGTTGAAGGGTCAGTGAGCGGCAAATTCAGTATGTCGCCTCAGGCGTTTTTAGAGACGCTTGCTTTAACCTTTGGTTTTGTTTGGTACTACGATGGCTCATTGCTGGAAGTTGCACCGGCCAGTGATGTGCAAAGCACCATTCTTTCCTTTAAATATTCAAGCATGGATGATCTGCGCATGACGTTAGATCGACTGGCGCTTTCTGATAAACGCTTTCCGATTGTCTATGACGATATGCAACATACAGCGATTGTCAGCGGGCCGCCACATTATTTGCAATTGGTGTCAAACGTGGCGCGTGGCTTAGAAGTGAATGCGAGTCGGCTCATTGGCACGCAGATTCGGATTTTTAAATTACGCCATGCTTGGGCCTCTGACCATGACGTGCAAATCAGTGGTCAGAAGGTTACTGTGACAGGCGTGGCGAATGTGCTGAATAGTTTGTTTAATAACAATCAAGACAGCTCAGGTTCGCAAACAAACATTACTCAAAATCTTCTTAAAATCGCTCCGATGGCAGACGTGAGCGGCGCTACGGGGGGGCCTTTGATGCCTCCCTTGCCACCTGGCTTTAAAGGAGGAGGCTTAGGTGAAGCCAGTTCACTTGGAGCACAAATGAGTGCTTTCTTGGGCGTCCAAAACGCAGGCTCGCAAAATAATCCGAATGCATCTAAAGGACAAACCATTGGTGCGGATGGAGAGACCAATTCCGGCTTGCCGATTATACGGGCAGATGCCCGCACCAACTCGGTGCTTGTGCGTGATTTACCGGGGCGGATGGAGCAATACGCAGAATTGATTGAGAAACTTGATGTGAAACCCAAATTAATTGAAATCCAGGCCAATATTATTGAGGTTGACGATAATGCCTTGGAACAATTAGGGATTGATTGGCGCGTCCATAGCGGTCGCGTTGATATTCAAACCGGTAATGGGAAAAACGAGCAAACAACCTTTAATAATGCGCTTAATCCAAATTTTGGTACGACTGCAATTGGCAATGGGCAAAACTCTATTAACGCTTCTCCCGCGGGTTTATCGATGACGACGTTATTAGGCGATTCGGGCCGCTTCCTGCTGGCGCGTATTAATGCGCTTGAGCAGAACAATCAAGCGAAGATCGAAGCCAGCCCTAAAGTGACGACATTGGATAATGTGGAGGCTGTGATGGATAGTCAGCAACAAATCCATGTGCGAGTGCAGGGTTATACGTCTGGTCAACTGTATAGCATCTCAACGGGCGTCTCGTTGCGCGTATTGCCAATGGTAGTAGAAAACGGCGATAAAACGCAGATCAAGCTTGAAGTTAGCATTGAAGATGGGCAGTTTTCTCGTACCGAAACCGTGGATTCGATTCCGCTGGTGGCGACCACCAGGATCAACACACAAGCCTTTATCGGGCATGGCCAGAGCTTGTTGATTGCGGGTTATCGGAACCAACAGTCTGGGGATAATATCTCAGGTATTCCGCTGTTATCAAAGATTCCGCTGATCGGTGGTCTATTCCGGTATCGAGATACAAGTAATGCGCGGCGTGAGCAGTTGTTCTTACTTACCCCCCGTATCATTGAACTATAAAAGATAGCCACGCATTATAAAAGGGCCGTGGCGATTTTGCGGCCCTCTCTTTATAAGCAAGTAAAATTGGGAGCTCTAAAATGAAAGGTTTTCTTGCCCGCCGAAGCGTAATAAATATAGCCTTGGTTGGACTCGCTTTACTGAGCTATAAGGCCGGTGCGGTAGTGCCAGGAAGGGGTTGGGATGCGGTCGCGTCACCCAGTGATGCGGCCCAAGCGATGATGATTAGCTGGGATTCAAGGGCGGATGATCGCCGCTATGAACAGCAGCGTGCTGACCAACGGCGCTATGAACAACGACTTTATGATCAACAGCTTTATGAGCGACGGCGCGCTGAGCGTCGCTACGATGAGAGGAGACAGCAAACTCAACGTGATGCAGAGCAGCGCTCTAATGGAAAGCGCGCTGCTGAACGGCAGCAAAATACTCAATGCCGTAATCAACCCTATTGGGATGGACAGCAGTGGTATGCACAGACGCCGGATGCATTGTGTCCAGAGACAAGTCATGGCGTTGGGAGTGGGTACTCGCCATATTAAATTGTCCAAAAGAGAAAGAGTGTGTGTTAGCCCAATCAGATTCTTTGAGATGATTTCTTATGCGGCCTAAAATCCACCCCGCGTTGCGAATTTACCGAGATGAGAGCGGTAATCTACTTGTCCGAGGGCCAACTCGCACGATTAAACTGGAGGACAATTTAGGTGAAATTGCCCGATTTATTCATCGGTGTGATGGTCAGCAGGAATGGCATGTCATTTTTCAGGATTTTTCTGAAGCGGAGCAATTTCGGATTGAAAAAGCCCTCTCTCGTTTGCAAGCAGAAAATTTTTTATTAGATGCCGATACTGCAGATTTAGAGCGTCATGATTTGCTGTACGACTGTTTGGATGCATCCACTGAGTTTGAGCAAGATACTAGGTTATTTGAAGTTTATGTATATGGCGCTGGCGAGATCGCGGAGCACGCGGTTGAAGCACTGCATCAATTGGGCTTGCGTGCTACGCGGGCCAACCCAGATCATTTGAATGAGTCGTTGTGCAATAAGCATTGTATTGCATTGACCTGCAGTGATTACCCCGCGGCGGACTTTTTCTTAAAGATGAATCGCTTAGCGATCCAGGCAAAATTGCCGCATACTTTTGTCATGCTTGACCAGTCTTTACTTCGCGTTGGCCCGTTGACAATACCTGTAAAAAGCGCATGTTATGGCTGCCTGGAAGACCGTTATATTGCGCATGCAAGCCATCCTGAAGAAATGCGCTTATTACATTCATCTGCTCCTATTTGGCCTACTGTGCCCCGCTCAAGTCAGCTGAACGTGCCTACTGCGGCGCACTTAGCGGCCTTACAGGTCGCTAGGTTTGCGCAGCGGCGCAAGGATCCTGCGTTAGTCGGCGAAGTCATTGAGTTTGATTTTCTGACGCTGCAATTGAGTCGCGGGCAGGTTCTTAAATCACCGGCTTGCACCCTCTGTAGCGATCTGCGTGCGGTGCGTTCGTTAACCTCCTTGCGGGCTGGTTTACGGCTTGAGTAAGCAATCTAAGAAGGATTGTATGCAAATCGATAAAACGCTATATGCGGCTTTGCCGGATGATTTGAATGGATTGTTAGAGCGCTTGGTTCATCCGCGTTGGGGCGTGCTGAGGCAACTTAAGTTGTTGCCTATGTCGGCTAATTTCCCTGCTTTTTACCATATTCACGCTCTGCTCTCTGACCCGATTCAGCTGCGACTGCGAAATAGTCCGCAGGCATACGAGCAGCGTATGTACCTGGGGACAGATTTTCGAGGCATGGGTTTTGACACGAATTTGGTGGATGCACTACATTGCTGCCTCGGAGAGGCGGTTGAGCGTTATTGCGCAGCGTTATACCGTGAGCAGGATTTGCTGCTTGCAGCGGGATGCGAACTCGCTGGAGCCTCTGAGCTTATAGAGCGCATGATTTTATTTTCTGGGCCAAGCTACGAACAAATAGGCTTTCCTTTCAAGCCTTACGATGACAAGCAACCTCGGCGTTGGCTGGAAGGGTATAACTGGACGTTAGACCAAACGGCGTATGTGCCGGCGCAATTAGTTTTAATGGGCTACGAGGTTATGCATAAGCACGAAACGTTGTTACATACGAACAGCAATGGACAAGGTGCCGGATTGGATTTTGCCCAGGCCACGCTTTCTGCACTATGTGAGCTGGTTGAGCGCGATGCTTTCATATGCTACTGGTTAACGAGAACCCCTCCCATCGCTTTACAACCGACCCAGGCTTGGATTGAGGCTCAACCTGCCTCCCTGCGAGCCTTATTAGCGAATCGAGAGCTGGAGGTTTTAATTCGGCTTCTGCCAACCGATCTAGGTATCCCCGTTGTGTTGGCCGCGATTAGACCGCGTGGCCAACGTTTTGCCTGCTTTGGCGCCAGCTGTCGGCTTGATCTGGCAACAGCTGTGCGCAAAGCGGTAACTGAAGCGGCCCATGTTTGGTCGTATTGGCATGAACCCAGTTTGACGTTTCAGCCACCGAAAAGAGCGGCTGATATTAGATCTTTTTTCGACCATGCCGCATTTTATTTTGATCCTAAGAACTACGACAATATTGCCTTTTTGCTGGATTCGACAGATTCTGTACACGTACTAAATGAGTTATCTAGTCCAATTGGCGTTGCCGCTCAATTATCCGAACTTAAAACAAAAATTGAACGCGCAGGGTATCCCATTTTATTGTTTAACTTGAACAGTGAAGAGTGCTTGGCGGAAGGTTATCAGGTAGTAAAGGCGGTGGTGCCGGGTTTGCATCCGATTTTTAGCGGGGTACATCGAGTCGACGATAAACGGCGCTTACAGCGGGTTTGTGCTTATCTTGGCGTTGAAGTGCCAGAGCGTTTGAATGAAGCACCTCATCCATTTCCGTAGCATAGGAGCGTGTGAGTCCGATTCGTCTATAGCGTTCTAGACAATGCCTATACGCTCGAATTTTAAAGTGAAGTAACGCAGCGTAATCGATATTAGAGAAGATGAGTTTGGGTCTGTTTTTGCGAGTTCTGGATTCTTACCTCCATCTCTGGATCGACAATAATTTGGATACCCTTCGCACGCAGTTGACTGATGAGATTTAATGTCTCTTGATTGGGACTAATCCTCGAGTTTTGGGAAATTAGATGAGTACGAGTTAGATTAATTGATCGAAGCCTATCCATTTGCAGTAATTGAGCTGGTATAGATTGGATCGGATTGTTGCTCAAATCCAGATGTTCAAGGTTTTTTAGCTTTAGCAGTACTTTTGGAAACGCGCTTAACCCCTTATCTGAAAGTGATAGTTCTGAGGTTTTGTAGTGATGCGCGAATTTGATGGAGTTAATCGTTTCTAATTTTGCATCATCAGATGCTTTTTCACTTCCATCGTTTTTGTCAGATAGGTAAGATTTAATAAATAATGAAATTTCACTCTCAAATTCGTTCATCGTATTTATATTATTTATTCTATTTAATTTCTCTTTGATGTGTTCCGTATTTTCTCCGCGCCCAATCAACGTATTTCTAATGGTTTCTAATTCTTTTTCTAAAGGTGCTAACTTGGAGTAAGCTATAAAATCTATAGCATCTATATATTCCACTTTTCGATAATGAGGGTTATATTCTGGCATTTGGGTGGCGTAGAATTTGATTTCTTGCATAACTTGTTCTTTATAATACTCTAATTTTCCTATCCTAGAATCTAGCAGATTTAAATTTTGCAAACTTGTCATGGAATTGTATCTTCCTTTAAGATCATTAATTTGATTCACGATCTGAATCAATTTTTCCTTGCGAGATTCCAGTTCGTAAGAATAGCTGCTTGCTAGGGGCGTCGGTATTGCAGCGGAGATTTCTTGAGATTTTTTGATGATGATTTCATTTTTATAGTCATTTGTATTTCTCGGTGCAATAATTGCGAAAAATCTATTCGATGTTCTGGACTTTCGAGGATGGATAGTTGAGTTTTTGTAATCTTCTTTGATAGAGGAATTGGTGTTTTTTCTTGTTTTTGATCCTGTTAGTTTTTCAGATAATTCGTTAAATGATTTTCTGATTTTATGAAAATAATTTGTGGAGGTATATTTTTCATCTTTATAATTATCGCATGAGGCTTGAGTTTTGTTAACCTTAGGGAAAAAGGTAGAAGTCATACTATAACCTCTTGCAAAGAAATTTGATTGTTAATGGCGATTAGTCAATATGTATAATACGAGGTAGAGTTTTATATTTAAATTAATAAGCGAAGACTTGTATAAAAAAGAGAATTATGTTTGCGACTATCTGCCATAGCTTTTTATATGTAATCTGTGGTAAACGGCGGAATTTTGGCTTGAGGGTTTTTATTGATGGAGGGTGAAAAATTATGTTCAATACGGAATCAGCCTAACTGTGCAGGTGAGCGGTGCAGCATAGAACTTACCGAACAGTCGAGTCTATCAAGTGCGAGCTGAGCACTTCTTGATCAATTTTGGCAGATGGTTTTGATCGGCAACCGGAGCCGCTGTCAATCTGTAACACACTGTATGCAAACTTAACGCAGCAGCAGTTTAGGTTGCTGCTGCGAGTCAGTATATAATCGTGCTACTTTTTCTTTCTTTTATTGGCTACTTTAATTTAGGTTATACCGATTATTTTAGCTAGATGCTATGGCTATTCCCGCTTTAACCGTTATGTTGCTTGACGACCATCCAGTCGTCCTGGATGGATTTAAGACACAATTACATGCAGCACGGGATATTCAGATCGTTGGTACTTTTATGACCAGCCGTGCGCTGCTAGCCGCACTCAGAAACCGTACTTGTGATGTTTTGCTGATTGACTATTCATTGGGTGAACATGATCTCGATGGCGTGAATTTGGTCCGCTATTTGAGTGTGCGTTATAACGAGATTAAGATTCTCGTAGCCTCAGCACATCATGATCCGGCGACTATGATGTTAGTGATGCGCGCGGGCGCGCGCGGCTTTTTCAGTAAACGCCAAAATTTAGTTGAGCTACCGCATGCGATTCGCACGGTTGCTTCTGGGCAAGCTTATTTAGGCGCTCAGCTAGCCGAGCAGCTATCCGTTCCCCCTTTTATGCTGGGTGAAGTGGCTGCGTCAGGAACGGGGCACGAGTTAAAAACAGATTACGACAATCTGTCTCCTCGTGAGCGTGAAGTTTTACGTTGCTGTCTTGATGGCTTGACTTTGACGCAAATCACGGAGAAATTTTCACGGAGTATTAAAACGATTAGCGCTCAAAAGCGAGCTGCTTATCGTAAGCTCGGTATTCAGAACGATTACCAACTCTTCAAAATAGCCCCATTTTTAAAGCAAGAATAAATTGAAGCTAGCCTATTTGGAAAAATGGTGGTCTAGGATATTTATGGGTAGGTAAAGGTTTGCTAGCTAAATTCAGGTGCTTGGTTCTGTATGATGGTGAGGTACTGCCGAAGTATTAAAATTAATAATATTTTGAGATTCAAATCAATTTAATTTCCCCCAGTTATTGATGAACTTATATAGTTTTGAATCAACCGTAATTTTATGGTTCATCGCAAGTTGTTTGTTTATGCCAAGTAGTTTGGCGATAATTTCCAATTTTAATTTTTCTCCATCTAATTGTAGGTCAATTTTTACCCCATATTCTTTATCGAAAAATTCGACGATCATATCCATCAATACGCGCGGCCTATCTAGGTTTGAGCTTTCAAGATTAACTTTGACCCCATATTTTTTATCGAGCTCAGAACTGATTGTATCTGTCAATGTATGAGATAGATCTAATTTTGATGCTGTATCGCCAACGATAGTATGAAGCTTGAGCATTAAATGTAAGAGGACGTGATCTTTAGCTCTTGACTCCTGATCAAAAAGCTCACGGGTTCTGTTTACAGTGATAATGAGTTTAGCTAAATCTTGAATTTTTTCATTTAATTGGGGGCTGAAGGATGGATAGTTAGGTTGCAGTCTTCCTATGAGAAGCCTTGTCTCTACCTTAAATTTATCGTTTTGCTCAAGTCGTTGCATGGCATTTATGATTAGATGGCCACTCTTAAGACGTGCTGCTGTTTCCCTAATTTCAAGGTCTTGATCAAGAAACTCGCTCATCATAGCTGATGTTGTAATCGGTTTGCCCTCTCCTCGGATCATTTCGAGTTGATGGGGGGCTGCAGCAAGCAAATTGCTGATGATATCTAGAGTATTGATGGCTTGATCGATCTCTGGATCAACTAGAATCTCGGTTCCTTTAGCACGAAGTTTTTTAATGGTTTCTAATGCTTTATAGTTATTTGGATCTATTTTTGTATGAGTCATATCAATAGATTTTAGGTTTTTAAATTTTAATACGGACGGAGGCAATAGGCTAATTGGGTTGCTACTTAAATCTAATTTTTCTAAATGGTTTAGGTGTAATAAAACATTATGGAATCGTTCGAGGCCTTCATTTCTGAGGGATAAAGTTACACTCCGATCGTGATAAGCCTGTTGGATTCTTTCTTTTATAGGGATTTCGTTTCTATCAGAGTTTGATACTAAAAGCTTGTGCGCTGCGGCAGGAAGTGACTGGAATTTTGATTCTTGAGAGGGGCGTGATTCACCTTTAATTTCAGTCTGTAGGATTGCTTCTGCAGCAGTTTTAAAGTGGGACAAAGTGAATAAGCGAAAATCACTTTCAAAGTTTTCATCATTAACTTCTTTTTGAATTGAATCATTAATCTCGAGGGTATATTGATATTCATCTCGTCGATTCAAAATATCTCGCATATCGCTACTTAATCTTAAATCGTTTTCTTTGAAATTGATGGATTTAAATATTTTGCATTCAATTAAACGTTTTGGCAAAACGGTAATTTTATTATTTTGTAAATTTACTTCCTTTTTATCTTTTCCTGGTAGCAAAAAAATGGAGTTTGGGAATTGATTTATACCGAGTCCAGCTAGATCAACGATATTAGAATCGCTCCAATAATGTTGGATAATTCTTTCTACTGCTTGGATTCGAGATTGAGTTTGATCGTCTAAAGAAGTAGCACTGGTCCATTCAACACAGCTTTGAATGATAAAATGTGCAAACCTTTTCTTTTCTTCAAGCTGATCCAACTGTTTTTCTTCCTCTACAGAGCCAGGTTCAAATTCTATTTGAGACCCATTCACTAAGCTAGATTGATCTCCCTGCAAAGAGATAGATTTTTTAGATAAATTTGTTAAGCTAGCTTGATATGCTCGATCAGATATCGATGTGAGTCTTTTTTGAGTTTCTTGAGCTTGATCAAGTGATTTTATTTTATCATTTTTCTTACGCTTAAAAAATTCTCGGAGAGATTCCCCATCTTTTCTCTCTGATGCAACTTGCCCTTTAAGTTCTTTATCTTTTTTGATACTGGCATGGTAATGATAATGAATTTCTATCGGTATTAATTTCTTGATTGATTTTCCGGATTTTTCAATTGAATGCTTTGCCGACAATAAAGCATTGGTTAGACTTTGTTTGGCATTATTACGAGCGCTATTTATAGAGTCTACCAGTTCTAATTTAGCAGATTTTTCAGATGTGTCGCTAGAGCTAGAGGATGTAGATTTTCGACTAAATTTAAATATAGATGTCATTAATTTATCCGAATTTTTAAATTACACAGGTAATAAATATGGATTTTTAATAGTTTATGGACTGCAATGAATTGGTTAAATAAAAAAGCGAAAATTAGCGTGCATCACCGAATCAACGGGTCAAGTCAATAACCTAAAACTAGATTGCGCTCTGCAAAACAATATTTCACCTTCTGGCACAATGGTCACCCGCGGTATTTACCGGTATCCTATGAGCATCATCACTTTCTTCCCATCCAACTCAATGACATGCATAACCCTGTAGACAATGAAAAATCTGAGCGCGCGGCCAGGTTGCGCGCGCAAATCGAGCAACACAATTACGCTTATTACGTACAGGACGCTCCGGAAATCTCTGATGCCGAATACGACCGATTGTTTGCCGAGTTAGCGGCCATTGAAACAGAGAACCCTTATTTGCTGACGCCCGATTCTCCTACGCAACGCGTAAACGGCCAGGTCGCCGAAGGCTTTCAGCCAGTCGTGCATACCGTGCCAATGTTGTCATTAAATAATGGTTTTAATGATGAAGAAATTGAAGCATTTGATAAACGTTGCGCTCAAGGGCTGTATAAGACCGAACCAGTAACAGGCTTAGAGTATGCTTGTGAACTTAAGTTTGATGGTCTTGCGGTGGCATTGCGTTATGTCGATGGCGTACTCGTGCAAGCGGCAACCCGGGGCGATGGGGTGCGAGGAGAAGAGATTACCGCCAATATTCGGACTGTGCACTCGATTCCACTACGTTTGAAAGGCATCTCTATCCCTGCCTTGCTTGAGGTGAGGGGGGAGGTGTTTATGCTGAAAAACGCTTTTGAAAAATTAAATCAACGCCAGCGGGTAGCGGGTCAGAAAGAGTTTGCTAATCCACGGAATGCGGCGGCAGGCAGCTTGCGCCAGCTCAATCCCAAAGTTACCGCGAGCCGGTCGTTGTCGTTTTTTGCCTATGGGATCGGTGAGCTTGCCGGGGTGGCCATGCCGCCAACGCATCAAGCTTTGCTTGATTGGTATTTGGAGCTAGGCGTTCCGGTTTGTGAGAAGCGTGCGGTCGTACAGGGCGCAGCGGAATTACTCGGCTTTTTTAAAGCGATGAGCGAGCAACGCAATACATTGCCTTATGAGATTGATGGCGTCGTCTATAAATTGAATCGGTTGGAAGAGCAACAGCAGCTTGGTTTTGTTTCACGCGCACCGCGCTTTGCGTTAGCCCATAAATTTCCTGCGCAAGAAGCTTTGACCAAGCTGATTGCAATCGAGGTCAATGTGGGCCGCACTGGTGCTATCACCCCAATCGCGCGGCTTGAGCCGGTGTTTGTGGGAGGGGCCATGGTGACCAATGCCACCTTGCACAATGAAGATGAGGTGCGGCGCAAGGATATTTTGATTGGCGATACGGTTATTGTGCGGCGCGCGGGCGATGTGATTCCGGAAGTGGTAAGCGTTTTAACCGAGCGGCGGCCCGCCACAGCACACGGTTTTGAAATGCCAACCGAATGCCCAGTATGTGGATCTGCGATTGAGCGCTTACCCGGCGAGGCGATTGCTCGTTGTACCGGCGCCTTAGCGTGTGCGGCACAGCGTAAGCAAGCGCTTTGGCACTTTGCTCAGCGGCGCGCGCTAGAGATTGATGGTTTGGGAGAAAAAATTATTGATCAGCTCGTCGTGCAAAACCTGGTGCATACGCCTGCTGATTTGTTTAAGCTAAGCTTTGCAACGCTGGTTAAACTTGAGCGTTTTGCTGATAAATCTGCGCAAAATCTACTGGCTGCATTACACCAGGCTAAACAGACTACATTGGCGCGCTTTATCTATGCGCTTGGCATCCGTCACGTGGGCGAATCAACCGCGCTTGATTTAGCTCGTTATTTTGGCGCGCTTGAACCTCTGATACAGGCACCGCGTGAAGTGCTGCTAGAAGTCAATGACGTGGGGCCGGTGGTGGCGGAATCCATCCTTCAATTCTTTGCTCAAGCGCATAATCTTGAGGTGATTGAAGCATTGCGTGCAGCAGGTGTGACCTGGCTTGAGGGGCCGCCTGCTGCGCGGCCTAGCGCTGGGCCCTTGGCCGGTAAGACGGTAGTCCTGACGGGAAGTCTACTGAATTTCACGCGTGAGCAAGTCAAGGCGCAACTGGAAGCCGCAGGTGCAAAAGTAGCGGCTTCAGTTTCCAGTAAAACCCATTATGTGATTGCTGGGGCAGAGGCGGGTGGCAAACTTGCGAAAGCCGAGGCGCTGGGTATTGAAGTGTTGGATGAAGACGGTTTGCGTCAGTTGTTGGCAAGTGTAGAGCTGTCGCCAGAGCAATAGTGCCGGTGGGTAACACGCTCAAACTGCAATGGCGCGGAGTAATTCGGTTTCAAGCTGAATCTGTTGCCGGCTGTCAGCGAGCTTTGCGCTGGCGAGCAAAAAAATGTCTTCAACGCGTTCTCCTAACGTATTGATACGCGCCGCGTGCAGATTGATTTGGTGAGAGGCTAAGATATGAGCAATGGCGTAGAGTAATCCTGGCCGGTCATTGGTTGAGAGCGACAGAATGTAATATTGCCCGTTTTCATCGGCGCGTAAATGAATCCGCGGAGTGCTTGGAAAGGTGCGCGATTGTCTAGCAAGTCGGCCTGGCGAGGGGAGCGGAAGGGGTTTGGCGCTCGCCAGATGACGGGTGAGTTGTTGTTCAATGCGTGCGGTGATTTGATCATAATCATAAAGCTCACCCTGGGTTGCGTGGTGCGTATTGTCGTCTAACTCAGTATACGCGTGCGTTACAAAAAAACTATCCAGCGCGTAGCCATGGCGGGTAGTATGGATGCGTGCATCTAGCACGGAAAGAGCATGACTATCGAAATAACTACAAATGCCGGCAAATAAATCAGTTTGATCTTTTATGTAGACAAGAACTTGGACGCCTTCTCCAAGCGGTGAACGGCGCGCTCGAACAATCGGCTGAGGGGTTTCAAGATATAAGTAAAGAGCGTGTGTTTGCCAAGCAATATCAGGGGCATCGTGGCGTAAGAAATAAGCAATGTCTAGCTGCTCCCAAAACGCTTGGAAGGCATTCTCTGGGATCAGGTGTTGTTGCAAGAGCGTGAGCGCTTGCTCTTTGCGTAGCGCCAGCGCCGAATGCGTATTGGGTTGCACGCCGCCAAGCGTGTTTAAGGTGATGCGGTATAAATCTTCAAGGAGCTTGCCTTTCCAGGCATTCCAGACCTTAGGGCTGGTGCCGCGAATATCGGCTACCGTGAGTAGATAGAGTGCTGTAAGCTGGCGCTCAGTTTGCACTTGATCTGCAAACCGCTGGACGATTTGTGGATCACTGGTATCTTGTTTTTGGGCCACACGGCTCATGGTCAAATGGTGCTCGACCAGCCAAATAATCAGCTTAGCATCTTCCGCTGCTAGCTTGTGCTCACGGCAAAAGCGCTGCGCTTCGGCCATGCCAAGGATTGAGTGATCCCCTCCGCGTCCTTTAGCTATATCATGAAAAAGCGCGGCAATCATAAGGACCCAAGGCCGCTCAAAATTCATCATCAATTGGCTGCAAGATGGATATTCATGCGCATGTTCTGCTACGCCAAAGCGGTGCAAATTGCGTAAGACCATTAAAATATGTTGGTCAACTGTATAGACATGATAAAGATCATGCTGCATTTGCCCAACGATCCGCCAAAAACTCAATAAATAACGTCCCAGCACACTGGTTTGGTTCATCAGTGCTAAGGCGTGGGCGGTGCTTGCATGCTCTATCGAGTTTTGCGAGAGTTGCAAAATCTCAAGAAAGCGTTGGCGGTTTTGTGGTGCGCGGCGCCACTCTTGGTTCATCACATTGCGCGCGTTATATAAGGCACGTAAAGTACGCGTCGCTAAGCCCGTTACGCCGGGCGTGCGCTCGCACAGCAAAAAGGTTTCAAGAATCGCATCGGGTTCACGTTGATAAAGATCATCCTGTGTGATTTCGATTAAGCCCTGCTTTTCTGCGAAGCGCTCAGACAGTCTATGCGTAATGCCGCTGGTCTTTGGAAAAAGGTGTGCTTCGATATTTTGCAATAAGATAGCGGTGAGCTGAGTGACCGCTTTAGCCGCCCAATAATAGCGGCGCATCATTTGCTCGCTGGCCCGTTTAGCGGGGGTTGCGCGATAGCCAAAGCTTTCAGCCAGTTGTGTCTGAAAATCAAAAGCCAGCACATCTTGCCGCCGGCCGGCCAAGATATGGAGCCGGGCCCGCAAGGTTTTTAAAAATAGTTCGTTGCGGCGCAATTCACGCGCTTCTCTGGCCGTGAGCTGGCTGCGCATTTCAAGCTCTTGCCAAGTATGGCCAAAGCCAGCGGTGCGGGTCAGCCATAAAATCAGCTGCAAATCGCGTAAGCCGCCCGGACTTTCTTTACAGTTCGGCTCAAGACTATAAGGAGACTCTTGAAATTTTGCATGACGCTGCTGCATTTCAAGCTGCTTCGCCTGAAAAAAGGCATGGATGTCCAGTGCTGCATTAAAACAGTTGGTAAATTGCTTAAAAAGCGCTGCATCCCCGCCGATACGACGTGCTTCGAGTAAAGCCGTTTGCACCGTAATATCTTGGCTTGCCGCTTCTATACATTGTGCGATGGTGCGTACGCTACTGCTAATTTCAAGCCCAAAATCCCATGCCATACCAATAAACGATTCAAGTTTAGCGGTTAGGCTGGCATCAGGTTCGGCCGGCAGCAAAATCAGAATATCAAGGTCAGAATGAGGCGCGAGCTCGCCTCGGCCAAACCCCCCCACTGCCGCTAGCACAAAAGAGGGGGGGAGTTGGCATAGATGCCAGGCGTTTAAAAGCGCATGATCGGCAGCGCGCGCCAGGGCGCGCATGAATGGGTCAGCTTTACCGATAACCTTAAATTTCTCAATCAGTGCAGCTTTGACGGCTTTAAAGCTGGCTTCTTGCGTTATATTTACGTTCGCTAAACGCTGGTTTTGCATGGTTTTTCTGGTCAATTTAAGCCCAGCGTAAAATGGTCAAAAATCAAGCCCAAGGCTTACGCGGCAGCGCTTTTTGCAGGGCGCGCCGGGGACCCAGCGGATAAGGTCAGCACCTCATGCCCGGTTTCTGTGACGAGGATGGTATGTTCCCACTGAGCGGAGAGGCTGCGATCTCGCGTTTTGATGGTCCAACCATCTGGCATGGTGCGAATCTCGCGGCGTCCCGCGTTAATCATGGGTTCAATCGTAAAAATCATGCCAGGTGTAAGCTTAAGCCCAGTGCCTGGCTGACCATAGTGAAGTACTTGCGGCTCTTCATGAAAAGTTTGCCCAATCCCATGCCCACAGTATTCACGCACAATACTATAGCCTTGTGCGTGCGCATGCAGCTGAATCGCATAGCCAACATCGCCCAGTTGCGCGCCAGGGCGTACTTGATCGATGCCGCGCCACATGCATTCATAGGTTGTTTGCACGAGCCGCTTGGCGAGAATTGACCCTTCTCCTACGATGAACATGCGGCTGGTGTCTCCAAAGTAGCCGTTTTTAATCACCGTAATATCAATATTTAAAATATCCCCATTCTTGAGGGTCTTATCGCCCGGAATGCCGTGGCAAATCACATCATTCACTGAAATACAGGTGGCTTTAGGGTACGGGGTATAACCTGGAGGTTGATAATTTAATGGGGCTGGAATGGTTTTCTGCTCATCCAGCATATATTGGTGGCATAAGCGATCCAGTTCGCCGGTCGTGATGCCGGCGGCGATAAACGGGGTGATGTAATCCAGAACTTCACTCGCTAGCCGGCAGGCAACGCGCATTTGCGCAATGTCATTTTCATTTTTAATCGTAATAGTCATATTTTTTATCCAATTCGCTAAGCTGCGCTTAGTTTGTATTATGACTTCATGAGAGTATGAAGTGCAAGCACAGAGCGGCGAAGTTGCATCTAGCGTGAAGATTGGGGAGATTAAAAAACATTTCTTTCATCGCTGATTTGTGGAATAATCGAGACACCACGGGGCCGACCTGGTTTCGACGTGGGTAGCAAAGCAATGCAGGGCATACCGAGGACCCGTTACCTCGTTAATCAATGGGAAAAAAAGTAACTGCAAACGACAAAACGTTCGCTGTAGCCGCTTAATCCCGGCTCGCCTCGCACTCGCTCTCTGACGGGTTAGGGTCGCAAGACCGCGCGAGGTCATTTACGTCAGATCGTAGTAGATGATGTCACGGCGTCTACTATCAAATCTAGTGAATCGCTGTAGTAAAGCGTGTTCGTCCGCGTTGCTGTAGTTAAATTAAATGATTGACTAAGTATGTAGAACTGCTTGTAGAGTGCTTGCGGACGCGGGTTCGATTCCCGCCGGCTCCACCATAAAATTGTTTAAAATCAACGGGTTAAAAATATAAAATTTCCCGTTTTGGATGCTAGGGGTTTCATCTATGCCTAGCTTGAATAGGTGTGCAGCCGTAGCCCATTTTTTGGGGCTGTTTCGGCCCCAGATTAGAAATGGGGGAGCCCTACCTCAAAAGCGCGATTCACTTCATTGGGCCGTAGGACGTGTCGAGCTATTGGATAAGCGCATAAATCTGCTAACTGAATGCCTGCGATATTGTCATTTTTTGGGCGAAAGCTGATTGGGCAATTTAGTAAACGAAAATGTGCTGCGCGGTGGTAATACGTGCCTTTGGTCATCAAGTTATAAAAGCTTGCACGCAATGCATCGTCTTCTTGCTTTCCTCTTGCCTCAGCGATAACGGGCAGTGCGGTTTCATTATGCGTTTCCAGGAAATGTAAAACACGTTCAAAACTATATTCCAGTGCTACATCATATGGATTACACGCTTTATCTTCATAGCGCATTTATGCGCAAAGTAACGTAACTTGAAAGCAGCTATTTCCGGAATGATGTGCTTTACATAAGCTTCTCTTTCAACCACGACCATACACAACAAAAATATGGGCCATTGAGTATTAATTTTGATGAGAGAGTGTTTTGTTGCGTGAGATGACAGCTTGCTGTAGAGAGTAGTCAGAAAAGATGTCATTTTTGTTGTGTATGCCATCCTTGAAATATAGCAGAAGACTCAAAACCCAGCAGCGAAATTTTTAGAAATTCCAGCTTTTTGCCAGCATTTCTTCTTAAAGCCTTATGCATACAGAGTCGGACATGAATTTAATTTCCTCTGGCTCCACCTGTTATCTAAATTATCTTTAATACAGTCCTCTTAAAATAAACAAAAAAGCCTTTTAAAATAAGATTTTTACCTGGATTTCTCCCCCAAGCCCAATTCAAAATAGCACATCGATCCCAAGTGCTAGATATCTCTATAGGCCTTTTGAGAGGGTGGTACTTGCTGTCTACAAATAGACTCTAAATGAAAAACCGCGAAACTCGCTGAAAAAGACGGTAAACTACTTGATAGTGGTGGGTTTTTATTCCCGGTGGGCAGCTCATTTTATCAAGGAACTTTTTTGGGGCCGAGAAAATCAAATATTCTAAATTGTCTGTAATGGTATAGTATAAATATACTTGTAAATACCGGTAAAAAATTTTTCTATACAAAGCAATATAGTGCCATGGCTATAGAATCTGGGCGGCTAATATGGTACTGCAATCTCCAAATAAGACGAAAAGTTCGTCTGAAGTAATCGTATTGTCTTGCCTTGGAACAAGAAATAATGATGAAATTTATTTTTCTAACTATATTTATATTACTTTGCACGGCTATAGGTTGTGGTGGGGGTGATAGAGCTGGAATAGAGGCTGTCAATAACCTAGAGGAGAGCTTTCCTAAGCCTGTTCAAGAGCTTACTCAAGGTAATCATAATGCTAATGAAGGTCTGCATAGCCCCAGTATACTCAGCGCTAAAGACGGTATATGCGAATTAGATGACGGTGGCGCAGAGGTTGTGCAGAGTGTCCCTAATTCAGAATCTAGAATGATTAAAGAATTAATAAGGGGTATATTAGATAAAGCTAATCTAATTACTTTGAAAGCATGTATTTCAGAGGTGGGTTTATTAGGTGATTTGAATTTGGGCTTGGAGTATCTTAAGTTAGTTAAGGGCGATGTAAATATTGATTTATTAGAGTTCCAAGAAAAAATAGAGAGGTTGAAGAAAGCGATGCCAGTCGCTAGCGAAGGTGATCTGGAAATTTTATCAATTGGAATAAACAAAACAGCTTTTATTTTATTGAAGGCAAGAAATGAATTGGATTTTGATAAAATTAATTCTAAATTTCTATCAATTGAAATGCATGAAAAAATTGATGCTTTATGTGAAATGGTTGGTCAAATAGCCGGGGAAGTAAATAAACTAAAAATCATTGATGGTGAAGAGTTTGATCAGGTTGTTAATTCAATAAATATAATAATTTTTGAAATATTGATTGAAGTTCGTATGGTTATGTCTGAAATTTATGTTTTAAATATAAGGCCGTTAAATGATTCGAGTTTTGATTTAAAGCATATTGGGTTAGTTAAAGGTAAAGTGGGGGGGTATTTATTTTTTATCCGGGAAGGAATAAAAAATCTGAAGAGGGAAATATCAGTCGCTGGCAAAAATAATCCGGAAATTTTATCTGATTTGTTAGCTGGGGTAAACGGAATAATTTATTTTTTATTGGAGGTGAAAAATGAATCAGATCCTGATAAGGTTAATTGGAAATCTCCATCAATTGAGATGCATGAAAAAATTGCTGATTTATATGGGATGGCTAGTCAATTGGAAATAATTATTCAGGGGCTTTATTCTGAGTTCATAGATGAATTAATGGCCGAGGCTGAAGTTATTTTGTTTAAAATAAATTTTTTGAATTTATTGTTAGAAGTGAATCGGGAGCCTTTGCCAGGAAATATTGATTCATCAAAAAATGCTTTATTTTTAGAAATTAAAAATAAAGCCCATGGGTATATATTGAAATTCCAGGGGGAAATAGAGAAATTAAAGAAGGGGGGGTCAATTGCCGAGATAAATAATCTGGAATTTTTGTCAACCAAAATAAACGAAATAATTTCCATTTTATGGCAAGCGGAAAATGTATTGCATCCTGCTGAGGTTAATTTGGAATCTCCGCCAATCGAAATACATAAAAAAATTGAGGTCTTATATGAGGTAACTAATCGAATAGTAAAAAAGATTAATGCATTGAAAAGCATTAATCATTCTCATGATCAAGCTGAAGCGGAGCTTGCTAATAATCTAGAGATAACCTTCTATCAGTCTATTCAAAGGCTTGATCAAGATGATCATAATGCTAACTTAAGCCCTATAATGAAAAAAATAATGGATGTGGCTAAGCAAATTTCAGTGGAAATAATGGTTTTAGATGTAGTGCGAAGGGAATCTCCAAATTCTGATCAGAGGGGTATTGATTCTGTTATTAAGAAAATAAATATGAGTTTATTAGAGTTCCAGGGGAGCATGATGGAATTTAAGGAATATATACTAGTTTCCACTGAAAATAATATTGAGGTTTTATCAGTCGAAATAAATAAAGCAATTTCTATTTTGTGGAAAGCAAGAGATGCATTATATCCTGCTGAGGTTGATTCAGATTTTCTGCTCATCGGGATGCAAGAAAAAATTGATGCTTTATGTGAAGTAACCAATCAAATAATAAGAGAAATGAATGAATTGAAAAATATGACTCATTTTCATGATCAAGCTGGAACAGGACCGTCTCAAGAGTCAAGTACAGCAGATTTAGCCAATTCTTGAGCTATAGCTTGCTCAGGAGGGCGCTATCCAAGGGGAATGGGGAGCGGCAAAACAGCCTAGTACGCTGCATGATTCATCGTTGCTCTTCCTCAACATGATTTAACCCAATGCCATGATGCAATGCCTGCTAGCGTCATAATGAGAGACCCAGCAACATGAGCGCCAATTGCACTGATGGCCCACCCTAGGCGTCCTTGTTGCAGTAGCGTGACGACTTCGGCGGAGAAGGTTGAGAAAGTGGAAAGGCCACCACAGAAGCCGGTGATAATCAGTAACCGCCATTCAGGTGCAAGGTTAGGGGCTTGGGCGAAGTAGGCTAGCGCTATGCCAACGACATAGCCTGCGAGATAATTCGCTGAGAGCGTACCCAGAAGTAAGTTGGGGAGAATGCTATTCAGCTTAAGCCCGAGGCCCCAGCGCAGGAGTCCACCAAGCGTAGAGCCAAGGGCCAGCGCGACAACTGCTTTCCACATGGTTAGCGCGCGTTTGGGCGGGTTGAGTTCTGGCGGGTGGGTCCCAGGGCTGCGATTGCAATGCCCCCTGCCAACACTAAACCCGCTATAACGAATAATCCTGCTTGCAGGCTCCCGGTGACGTCTTTTAAGCGGCCAATCACGACCGGACTTAGAAAGCAGCCGGTTAACCCAATGACATCTAAAATGGCGATGCTGCCCGCCGCGAGTTTGCCTTTTAAATAATCTGAAGCCATAGCCCAGAACACTACCGAGACGGTGAATAAACTGGCCGTAGTCAGAGTGATGCTAATGAGCGCAATGATAAGATTATTGCTGGTTGTGGCACAAAGCCCGAGTGCGCTGATCAACATTAAAAGGGTTGTATGCCAGCGCCGCTCAAGATAACGGTCGGACGTGTAGCCAAGCACAACCATTGTAATGATCGAGACGGCATAAGGAATGGCTGAGAGGAGGCCAATTTGGGTCAAGCTGATTGAGCTGGCGGAACTGGCCTCCCTTAATAGGGTAGGCATCCAGAAGTTGATTGCATAAATTCCGGCGAGAAAACTTAAATAGCAAAGCGCCATAGCGTAAAAGCGTTTGTCTTTAAAAACGTGGTGCATCCGATGGTATGACGTCGGTATGACGTGGCGTTTTGCAAGGTCGGCATTGAGTAGGGTTTTTTCTTCGGCGGAGAGCCATTTGGCTTGGGCTGGGGTATCGTCTAAGTAAGCGATGATAATCAGTCCAAGCACGATGCACGGTAGGCCCTCGATCAGAAACATCCATTGCCATCCCTTTAAGATCCAGACGTTCGCCATATGCGTCATGAGCCAAGTAGAAAGCGGGCCAGCGGTAATGCCCGCAATTGCACCCGCGCACATGATAAAGGAAATGGCTCGCGCGGTACGGGCTTCTGAATACCAATAAGTAAGGTAAAAAATGACGCCAGGAAAGTACCCCGCCTCAAACACGCCAAGCAGAAAGCGCAACACATAAAAACTATAGGCGTCATGCACGAACAGCATGGCTACCGAAGTCAATCCCCATAGAATCATGATCCGGCTAAAAATTTTGCGGGCGCCTATTTTTAAAAGCAATAGATTACTGGGTATCTCAAATAACATCAGGCCAATAAATAAGATGCCCGCGGCTAAGCCATAGGCGGCCTCGCTAAGGCCAATATCTTGTTGCATGTGCAGTTTTGCAAATGCAATGTTGACCCGGTCCATGTAGGCAAAGATATAGCCTAAAGTCAATAATGATAGGATGCGCCAATTGATTTTATGGTAGATCGCTGCTAGCTGAGGCGATGGAGTAGCCGGAGTGGGGTTCATCTCTTTTGCTCCTTTATATGAGGCTTTTTTAATCTAGTGCGCGCGGGTTTTTCTATTTTTCTATCTAAAAACTTTTGTTTCAAAATGCGAGCTATAGGCGTTGCCGTTCAATATATAGGTTGTACCTGTCAGCGCGCAGCTAGTACGGCTTCGATCGCGCGCGCGATACGGATGATGCGTGCATCGCTATATGCAAAACCGCAAATCGATAGTCCGACCGGTAGTGTACCCGGTAATTGGCATGGTAGCGTGAGCGCGCAGCCATTCAAAATATTCGTGATGCGCGCATTGCGCAAGGCCAGTGCATTGGTTGAAGCAAATAAAGCATCGTCGTTGATAAGAGGCGCAAGGGGGGGCGCTGCAATCGCTGAGGTGGGCATGAGCCACGCATCCGCATCATATAAGCGCTGGCGGGCGTAGGCCTGTAAGCGTTTGTGTCCGGCCAGCACATCCAGGTAGTCGGCGGCCGTTTGAGTTGCGCCTTTACGAATGTTTGCGGCAATGCGAGGATCATACTGTGCGCTAGCGCGTTGTATGAGCGGTCGGTGCCAAGCCCAGGCTTCGGCTGCAACCAGACCGCCTTGCTGATTGATTGAGTTGAGTTCAAATAACTCAGGAAACGAAAAATGTACGATGTGCGCACCTGCTTGGCTTAATGTTTCGAGCGCTGCCTCAAAAGCTGAGCGTACCGTTCGGTCTAGATCTGCGCCTACGTAATCGTGCGTGACATAAAGGCGCAAGCCTTTAATATTAGCTGCGCTGGTTTCAATCGAAGAGGGAGATTGGCCGGCTAGTACAGCATCGAAAATGGCGCAGCAATCTACCGAAGGGGCGAGCGGCCCAGCCGAGTCAAGCGATGCTGAAAGGGGGATCGCGCCGGTTAGAGGAACGCGCTTGGCGGTTGGTTTAAAGCCTGTCAAGCCGCAGAAGGCTGCAGGAACTCGAATTGAGCCGCCGGTATCTGTGCCAAGTGCGGCAATGGCCATTTCACCCGCTACCGAAACGGCGGCACCGGCGCTCGATCCTCCCGCCACACGGCTAGGGTCTAGCGGCGTGCAGGGATTGCCGTAATGTGGATTGAGGCCGAGTCCGGAATAAGCAAATTCACTCATATTCGTGCGGCCTAGCAGAATCGCGCCTGCCGCTCGTAGACGAGCGACGGCCGGCGCATCGGTGACTGCTGGCGGCGCATCTGCTAATACGCGCGAACCGGCGCGGGTCACTTGCCCCGCCATATCAAACAAATCTTTAATCGAAACGGGCAGCCCCGCCAAGGGTGAAGGTGCATAGCCAGCGGCCCGCGTGGCGTCGGAGGCGTGCGCGGCGGCTAAGGCCTGTTGTGCGTCAATGCTGATCCAGGCGCAGCCGCCTGCGCGCCGGTGGGCGTCGATGCGCGTGAGCGCTTCTTCGATCAGGCGTACGCTCGTCATCTGCTGGTTTTGTAAGGCAAGCGCCAGATCCCGAATGGTCTTCATGTGTGCACTTTGACCGTATTTAAAGTAATTCAATCTCAGGTAAATTAACCAGGCTGGTTTCGCGCATGATCGACACAAATTCACGCATATAGGGCTGCGTAGAGAGTGTTGGCGACGCTGCTGCGTAAAGTTCCCCAGCAAGGAGTGCGCCATGCTGTGCGACGATGGGTCGTGCGCTAACATAGCGTTTTTCAAGATAAGCTGCCACCGCCCACCAGGGTAGCGCAGCAATGCCACGGCGGCTAGCAACCAGTTGCAAGATAGCAACGGTCAATTCCGAAGTGCGTCGTTTAGGCGCAATGCCGGCAGGTTTGAGAACTTGCCTGATGATATCAAGCATATCGTCTGGCACGGGGTAGCTGATTAACGTTTCATGCCGAAAATCATCGGCTTCAAGCACATTGCGTTCAGTCAGAGGGTGGTGGTTGGCGAGCAAACCCACAATCTGAAAACGGAACAGAGGTGAATAATGCACAGCCTCAGCCGGGTCTGCTTCGGCCACAATGGCGAGATCTGCGCGATCTTGGTGCAGTAGGCCAATCGGGTCAGTATGAAAGCCGGACACAATATCTAGCTCAACTTCGGGCCAGTGCTGCCTGAATCTATCCATGGCTGGCATGAGCCAATCGAAACAGGTGTGGCATTCAACCGCGATCCGTAAGCTGCCACTGCTCCCGGCCGCGAGACGTGTGAGATCCCGATGCGCTTCCTCAACCGCGGGCACAATGGTCTCAGCCAGTTTGAGCAGGCGCTTGCCTGCTGCGGTAAAGGTCAGAGGCGATGATTTGCGAATAAAGAGAGGCGCCTCGAAATGGCTCTCGAGCGCTTTAAGTTGGTGCGAGAGGGCGGATTGAGTTAAATAAAGCCACTGTGCAGCGCGCGATAGATTGCCCGTATCGCGTAATGCGAGCAGGGTTTGTAGATGGCGAAATTCAAGCTGGGTGCGGATCATAGCGGAATTTTATATGAAATAAATTAAAGTTAATTATTAAAAAATTTCGTTTTATTAATAGATCGAGATGGTTGACAATCTTCACTATATTCAAGGCTGTGGCAAAACGCTTAAGCGGGCGCCAGGCGGGGAAAATCGGCGAATAAAAATCTGTCTTTGCGATCAATAAAGATTTTAGGCGTCATCTGGTGAGCATGCGGAAGTTTTGTGGCGGCTTTTAATCTGCCCTAGGAGAATTTCATGTCAGTTGCTCATATTTTAGGCTTTCCCCGCATTGGCGCGCGCCGTGAATGGAAATTTGCGTTAGAAGCTTTTTGGCGGAGCGCACAGACTTCGGAAGACGCGGCTGCCTTGAATCAGGTTGCGCACACGCTGCGTGCTCGGCATTGGGCCTTGCAGCGTGATGCTGGTCTGGATTATGTGACGGTGGGTGATTTTGCTGGGTATGATCACGTGCTAGACACACTGGCGCATGTGGGGGCTTTGCCGGCGCGCTTTGGGTTTGATGCGCAGTCCCTTACATTAGCGCAATATTTTCAGATGGCACGCGGCCATGCTGGGCAGCCGGCGATGGAAATGACTAAATGGTTTGATACTAATTATCACTACATCGTACCGGAATATACGCCTGATACGCATTTTGGGGCGGGTACGGAAGGGTTGTTTGACGCACTGACTGAAGCCCAGACGGCGGGTCACCGTGCTAAGCCGGTGTTGTTGGGTCCATTGACGCTATTATGGCTTGGTAAGGAGCGAGATGGGCTACAAGATCGGCTAACTTTGCTACCGCGTTTGTTGCCGGTGTATTGTCAATTACTGGCTAGGCTACGCGCAGCGGGAGCAGCCTGGGTGCAGCTGGATGAGCCGATTTTTGCATTAGATTTACCTCCTGCGTGGCGCGCTGTGGCGCACTCAACTTATGCGCAACTGGCACAGGTTGCGCCGCAACTGCTGCTGACGACATATTTTGGTGCGGTTACAGAACATATGGCGTTGCTAAAGGCGCTTCCGGTGGCAGGTTTGCATTTGGATCTGGCGCGTGCGCCAAATCAACTTGAAGCGTTTTTAGAAGACTGGCCAGCAGATAAAATTCTGTCTGCCGGCATGGTCGATGGCCGCAACATTTGGCGGCATGATCTGGACTCGTCTTTGAACCACCTAAAAGAAGCCCACGCTAGATTAGGTGATCGTTTATGGGTGGCGTCAAGCTGCTCTCTGTTGCATGTGCCGGTCGATTTGCAGAGTGAATTAGAAAATACTCGGTCTGCGTCCACCGTGCTGGATCCTGAATTACGCAGTTGGCTTGCGTTTGCAACGCAAAAACTAGATGAGATTGTGGCTTTGCGCCGCGCTCTGGTTGCGGGCCGGCAAAATGTGTCTAAGGTATTTGATGCCGCCACCCAAGCTTGTTCAGCGCGCCGTACTTCCACGCGCATTCATCATGCATTTGTTGCGCAGCGTCTGGCTGAATTGACTGAAAGCGATGCACAGCGCAATGCGCCCTATGAGCAACGCGCATTGTTGCAACGCGAGCGCTTTAAGTTGCCACGATTGCCCACGACCACGATTGGTTCGTTTCCACAGACGCTTGAAATTCGGCAAGCGCGAGCGGATTTTAAACAAGGTCGAATCGGCCATTTAGACTATTTAGAAGCGATGCGCGCGCATATTCGAGATGCGCTCACGCGGCAAAACGAATATGGTCTAGATGTGCTAGTGCACGGTGAAGCGGAACGCAATGATATGGTTGAATATTTTGGCGAACTGCTAGCCGGATTTGCGATTACTGCCCATGGTTGGGTGCAAAGCTATGGCTCGCGTTGCGTGAAACCGCCGCTGATTTATGGTGATGTATATGCTCCTGAGCCGATGACTGTAGGGTGGACCACCTATGCACAGCAGCAAACGGATAAGCCGGTTAAAGGGATGTTGACCGGGCCGGTGACGATGTTGCAATGGGCGTTTGTGCGAGATGACCAGCCCCGAGCAACGACCGCTTTACAGATTGCATTGGCTCTGCGCGATGAAGTCTGTGCGCTCGAAGAAGCGGGAATTGGCATGATTCAAATTGATGAACCCGCATTGCGCGAAGGGCTGCCGTTAAAAGTGGGTGACCACGCCGCCTATCTTGCCTGGGCGATCAGGGCCTTTAAGCTAGCCTCTAGCGGTGTCGCTAATCACACGCAAATCCATACCCATATGTGTTATTCCGAATTTAGCGATATTTTGCCGGCAATTGCTGCGTTGGATGCAGATGTATTGTCGATTGAGACCACTCGTTCAAATATGGAGTTATTAACCTCGTTTGCAGATTTTGCTTATCCGAATGAGATCGGACCAGGTGTTTATGATATTCATTCGCCGCGTGTGCCTACGACTGAGGAAATGGCGGGGTTAATTCAGCTCGCGCTTGAGCATATTCCTGCTGACCGCTTATGGGTGAATCCGGATTGTGGGTTGAAAACGCGTGATTGGGCGCAGGTGGATGAGGCTTTAACGCGCATGGTGAAGGCCGCGCAGCAGGTGCGCGGCGTTTTGGCGCGCGCGGCATAGATGGACTGATGAGCCAATCATTGATTGGCTCATTACATAAAAAATAATTGCTTTTTCTTAGAAAAAAAGCAATTATTGTTTCATGTCTAGACGATCTACCGACTCTTCCATGCTTCCCGCACCGGTTGCACGCAGCCTGAGTGAATTGGGCCAAAATTTGCGTGTTGCGCGCAAACGTCGTAAAGAGACGCTGGCTTCGTTTGCAGAGAGAATGCAGGTGTCAATCCCGACTTTACGCAAAATGGAGCAAGGCGACCCAAGCGTTTCTATCGCAATTTATGCAATGGCGCTGTGGCTCATTGGGCGGCTTGCCTTTCTGAGCGAAATTGCTGATCCATTTAATGATGAAACAGCTTTATTGCTCGAGTTACGTAGATTAGACCCTAAAGCTAGGTGAAATACGCGATGAATCATCGACTCTTTGTTTGGGTATACGCTGCGGGCGCAAGGACTCCCATACCGTGCGGTGAACTGGAATTGCTGGGTGGCCGGCGTTGTTTGTTTCAGTATCTGCCTGCTTATTTAGTTAGACCGAATGCGTTTGCGCTGGCTCCTGATTTGCCATTACGGCGGGGTTGGCTAGAGCCTTCTGCGGGGCAGGATTTGCATCCAATTTTTGAGGACGCGGGTCCAGATCGTTGGGGGCGCCAAATTATTGAAAAAATTTTTCAGCCGCAACGGCGCTCACCGATAGATTATCTGGCGCTTGCTGGCGAGGACCGGATTGGTGCGCTTGGTTTTTCGCATTCAGGAGAGGTTGATCAAGTTGACGCGCAGCAGGTTTGGGGGGGTGCCGATCTGGCGGATTTATTACAAGCTGCACATGCTGTTGAGTGCCAGTTACCGCTGAGTGCCCATTTACGCCTGCTCTTGCAGCCTGGCGCAAGTGCCGGGGGCGCTCGTCCTAAAGCCATATTGCAAGAAGGAGGGCGCAAGTGGTTAGCTAAATTTCCGGCCAATGGAGATGAATGCGATGTGTGCGCGCTGGAATATGCCACTTTGCAGTTAGCCGCTGACTGCGGGATTGTGGTACCCGTGGCAAAACTCATTTCCGTTAATGGCAAGAACGTTTTATTAGTGGAGCGTTTTGACCGGGCTGGCGATGGGAGTCGCTATCACTTTGCGAGTGCGCGTACTTTGCTATTCGCGCAAGGGATTAAAGAAGGACAAATGGCGTATGCCGATATAGCTGAAGTAGCACGTCGGTTTTCAGCTCGCCCGCAAGCGGATTGTTTGCAGATTTTTCTTAGGATGGCTTTTAATGTGTTCATGGACAACACGGATGACCACGAAAAAAATCATGCTTTTTTGTACCGGGATGGACATTGGTCGCTTGCGCCAGCGTATGATCTTCAGCCTCAGCTGCAAGGCGTGAGGTATCAACAGTTAATCGTTGGCGCAGGCAGCCATGAACCTACATTTTCTAATTTGATGGCGGATTGTGGCCGCTTTATGCTCACGCCAGCTGAAGCCAGCGCGGCGCTTAAACAGTTAGCCGCTAAGTTAGAGCGCTGGCCACAAGTCTTTGCTCGATGTCATGTACCGGAAAACGAGATTGAGCTGTGCCGGCGTTTCATTCCTTTGGAGCAGATAGCAGCGCTTTGTGAATGATTTCGCGCACGTCTTTTGATTGTGCCGAAGCGAGCACTGTTGTAAGCGCCCTATGCATTTTCTCACGTAGGGGCGGGACAAATTTACGCCAGCGCTCAAGTAGGCGTGCAAGTCGTGCCGCAAGTTGCGGGTTAAGGGTATCTAGCGCAAGCACTTGTTCAGCCCAGAGTGTATAGCCTGCGCCGTGTGGCGCATGAAATTGCGCGGGGTTGCCGCTGATGAAGCTAAAAATCAGCGCGCGGACCCGGTTCGGGTTTTTTGATGTGAATGCAGGGTGGTGTAGCAAAGTACGCACTACATGGATGACATCCATTTCGGCGCGAGTTTGCTTTGCTTGGAAGGCAAACCACTTATCAATCGCCAGCGGCTCGTTTTCAAAACGTTGATAAAAATCAGTAAGCGCTGCCTGCGCAGGTTTGCCGCCTAGGTGGATGAGAGCGCTGAGCGCAGCGCTCCGATCGCTCATATTATTGGCCGTAGCATACTGCATTTGCGCTAGATGGAGCGTGCGCTCGGTATGCTCGCTGTCAGTTAAATAACTCAACGCTAAGTTTTTTAAAGCGCGCTGTCCTATTGCTGCAGGGGTTGGCTGGTAGGGGCCGGGTGTTTGGTGCTGCGCATAAATGGCAAACCAGTCGTCACTCAGGGCGTTGGCGAGCTGGATGCGCAAATTTTGTCGTGCTGTATGAACTGCCGCCGGATTGGCTTCCTCCATTTGCTCAGCTAAGTAGGCTTCAGTCGGTAGAGTGAGCACTTGGGCTCGAAAAGCCGGTGTCAAGGTTGGGTTACGCAATACGCAGCCAAAAGCTTCGATAAGTGATGGGTTTGCCTCATGCACTTTGAGCTGAATAGCCTCAGTTTGGCGAGCATGCGCCAGCAAGATGCGGGTTGCAAGCTGTTGGCCAGCCGCCCAGCGGTTAAACGGATCGCTGTCATGCGCCAGTAAAAAAATCAGCTCATCATCCGTGTAATCATATTCGACCATAACGGGCGCAGAGAAATCGCGCAGCAGTGATGGCACAGGACGGCGGCGCACATTGATAAAGCAAAATGTTTGCGCAGCCTTGCTCAATTCAAGTATGCGCGTTTCAGCGCCTGGCGTGTTTTCGTTATCAAGTTGTAAGGCAAGATCTTGCCCATTTGTATCCACTAGCCCAAGCGCGAATGGAATCAGGAGTGGCGCGCAGTCTACTTGAGGCGCATTCAGCACGGGTTTATAGTACTGGGCGAGCGTAACTGCATAAGTTTGAGCCGCTTCATCATAGTGGGTCTGCACGGAAACATAAGGCGTGCCAGGCTGACTATACCAACCTTCAAATTGCGTTAGGTCGCGCTGATTAGCGTCGGCCATTGCTTGGCGAAAATCATCACAGGTTACGGCTTGCCCATCATGGCGCTGAAAGTACAAATCCATGCCTTGACGAAAACCCTCGCGCCCGAGAAGCGTTTGATACATACGGACAACTTCGGCCCCTTTCTCATAGACTGTAGTGGTATAAAAATTATTAATCTCAACGTAACTTTCTGGACGCACTGGGTGCGCCATGGGGCCTGCATCCTCAGTAAATTGCGTCTGCTGCAGAATACGTACGTTCTCGATCCGCTGATTGGCGCGCGCGGCGCTGGCATTGACTGCGTCGGCTGCTGCCATATCCGCGGAGAACTCTTGATCGCGAAATACTGTGAGGCCTTCTTTTAAACTGAGTTGGAACCAATCGCGGCAAGTTACACGGTTACCTGTCCAATTATGGAAATATTCGTGGCCCACGACCGCCTCGATATTGGCGTAATCTATATCCGTTGCTGTTTGCGGGTTCGCCAATACATATTGAGTATTAAAAATATTCAGCCCTTTGTTTTCCATTGCTCCCATATTGAAGTCGCTCACCGCAACCAGCATAAATCGTTCAAGATCCAGCTCAAGGCCAAAGCGCGCTTCGTCCCATTGAATTGCATGTATGAGGGAATCCATGGCATGGCGAGTTTTATCAAGATCATGCGCTGCGACCCAGACTTGCAGCAGTTTTTGAGCGCCTGAGCGGGTTACGATGCGCTCTTCAAGCGCCACTAATTGAGCGGCCACGAGCGCGAATAAATAGCTCGGTTTAGCAAACGGATCATGCCATTTTGCATAATGTTTGCCGTTAGCCAGGTCACCCGCCTCAACTAAATTGCCATTGGATAACAAGATAGGATAAGCGGTTTTATTGGCGCGCAAAGTGACGGTATAACGCGCCATGACATCTGGGCGGTCAAGAAAATAAGTGATTTTCCGGAACCCTTGTGCCTCGCATTGAGTAAAGAAATGGCTGTTTGATAGATATAAGCCCATCAGTGATGTATTGCTGGCAGGCTTGCAAGTATTGATGATGGTGAGCTCAAAGGCATCAGGAACCTCGTAAAGGGTGAGCCCAGTTTCATCTATTTGCACATTTTTATAAGGCATGCCATCCACATGAAGACTGATGAGTTGCAGCGCCTCGCCGTCCAATTGTAATTTAGGGCTGTAGTTAGCCTCTGGATTGCGGCGCACTTGCATTGTGTTGATAACGGTTGTGCACTGAGGCTCTAGTTCAAAATCTAATTCGATCGCGTCGATCAAAAAAGGGGGGGCGGTGTAGTCAGCGCGATAAATCGTATGTGCAGCGGCGAGGTTTGGCATGGTTATGAAGTGAGCTCAGCAAAAAGTGTGTGGTTCATGATTGTACAAAAGCCTGGCGCTTGGATACACCATAAATCGATGGGGCGGCTCTGTTTATCTAGGTTGGATTAAGTTTTAACGTCTACACATAAACCGAGAATGAGATGAAGACCTTATCTATGCCGCATGATGTGCTCTTTAAACTTTTTTTGATGGACGTTGAGATGGCCCAAGAGTTTTTGCAAATACATTTGCCTAACTCTTTGCAACAACAGTTTGATTTTAAGACCTTGACTTGTCTTCCCGCTGAGTCTTTTAGAGTGTTTCCGAGATCGTGGATCTTATGCAAGAAATATTTGCATTAATTAAGCCAGTTCAACGGATTTCATTATCGGCGCTGCCAGATGATATTTTGCTTACACATAAGCGTTGTGCTGTCTTGGAACGGGTGCAGAAACACATTCATAGCTGGGACTTGGCGCAACTAGCACCTAAGGTATTTGAGCTTTTTGAGCGGTACCCGTTAGCCATTGAAAAGAGGATATTTTTGCTATATTATCTAGCAAAATAAGGTCGAGGATTGGATAAGGATTTTGTCCAATTTATGCTTAACATAGCACCACACTATCAGGAAGATATTATGTCTGCTGCACAATATTTAATTGAAGAAGGACGGCAAAAAGGTTTGCCAGAAGGCGAGCAAAAAGGTGAGCGCCAAATGGCGCTTACGATTGCTAAAAATATGTCGGAAGCGGGTGTTGCCCTAAACTTTATCAAGCAAGTGACTCAGCTTTCCGATGAGAAAATCGCAACCTTAGAATTAAAGTAATCAAGTTGCTAGAGTTTCTGTTTGCGCTTTTTAATTTGCTGCGGCAGGCAATTGAATTGCTCCTGCATCTTTGCAAATTAATTGCGATACTGTGATCATCTGTTTGCATTGGAGTGCGAGCAGTTTTAATTCTTGCGCGATTTCATTCGGCTCAGT
The DNA here is from genome assembly GCF_014218255.1 of Mycoavidus sp. B2-EB. NCBI lineage: Bacteria > Pseudomonadati > Pseudomonadota > Betaproteobacteria > Burkholderiales > Burkholderiaceae > Mycoavidus > Mycoavidus sp. B2-EB. The sequence goes on from NZ_AP021872.1 coordinate 705,652, forward strand.
ATCCGCTTGCTCGGCTGTAATAACCATCGCATCCAATTTGCGCGTTAGCTCTTTTTTAATCTGCGCAAAATCGCTTTCTACCTGAGTGTCTGTTTCTGCTTGTGTTAGGTTTTCGCGAATGGCGCTAAGGGCATGAATGAGTGCAGGTTTATCTGCCGCGCTGTCTGCCGCTAACATAGGTGTTGCTGCGGTCATTTGTGACGTAAGGGTATGACTTTGGATCAATAAGTCATTTAATTCGGCGACGAATTTTTGTTGGGCTTTGGGTTCTAACATCATGCGAGAAAACGCATTCCCTAGATTGGCAAAGGCGATCTGAGTATTTTTACGCGCTAAGCGGCAGTGGAAGTCATGGCTGATGGCGGGTAAAGTGCTCGCCGCTACAGCTTTTCCAGCCGCCGCGCAGATGGCGTCGAAATATTGCCGCATTGAAGCAATCATCTCTTTGACGAGTGGTTTCATAACACGATATTCCCAGTAGGGGAAAAGGTGGCTTACGCCAAGTGCAATCGCGCCGCCAATGGCTGTGTCGAGCGCGCGTTCGCCAATCAGCCGCATGCCTTCGGGTGCAAGTAGATGGTATAGAATTAAAACATAAGAAGAGGTAAAAACTACGCTTGCGGTATAGTTAAAAAGCAGCAAGCTATAGCTCATAACCATGCATGCGAACATCACAAGGATGAGCGTGACGGGGGATTTGACTAACAAAATCAAAGCCACGCTCGCTGCGCAGCCAATCGTTGTGCCTATCAACCGTTGCATATTGCGTTGTTTGGTAAGAGAAAACCCCGGTTTCAAAATAATCACAATGGTTAGACAGATCCAATAAGCATTGGTCAGCGGTAATAGCTGGCCGATCCATAGCCCGAGTGCAACCGCAATACTCACGCGTAGCGCATGTCTGAAGCTGGGGGAGGCGATTTTAAAATTTGAAAAGATTTGTCGAAGCGGAACATGCTGGCGCTGCAAGAAATGCTGTAAAGCTTTATCAAGTTGTAATTCAGTTGTGGGCTGAGGTGTATCGCTGCGCGTATTACGATGCATTTTATTGAGCAACCGTGAGACGCTCCAGACGCGCCGAAAAGCCGCAACCAGCATGGCATATGCTTCCGGCTCTTGCTCGGGAAAAGCTTTTTTGCGTTTAACCTCAATTTCAAACTCAAGGGCGCGCAGTTCTGTTTTGAGCGTGACAAGTTGCTGTGAAGCGCTGTTTTGTAAGACGGCAAGTCCAATATTGTCCAGATCGCGGGCGCTTTTGCGTAGAAAATCGTGGAAAAAAATCAGTACATCTGACTCGGCAAACACCGTGCGCATTAAGGTGTAATCCACATGTGCGGCAACCACGGTTTCGTGCAAATCAACAATATTGATAAAAAGATTAAAAAGCACCGTGCGTCGTACATCGAGATGCCCAGCGCGCAGGACAGGCAGATTGCGCAGCACAATGCCGCGCGCGACGTCATGTTTATCGATGGCGGTGATTTGTTTAAGGATGAGTTGCCGATGGCACTCGTCAAGATCATTCTCTAATTTATAGAAATCTGCGCGGGCACGTAAATATTCAGCGGTCGCAAACATGCTTTCGGCAATCGCTTGCTGTTCAATGCGCTCTGCTTGCCAGCGGCTCACTAAGGTACTCCAATAGGTGTACCAAAGTCCGCCAAGCAGTAACCAAGCGGCATTAATCAGGGCCTCTAGGACGGTGAAATGATTGCCAAGGGTGGCAATCATCATGAAGAGCGTCGCAAAACTGATTTGTAGCCATTTATCTCCGTAAACCACTAACATGGATAGCGCAAAGCTTAACGGTGCAACGGTGACCCATAGCGGTAGTGGGGCGCTGGTGGCGATGCCAGTAGCGAAGGCCGCTAAAAAACCAATCAACGAGCAGGCCAGCATATCGTTATGTTTATGCTTAAGCGGCCCGGGTTTATCTACAGCGCACACGCCCAGTGCACCTGTTGCGATTGTAAAACCCAAGGTACGATCGTGAAACAGCGCAAGCATTAACACCGCTGGCAACGAAACGCCGAATGCGATGCGTAGCCCTCCATAAAAATATTGGCTATATAAAAACTTTTTAATTTGTATTGAGTAGCGCATGGGAGATAAAAAAGCAGACCCGCTTCCATAAGGCAGTGGATGAGAGTCTAGCGTATTTTTGTGAAAATGGTATTCTGCGATTTGAGTTATGGTTTGGAGAGCGGAGAGCGTCATGCAGGATGCCTCGCAAGAAGAAACCGCCCACAAGGTAGTGTGGGCGGCCGTTAAACGTTTATATCAAAAAGATGGGCACAGCGGTAACTGGGTGCTAAAGAAAAAGTCAGATGTTTAAGCTGTTTTATTCAAATCGCTACGAAACACTCGCTCAGGCTTTGCTGGACGATCTGGCCGCCGATCCGCTTGATCCTTGGTCCACTCCCTCCATTATTGTGCCAAGCGTTGCCCTACGTCGCCGTCTTGAATTAGATATTGCAACCCGCTTTGGCATATGCATGAATGTTGATTTTGCGTACTTAGCGCAGTGGCTATGGGCACAGCTTGGCCGCATATATGAGGTTCCCAAGCATTCTCCTTTTGCGTCAGAACAGTTGGTATGGCATTGTTATCGTTGGTTGGACGCGCGTCGCTGGCCGGCTGAACATAACGCGCGACTCAGCGCCTATTTGCAGGCGGCTGACGCTACCATGCGTTATGAACTTGCCCAGCGGGTTGCGTTACTTTTTGAGCAATATTTAACCTATCGCCCGGACTGGCTTAATGCTTGGTATGCCGGGCACTCGCCGATTGCACTGCGCACTACAGCGCCAAGCTCAAACGATGCTGGCACACAGGCTACCTGGCGCAGTGATGAGGCTTGGCAAGCCCAATTATGGCGTCGGCTGTTTGCTGAACTTGCGGCGCCAGGCGAGACTGCGCCTGCTGCCTATCGCTTTTTGACTGAGGCGGCTACGCTAAAGCCAGAGGCGGTGGCGCGCGCGGCTTGGCCTAAATGTGTGCGAGTTTTTGCTTTACCTACAATACCGCCATTGCACCTGGCTCTATTGCGTGAACTTGCGCGCTGGATCGAGGTGCGCTTATATCTGATGAACCCTTGCCGTGAATACTGGCATGACATTGTCGATGCGGCCCGAGTCAGTGCATTGGCGTTAGACAATAAAGTTGATTATCACGAAACGGGTAATGTGTTGTTGGCTGAGTGGGGCAAGCAAACTCAAGCGCAGCTGCATTTACTGCAAGAGTTGAGTGAAGGTGCGCTCAGCACCGAGACCGCGCTGTATATCGAGAACGAAGCCCCGACTTGGCTGGCAGCGCTGCAAAATGCCATCCTCAATTTGCAGCGTTGGCCGGTGCCGCCCGCGGCAGGCAAAGAAGCTGAAACCGGAGTCGAAGTGCATGTGTGCCATAGCCTCATGCGTCAGCTTGAGGTGCTGCATGATCGGCTGCTTGGGTTATTCGATGCAAACCCTGCTTGGATGCCGGCCGATGTATTAGTGGTTTTACCTAACTTGACGGCAGCCGCCCCGTTGATTGATGCCGTGTTTGGCGCGACCGACAGCAAGCGTCATATTCCTTATAGGATCACCGGATTGCCGCGCTTGCAGTCCAACCCGATGGCGCGCGTTTTATATGAAATGCTTGAGTTACCTGCGCGTAGCATTGGCGTGGTAGCTTTAATCGAATGGCTACGCACGGACGCATTAGCTGCGCGTTATGCAATTCGTGCTGAGGATAAGACTCAAATGGATGCCGCAACCTCTACGCAGCGCCAAGAGGGCGGAGGTGATGCCGTATTTGAAACGATCCGGCTCTGGCTTGCCAGCGCGCTGGCGCGGCGTGGTCTTGCGCCAGCGCATGAGGTTCTGACGGCTCAAGAAAACTTGAGTGCGCCGGAGCGGCATACTTTTGCGGACGCGCTCATGCGGCTTTATCTTGGCTATGCATTGCCGGCGGGGGCGTTGCCGCTGGCAGAGTATCTACCCATGCTCTCTCTAAGTGGTGCTCAAGCTAGCCTGTTAGGTTCTTTGTCCCGCTTTATCGATGATTTAGCTGAGTTTGCGGATGCATGCGCGCAGGCGCACTCGGCGACTGCCTGGCGCGCGATTTTGTTGAATGCGCTTGAGCGCTTTTTTGCAATCGATGCTGAATCAGCGCAGCCAATCACTGAACTGCGCGACATAATTATAGCGCTTACCGGCGCGATTGCGGCCGGAGATGCAACCCAGCAAGCGATACCAGCAGCCGTGCTGCGTATGGCGTTTGGGCGGGTGCTGAATGAGCCCGCGCGGGGAGGGGTGCCAACCGGTGGTGTGACATTTTCTGCACTGACCAGCTTGCGGGGTTTGCCTTACCGTGTGGTATGCATATTGGAGGCTGGGGAGGGTGTATTACCCGGTAAGGTGCGTACCGATGAATTTGACTTGATGGCGGCCTTTAGCCAGGCCGGAGACCGCCAACGGCGCGATGATGAGCGCGCCGTTTTCCTTGACCTGGTGCTTGCTGCGCGCAATTATCTATTGCTTGCCTATACGGGGCGCAGTATTCGTGACAACACGCCTCTGCCGAGTGCTGCTGTGGTCAGTGAATTATTGGATTATTTAAGCCAGGCATTGGCTGGGCCGAATGCTACGCAAGCTGAAATGGTGGCGGCGCGCGCGCGGTTGGTGATTGAGCATCCGTTGCAAGCCTTCGCGGTTGAATATTTAAATCATGAGAGTCGGCTGTTTACGTATGATCCAGATCGCGCTGAAATTGCCAGCGCGCTGCGTTCGAATCCATCTTCGGCCGAGGGTCATGCGCTACCGTTTTTTAGCGCGCCGTTGCCACTAGAGGACAGCCAGGAAATTTTCTTAGATGATTTTGAGCGGTTTTGGCAACATCCAGGGCGGGCGTTATTGCGCGATAGGCTAGGTATTGCGCTGGCCCATGCTCCGCGTGAGCAATCCGATTTTGCGCCGTTTGCACTTGAATATGCTGGACGGGATGCGTTGGCAAAACGTCTGTTGCCAGGATTATTGGCGCAGGGGGATACGCCACCTGAAACTAGCCCGGCAAATCAAACTCAGAGCGTACCGAAGCTTTTATTTGAACGCGCAAGTCGTATTGCGCTTGCCAGTCCTGAACTACCTGATGGCGCAACGGGCGTATTTGAGGGAACGCGCGAATTGAATGCCTTAGCAGCGCTTGCTGCGCGCATTCGGGCGGCCCGTGCGGCTGGCGTGGCAAGCTATCCGTTCGCGTTTGAATTAGAGCCAAAATGGCCTGCGGCGCCATCTGTATGCAACGAGCTCGCGGCGGTTGCCGCTTTAGATGCGCGCATCCAGTTTACGGGCGTATTAGAGAATGTCAGTCAGGAAGGATTGCTTCTGTACCGCTCTGGGCGACCCAACGCGCGCGACTATCTGAGCGCGTGGTTATGTCATTTGGTTTTATGTGAGTTGGCGCCAGAGGGCGTTAAGCCGCGTACAGTATGGCTAGGCGACTCCACGGACTTTACTTTAAATCGGGTCCAGGATGCGCGCCGGTATCTAAATGAATTAATCGCGCTGTATCGCGTGGGTCGCTGTGCGCCACTGCATTTTTTCCCAAAAAGTGCTTGGGCTTTGATGAGTGATGGCGAGGACGCTGCGCGTAGAATATGGGTTGGCAATCAGGGAACCGCGTCGCACAGCGTGGCCGAAATGGATGATATATGGTTCCAGCTGATGCTACGTGGCGAATCGCTCGAAGGGATGTTAGATGCGCGTTTTAAGGCGCTGGCGCAAACCGTGTTCGCGCCACTGCTCGAGCATCTTGAGCTGGCGCGCAGCCGATAACACTTCGAATTTTCTTAAGCAGATAACCTAGAGCGCGGATTTTTTGAGGCCATGCGCAGGGACTTTAAAATCGTTTTGGAACAGGCATATATGTACGAAAGACGGCGGGGCGGTGGACGGCAATTTGTTTGAGAGTGGGCCGGTTGGGGCCCATGCGGTGAGCGATATAGAACCGCGCCAGTCGAACGTGGATAGCGAATTCGCGCCGTTTAAATGTCCGCTTGCGGGGGTGAGTCTGATTGAGGCTTCAGCTGGCACCGGTAAGACTTGGAATATCTGCGCCTTATATGTGCGCCTTTTAGTTGAGAAAGCGCTTAAGGTTGAACAAATTCTTGTCGTTACGTTTACTAAAGCGGCGACGGCTGAATTACATGAGCGGATTCGTGCTCGTTTAGCGGAATTGGTCCATGTGCTGGCAAGCGTGGAGGCGGTTGATGATCCTTTTATCGTTGGCCTACTGGCTTTACTAGAACAGCATAAGATAACGCGCGCCCAAGCAAAGCTGCGGCTTGAATCGGCGTTGCATGGTTTTGATCAAGCCGCAATTTATACCGTCCATGCATTTTGTCAGAGCGCGCTTCAAGAAGCGCCGTTTGCCGCTGGAATACCATTTGAATGTGAGCTGCAAACTGACGATGCAGCAACGCGTTTCGAGCTCGCCGCTGAATTTTGGCGGACCCGAGTTGAGCCTACGGCTGCGGCTCATCCGCATTTTGCAGCCTGGCTGGTTGAGCATGGTGCGGGACCTGCCACACTGGCTGAAGAATTTGCGCGTTGCGCCCAAAAACCGCTCGCGCGGCTTATCTTTGGCGCAAACCAGCATGACCCGATAGATCAAGCGCACTCGCCGCCGCTCGCAGCTTTATTTGAAGCTGCGCGCAGCTTATGGCAACTGCAGCAAAGTGAGATTGCACACCAGCTGAGTGAAGCGTTGCCAGTGCTGAATGCCAAGACTTACAAGCCAGCTACGATCGCAATCGCTTTAGGCGCTTGGGGAGACTATTTCGCTGCGGGCAATCCGTTTATTACGCTAGGCGAAAAAGCTGAACTTCTCACCGCAGCTGTACTCGAAAAGCGCACTAAAAAAGACTGCGCAGTGCCGCGCCACGCATTTTTTGAATTAGCGGATGAACTCATTAACGCATTATGCGCAGCGGATGCGCTTAACCGCGCGCATTGGCTATCCTTGTTAGCGGGCTGGTTGAGCTGGGCCAAAGGGGCTTTACACGAGAGAAAACGTGAGCAGCGTCTGATGTCCTTTAATGATTTGTTGAGTTCTTTACATTCCGCGCTTAACCAACATCAAGAGCTTGCAGGTGCGCTTAGGCGACGTTATGCAGCGGCGTTAATCGATGAATTTCAAGATACTGATCCCTTGCAATTCGATATTTTAAGCCGGATTTTTGCGCCACATGGCCCCCTTTTTCTAGTTGGCGATCCTAAACAAGCGATTTATAGTTTTCGGGCAGCTGATCTGCATACTTATCTAATGGCGCGTAAACAAGCGTATGCACGTTATACGCTTACGGTAAATCAACGCTCAAGCGCTTCTTTAATTGCGGCAGGTAATCGGATTTTTAGTGCAAATGCGGCCGCTTTTGTATTGCCTGGGCTTGAGTACCAGCAGGTCCATGCATCCCTGCGTGTGCGTGCGCCTTGGGTTGAGCCGTCAGAGTTAAAGCCATTTTCCGCGATGGCATATGAGCAAGAGGCTGAGGTGCAGCCAGCAGATTGCCGGGTTTGGTTACTGCCGCAGGGTGATGCGGTATTGACTAAATCGCAAGCGCTGCAGGCGGCGGCACAGGCATGCGCGGCTGAGATTGCGCGTTTGCTTGCGATCGGTACGGCAGCGCTAAGCTTAGAAGCAGCAGCCCATATCGGTGCGACTCCGCTCCGCGCGGGCCAAATCGCAGTCTTGGTACAAACGCACCGGCAGGGAAGTTTGATGAAGCGGGTGCTGGCTGAATGGGGCATTGGCAGCGTTGAGCTCGCGCAAGTATCTGTGTTTGAGACGCAAGATGCGGCTCATCTTGAGCATATACTGCTCGCCATTGATACGCCCGGTGATTTACGCTGTTTGCGCGCGGCGCTGGCGACGGATTGGATTGGAATAGATGCGCGCGCGCTGCATGCAATGGATGCAAATGAGCAGGCGCTGCTGGTGCCTAGCCTAAGTTTAGCGCAAGCGCAAAGCGAGAGCTGGGCGGACTGGATTGAGCGCTTTGCAGATTATCGCAGGCTATGGCATGAACGAGGTTTTGCTTTTATGTGGCGTACGCTATTGCGTACTTTGCAGATTGCCCAACGGATTGCGGCGCGATCTAATGGCGAGCGGCGTTTAACGGATTTAGGCCATTTGGCGGAATTGGTGCAAGCTTATGCGGCTCGGCAACCGGGCATTGAGCCGGTGCTGCGCTGGCTTGCCACGCAGCGCGCAGAGCGGAGGGGGGGCGATGAAGCACAGCTTCGGCTTGAATCCGATCGAGAGCTGGTGCAAATTGTGACGGTGCATAAGGCAAAAGGGTTGGAATATGCAGTCGTGTTTTGTCCATTTTTGCATGATGGCGCAACCCGTACAGCGCCTTCTGGCGCATTGCCTAGGGTTTGTGAATATCATGACGAGCAGGGGCATGCGGTGATTCATTATGGCGGTGCGCAAGCTGACGAAGAGCGGGCTAAGGAGGCTGCGCGCTATGAGCAGGCGGCTGAGCGCGTACGCTTAATTTATGTCGCGCTGACGCGCGCAATTTATCGCTGCTATTTAGTGGCTGGATCGTATACAAGCGGGCCGCAACGATCCACTAAACAAGCCCAGCAAAGTATGCTGAACTGGCTGGTGGCGGGAGCGGGTTATGATTTTCCAAGCTGGTTGGCTAAAACGCCCACCGATGACGAGATCTTCGCTTGCTGGCATGCGCTCGCTCAGCCGCGTCCTAAGTCTGCCCCCACCGCACTGGAGGCGATCCATCCTCAAGCGCTGATGCAGCAGAAGTTAATCACGGTAGAGCCATTGCCGATGCCGACTCAGCCGTTGCAAACGCCTTTGCCTCTAAAGCCGCAGGCGCTTTTACGTGCGCGCGTTGGGCATCGGTCCTCGTTTGCAAGCTGGCGCTTCGCAAGTTTTAGCTCGCTTTTTAGTCGCGCCGATTCTGCGGTGCAGGCAGAATCCCAAAATATTGCTCTAGCTTACAAATCTGAGGACATTCTTCATTTCCCGCGGGGCCTTGTTGCAGGCGAGTACCTGCATCGGTTATTTGAACTGACGGATTTCACTCAGCCCACGAGTTGGCTTGTCGCCATTGAGCGCGTGTTGCAGGAGCGGACCTTGCCGGTAGGCGTTGAACCCGCTGTATTGCGCAGCATGCTGACAGGTTTATTAAGCAATTTAGCTAATACGGAACTAACGCCTGGTTTGAAACTGGCTACGGTCAATCCAAAGCGGGTTTTTCGTGAATTAGAATTTACCTTTAGCGCTCATACCCTTGATTTATCCGCGGTGCGCGAACTCCTCAAAAAGCATGGTTATCTAGATATAACATTTGAAGCAAAAGAGCTCACCGGCTATATAAAAGGCGCAATCGATTTTGTCTTTGAGCATGCAGGCCGGTTCTGGATGGCAGACTGGAAATCAAACTATTTAGGTGCTACCCCGGCGCACTACAATCAAGCCTCATTACATGCTGCTATGAGCATCCATGGCTATCATTTGCAGGCGCTTCTCTATACGCTTGCGTTGCATCGTTATTTACGCATTAAACAGCCTGCTTATGACTATGCAGCGCATTATGGCGGGTATGTATATTTATTTGTGCGAGGGGTGCGTCCAGACTGGCGAACCGAGGGGCAGGCAGCCGGGGTGTACCATCATAAACCGCCGCTAGAGGTGATTGATGCGCTTGATCGTCTGATGTATGGAGAGCACGCATGACATCAGTCGAGCTAACCTCTGACCTTTTAGGTGAGTCGCATAAGGCCGGTGATCTGGTCGCCTTAGAGCCGGCGCTGCTTGATGCGGCGCAATTTTTAGCGGATGGTTTTGCGCGGCGCATCAAACTGTTGGCACAGCGGCTTGGGGCCAGCGCCCAGGTGGCACGCGTCACGGCGTTGGCGGCAGCTGAAATAAGCCGTGCTCATTCGCATGGACATGTTTGTGTGGCGCTCAACGTTCTAGCTGAACGCTTAGGCGAAACCCCGTCGGCCGTGCAGCGGTGGTTGCGCTCAAGTGGCCTGGTCAGCGACGGTCAAGCAGCAGATATTGAATTGCTGCCGCTTGTGCTAGATAACGGGGGGCGACTTTATCTGGCGCGTTACTATGCTTATGAGCGGCGTATCGCGCACGTGCTTGCGGCGTGCGCCAGTGCGGGCCGGCTTACGGTAGTGAGTGGCGGACCAGGCACCGGTAAGACAACGGCAATGGTGAGTCAACTGGTGAACTTACTCGAGGCCGACCCGGCGCTCCGGATTGTGCTGGCTGCGCCTACGGGCAAAGCTGCCCAGCGCATGCTGGCTGCACTCAGCGAGCGTGCTAGTCACCTTCCTGCCGCGCTTAAGCAGCGTTTACCCGAGCAGTCTTTCACCTTGCATCGATTGCTGGGTGCGAGTCGGCGGCTTAGCGCCCAGCCTACTGCTGCGTTGCCCTATGATGTGATCGTGGTGGATGAAGCGTCGATGATTGATGTTGCACTGGCGGCTCAACTGGTCGATGCGCTTGCCCCACATAGTCGGCTGATTTTGTTAGGCGATAAAGATCAGCTAGCAGCGGTTGAGGCCGGAGCAGTATTTGCTGAGCTCAGTGTCAGCCAAGCATTGGCCCATTGCGTGAGTCGACTCGAGCATAATTATCGTTTTGGGCTTGAATCAGCGATTGGACGGCTATCGCTAGCGATCCGCGCTGGCGCGCCAACCGAGGCATTAGCAGCGTTAGTCATTGAGTCGCCTGCGTGTGCACCTCTTGGCTTAGGTTTTAGCAGCGCCGCTGCCGTATTAATCGACGATGATAGCGAGGCGCTGAGTGCACGTTCATTAGATTTTGTGGCGCATGGTTTTGGTCCTTATGCCAAAGTGCTCAAAGATTTCTTATCTGAACTAGCTAAGCCGCAGGCGAAGTGTGACCTAGGCCCGTTATTTGAGGCATTAAACCACTACCGAGTATTGAGCGCTGTGCGTGCCGGGCCGCGCGGAATTGAAACGCTCAATGCGGTGTTAGCGGCCCGTGTTTGCGCGCTGGCAAATATAACCTTGGTGCAGGGGGCCGTATGGTTTGCCGGCCGGCCTGTCATGATTACACGCAACGATTATGCGCTGGGCCTTTTTAATGGCGATACGGGGATTGCCTTGCCGGTAGCGGGAAATAAATTCCGGGTTGTCTTTCCAACCACAGATGGAGGCTGGCGCGCAGTGTCTCCAGCGGTATTGCCGCCTCATGAAACGGCGTTTGCGTTGACCGTGCATAAAGCGCAGGGCTCGGAATTTAATCAGCTGGCTTTTATCCTACCTGCCATGGCCCATAGCGGATTAACGCGTGAGCTAGTCTACACGGCGATTACGCGTGCGCGGCAAACGCTTGCAATCTTGGGGAGTCCCAGGGTCTTTGAGCATGCTATTTTAACGCCGACTAGACGTGCAGCGGGATTGTCTGCACGTCTAGAAGAAGCCGTTTTGCTGCAACAAGATTAAATTCCTTGCAGGTAACGTATCAACTCCAGCGACTTTTAAACGGAAGTCGAGCCGCATGCACTGGAGCCCCAAATACATGGTTACCGCTAATGTGGGGCCGGTCACAATCTAAGGAAGATCCTTAAGCGCTTGGTGCTTTTTCGGCTTCATTTTTGGGCCAGTCAACGGCATTCATTCAGTATGACTTACGCCTTTTTTATCCCCGTTTAAACAAAAAAGGGCTTTTTCAGGGGCGACTAGTTAGACACGTGCAGCAGCCGAGCATCAAGATACTGCTTGATCCCGGCCAAGATTTCTTCTTTACTAAAATCGCTGAAGGCGAGCGTACGGAGTGCGCTACCAGCGCCGTTATGTTGGTACGTACACAGGGTAACTCGATCACGAAGTTGGCCTAGCACCCCATCAAGATAGGCTTTTGATTCGTGTTCATCAAGGCTCGACAGTTGACGTTCGACGCCGCTCAGATCAAGAAGATCTTTAGACGGATCAGCGGGCCATGAGATCTGTCGTTGCAGATGGTCAGTCAACGTTGGCCCATGTGTGCCCTCACTCGAAAGAGAGCGCTCCAATAAAGCCATCTCAACGTTGAACTCGATAAGCGTCGCAATCGCTACATCTTTGGCGTCACCAATCTCAACGGCCTTCATATCCCAAAATTCTAATTTCGCGAAAAATTCGTTATGACGCATAGCCTGAGAGGGATCAGCACCTTGGCGATCGGTCAGATCATTACTCAGTTCTTGAGCTGAGTGAGAAAATCCTTCGCGGGAACGTTTCGGATCTGGTTTGATAAATTGTTCTGAATTTTTCTCAAGAATACGGAACTTTTCGGCATGGCTAAGACCGGGCGCGACTTTCAGGTAATTATCGTCGAAAGCTCTGCTCGATTCAAATGAATAAATGTCTCCGAATCCTGGGCGGCGCATACCAGTTGCTTGCAAAGTATGTTGCCCAACAGATGCATCAGGCGTAGCCGGCATGAATACGGCCGATGGAAGTCCTTTCCACTTTGGACGATCTAGTTGCTCCGCTCGCGAAATAATGTTTGCCTTGAATTGCGCTCCGATAAACGTTGAGGGCGTTGCGACAATATCAAGGCCGGGAACGTTGTTCATTAAGGTATCAAGCTCACGCTTGGCGGGAGTCTTGCCACCAACCGTCTTTTTATCGGATGCGTAGCGCAGTGTGCGCACGAACGCTGGTTTCCCGCCCACAAAGCTGTCTTCGATCGTGCTATTTCTTTCGAATAGAAAATGCTCGCTCCCCGGAAGGGCTGAATCAATCGTAGCACCGTTGCGAAGCTTTTCGTAGCTTGCTGCAACTTTTTGAACTTCTCTCTTCTTTTTGTGTACGCGATTGAGCGTGCTCAGATGCTCTTGAGTTATGCAATCAAGCACACGCGGGCTTGTGCCGGGATTGCGAAGGCTATCTAATAGTCCACCACGTTTACGTTTCTTCGTCAAAGTTGATACGAGATCAGGGACTGGTCGTTTTGGCTGAGTCGAATCGTGTGTTGAGGCGGATAAATTCAGCTTGTTAAGAACATTAAAAGAAGTCGATGTCATATAGGTAGAAAAAGCAAAAGGTGGAGTTCTTCGTTATTCCAGCAGTTACGCGTAAAACCCCTATAAGGTGCTGGGAAGATGAAGAAGCCGTCGAATAATTAGTCAGTAAGACCTAATGGGCGCGCTACTGGCTCATTGAATCAGGTTGGTGCGCTGCGCAGATGACAGCATCCGAAGCATGTACGATTTACGCGAAGCTTTGGCGTCTGAGATGACCCGTTACAAAGCTGACATGGATTGCCACGGCGACAGCGCTTCGGTACGGTAATCGCTCCACAAATTGATAGGAATAGAAAGTAGATGGAATGGTAGACCCCCTCCCTCAGGGGAGAGCAGTCAGGTGTTCGACCTGCAACTTGCATTGGGTTGAGGAAGCATGACCTTACCCCCCCCACATTAAATATAAGCGATCACCAACGTAGCGTAGCGCCGGCCATCCAGGAATGGTTAAGCGCCTGTTGATTGAGCCCACGTTTATAACCAAGATCAAGATCGACTTTTTGATTCAAGCTATAGATTGCGCCTACCAGCGCAAAGCCTTCTGGTTTACTCGTGTCGGGATCTTCATTGCTGCTATAACCATAATCAGCAAGTAAGGTTATTTTTTCATTGAGGCGATAGAGTCCTGCGGTTGAGGCGCTTAATAGATTCCGACGGTCGCCGTAGACATTGTTATTGCGCGTATATCCGACATTCGTCAACCAAGTGAATGAGCCTACTGTATATTGCATCAAGCCCCGCGTACTGTAGGTGGCGCGGCCATTGCCCAGTCCGTTGTGATCATTGGCAAACGGCAATGACACCGACGGTATCAGCCCGAATGACAAGCCATTTCTCTCATAAAACCGCCATTTGAGGCCAATCGTCGGATCATTAAAGCCACGCGCGGATGAGTCGGGTAGATCAGAGCGCAATCGTTGATAGGGCGTACTGATAAAAACATCCAGTGAATCTCTTAAACCATAAGTCAGTTGAGAGTTCCAAGTTTGCTCGCGTGCCGTATCTAGCGTTGCAAATTCTGTATTAAATTCATATTGCCATTGACCTGTACCTTGCGTACCCGTGTCATCCGTGGTTAATGGATGGCCGGCAAAACAAACCGCGGGCAAAAGTAATCCAAAGAAGGAAAGTGCTTTAATCATAATTGAATTAAAAAAGATTCCAGAGCGAGCGAACGGCTTTGCAACCTATTTTTGCAAACCGGCACTGGAGAAGGGGTTAAATTGCACAAGGGAACACGTCCTAATTTAAAAGAAGTGGTTTGGCAACGATAAGCGCCCCAGAAAACTCTCTTTCTTTAATTTGCGAAACCGGGAGTGGTAAACCGAAAAAAGAGAAAGGTGCGGTTGCCGGGGGCATTTTTTCTATCAAGCGCTGACGCAGAAAATTGCTTGGGAAGAGAACTATGAAATGGTGCGACGCGAGGTTGCGTAAATGATTGTCTCGCCTGCCAATAAGCAGTAGAGAGACCAACTGTTCCGTCAGTTGTAGCCTACCGGCGCATGCAGGGCTGGTAACGACTGAGGTAGGCGTCTCTTTACGGCCAAAACACTGGATGAAGTTTTTAAAATTGGTTCAGCATTATCGACGGGGCTCGGGCTTTTTTTAAAGAACAAGCGGAGGAAAGATTGCCATAGCACGAGAGGCTTCGTTTATTTGTAAGCGTTGCTTAACTTGCTGACCAAGCTGGTAAACGCTTAGGGCATAAAAAAAGCTGCGATTATAGTTGGTGATTACGGCAAAATTACGTAGGCCGAGCTTATATTGGGTTGGCTGTTGAGGAATAGGTAAATCAATAATATTGACCAAGGTGTCTGATTCGGCTTCTATATCGATTGTTTCATTGAGTAATAGGCCCGCTTTAATTAATTCACGTAGCTTTCGGCGCGGTTCAATTTTTCCGTCCGCGCCTGCCTGCGCAACGCCTAGGCTACTGCTATCAGAGGCAATTTCCCAGATCACGGGCCGGCCGGCTTCCCAGCCGTGTTGGCGTAAATAATTAGCAACACTGCCAATTGCATCTGCGACACTCGTATATAAATCCACCTTCTGGTCGCCATCATAATCAATTGCGTATTGCATAACACTGCTGGGCATAAATTGCGCAATTCCTACTGCTCCATTGTAAGAGCCTAAAATCCGAGTTGGGTCAAGGCCTGTCGCGCGCGTCCAAAGTAAAAAAGCCTCCAAATTCTTACGAAATAGCGCTCCGCGCTCTAACTGATTTGGCCGCGCTGGGTAGTCAAAAGTCAGAGTCGTTAAAACGTCCAGCACCGGGTAATGACCCATATTGCGACCATAGAAAGTCTCAACGCCAATAATCCCGACAATAATTTCAGGCGGCACGCCAAATTCTTGGTGCGCGCGTTGCAAAGCGTCTTGATGGGTCCGCCAGAAGCGCACGCCAGCATTGATGCGCTCTGGGTTAAGAAAGCGTGACTGATAGGAGAGCCAGTTACGCGGTGCTGATGTGAGCGAGGGCTGTTCAAGTTTGACCACTGCATCTGAATATTTAGCCTGCTCAAAAAGCGCGCGGAGCATACTCGGCTCAAAATGATGGCGGGTTGCCAGATCACTAATGAAAGCCTCAACCGCCGGATTGTTTTGATAGCGTTTTGTAGCGGGAGTTTGTTGCGCGGATATTTCAGCTTGAGATTGGGCCGGCGTACAGCCTGCGATGAGCGCGCTGCTCGTCACAAACATCCCGCTTAGAAACATGCCAGGAAAAAATACATAGCGGTTAGCGAGAAGAGCTAAGATGCGCGTCACATTCATCATGAATAAATAGAATAAGATCAATTGCATCAATATATAGCACGAACGCGCAGTTTTCGCTATAATCCGCTTCTTGCTAAGCATAGGCGCTGAGAAACGCTTGGCTTTACAACAGATGCCCAGGTGGTGAAATAGGTAGACGCAGGGGACTCAAAATCCCCCGCCGCAAGGCGTGCCGGTTCGATTCCGGCCCTGGGCACCAAGTCAATATAAGGGTTTCAGACTGATAGAGCTTTTTTAGCTTGTTCTACAAAAATTTATTTTGTAGGCATTACCATCCTTCTTTTTTCCGCACGTAGTGTTCCATCACAAGGGGTGCTGGGCACCCAGTCAACCCCTAAAAATTAAGCCACGCCATTACGCCCAGCACCGCAAATATACCTGCCGCAATAGTATGCACTAGGCGTTGTGGCAGCCGGTGCGCGAAGCGTTCGCCGAGCAAAATAGCAGGTACGTTTGCTATCATCATGCCCAGCGTTGTGCCTATCACCACGCCCCAAAAATCATGGAAGCGGGCGGCTAAAGCAATCGTTGCCAGTTGTGTTTTATCCCCTATCTCAGCAATGAAAAAAGCCACTAACGTAATGCCAAAGATACCAAATTTACTCGAGTTATACTGTTTTTGCGAGTCGAATTTATCCGGTACAAGCATCCATAAACTCATGCCAATGAACGAGATTGCTAGTGCCCAGCGCATTAATTCGGGGGTCAGTTGAGCGCCTAGCCAAGCCCCCAACGCGCTGGCTAGAGTATGATTGACTAGCGTTGCAATCAGGACGCCCAAAATAATGGGTCCCGGTTTACGATAACGGGCTGCCAAAACTAGGGAGAGTAATTGTGTTTTATCGCCTATTTCGGCAAGCGCCACGGTGCCCGTTGAAATTAAAAAAGCAGTTAACAAAGTTCGGACTCCTGGCTGTGTGTCAGTGTCAAGAATGAAGTGTAGTGCGCTGAGCCGTCAAGCGTAAATCGTTAGCCAGTAGGCTGTTTAAGCTTGAGTCTACTTAAGCATTGCCATTAAAATCGCGTAGATCAGATATGTTAACACTTTCGCCGTTCCAGTTATGATTGAGCTTCACCATATTACACAGCGCTTCGCCGGCCCCAAGGGGCCAATTGAAGCTTTACATGATATCCACCTTACGATTGGCGCAGGTGAGATATTCGGTGTTATCGGCCGTAGCGGCGCAGGTAAAAGCACGTTGATACGCACGCTTAATTTACTCAACCGCCCAACCGACGGGCGGGTTGTGGTGGCGGGGCGTGATTTAACGGCGCTTACGCCAGATGCGTTACGCGCTGCCCGCCGCGATATTGGGATGATCTTTCAGCATTTCAATTTGTTATCCTCGCGCACCGTGTTTGGCAATGTTGCGCTGCCGCTTGAACTTGCCGGTATGCGGCGTGCAGAGATTGAAGCAACCGTATTACCTTTGCTGGAATTGGTTGGCTTGAGTGCACAAAAAGACCGCTATCCAACGCAGATTAGTGGCGGGCAAAAGCAAAGAGTCGGGATTGCACGTGCCTTGGCGAATCGGCCTCGAGTGTTGCTATCTGATGAAGCCACTTCTGCGCTTGATCCTGAAACCACGCGCTCGATCTTAGACTTGCTTAAGCGCATTAACGATGAACTAAAACTGACGATTGTGCTCATTACACATCAAATGGAAGTCATCAAAGCAGTCTGTGACCGAGTGGCGGTGTTGAATGCGGGCCGCATTCTTGAGGTAGGTCCGGTCCGAGAGGTGTTTTTGCAACCGCAACACGAAGTGACGCGCTCATTATTAGGTGAAACCATTGCGCATGAATTGCCGCCAGCGCTAAAAGCGCGTTTGCGAGCGCAAATGCAGGATAATCGCGGGGGCGAAAAGCACCACTATTTACTCAGGCTTGCCTTTGCGAGTAGGGTTGATAAACCCGTGCTATCGGAGACCATGCGGCACTATGCGATGATCGATTTTAATATCTTGCATGGTCGAATTGATGAGGTCCAAGGGCAGCCATTTGGGTCTTTAGCTGTGCTAGCGAGTGGCGCTTCAGCCAAAGTAGCTGAGGCCATCGCATTTTTACGGCAGCGCGGGGTGCTGGTCGAGGAATTATTGGATCTAGAATAAAATGCTGAGTCTATTACTTTTATCGTTTGAAGAAACGCTGCTCATGGTGGCGGTGTCAGGTTTGCTTGGCGCGCTGCTAGGTGTCCCGTTAGGGATTATCCTTTATTTAAGTGCGCGTGATGGGGTGTTACCTAATCTCGTGCTCAATCATGTCCTTGGGTTTACGATCAACGCGATACGCTCAACGCCCTTTATTATTTTGCTCGTGGCGGTGATTCCTTTTACCCGGCTGTTGGTCGGCTCTTCGATTGGGACGCTGGCGGCGATTGTGCCATTAACGATTGCGGCTGCGCCATTTGTGGCGCGTTTGGTCGAAGTGGCGCTGCGTGAAGTGGATGCGGGTTTGATTGAAGCGGCGCAGGCGATGGGGGCAAGTACCTGGCAGATTGTCTGTAAAGTCCTTCTACCCGAAGCCTGGCCGGGGATTATCGCGGGTTTGACGGTAACCTTGGTGAGCTTGGTGGGGTATTCAGCAATGGCGGGCGCCATCGGCGGTGGCGGGCTGGGTGATGTTGGGATCCGTTACGGTTATCAACGTTTTCTACCCGAAGTGATGTTGGCAGTAGTCGGTATACTCGTAGTTTTCGTGCAGTTGGTGCAGTCATGCGGAGATTGGCTGGTGCGCCGGCTTAGTCATAAATAAACAGGAGAAATCATCATGCAATTTCGTGCTTTATCTCGCTTTGCGGTGGTCTTGGGAAGTTTGTTTTTGTGGTCAGCGTTGGCTGGTGCCGCAGAAAAAATCAAAATAGGCGTTACGGCGGGTCCGCATGCGCAAATTATGGCGGTAGCGAAAGCTGTGGCAGCGAAAAATGGGCTGGATCTCCAGATCATCGAATTCTCTGATTTTGTACAGCCTAATGCTGCCCTTGCTGCGGGAGATCTGGATGCCAATAGCTTTCAGCATTTGCCTTATTTAGTTGCGCAGAACAAAGATCGTAACTATGCGCTGGTGAGCGTAGCGAATACCGTGACTTTCCCCCTGGGAATTTATTCAGCGCGCCTTAAATCTTTATCTGAGCTTAAGCTTGGCGCTAAAATTGCCTTACCGAATGACCCCACCAATGGCAACCGCGTATTATTGCTTTTGCAAAAGCAAGGTTTGATTAAACTGCGCCCTGGCGTAGAACTCGCCACCCCGTTTGATATTACGGATAATCCGAAAAAACTCAAACTGATTGAGTTGGATGCCGCTCAGATTCCCCGGGTCTTGAAAGACGTTGATGCTGCCGCTATCAATACCGACTTTGCCGTGCAAGCTGGCTTAACTCCGGTGCGGGATGCAATCGCCATTGAAGACTCGAACGGACCGTATGCAAACATCATTGCAGTACGGGCGAGTGACCGCAACCAACCTTGGGTCGCCAAACTGATAAGCGCATATCATTCGCCCGAAGTGAAGCAATATATTGAAAGCCAGTTTAAAGGAGAGGCGCTCGTGGCTTGGTGATGGATAAACGGGATGGCTCATCGCTATAGTGGCGCTCAATCAATATTTAGAATGGAGTAGGAGGATGAAGGTTCTGGTAGCAGTCAAGCGGGTTGTAGATTACAACGTGAGGGTTCGAGTCAAGCCCGACCATACAGGGGTGGATACGGCGCACGTGAAAATGTCGATGAATCCATTCGATGAAATCGCGGTTGAAGAAGCGGTACGGCTTAAAGAAGCTGGGCTGGTGACTGAAATTGTGGCGGTTTCATGTGGTGTGGCGCTGTGTCAAGAAACCTTGCGCAGCGCATTGGCAATGGGGGCGGACCGCGCGATTCTGGTGGAAACGAATCAAGAGTTACAGCCATTGGCCGTCGCTAAAATTCTACAAGCGCTGGTTAAAAAAGAAGCGCCGCAACTGATTATTCTGGGTAAGCAAGCGATCGACGATGATGCCAATCAGACTGGTCAGATGCTGGCTGCTCTATGTGATTTACCTCAAGCAACCTTTGCTTCAAAAGTCACTCTGATGGATGGGCACGCACAGGTCACACGTGAAATTGACGGCGGGCTAGAAACGCTGTCTTTAACGCTGCCTGCAGTGATAACCACCGACTTGCGTTTAAACGAGCCACGTTATCTGACGCTGCCAAGCATTATGAAAGCCAAGAAAAAGCCGCTTGATACCCTATCTCCAGACACCCTGGGCGTAGATGTTACGCCGCGCCTAAAAACCCTTAAAGTTGCCGAACCCGCGGCGCGTTTGGCCGGCATTAAGGTGCCGGATGTTAAAACTTTAGTCGACAAACTAAAAAACGAAGCAAAAGTTCTCTAGTTGTTTAAAGCTAGAGCGTTTTTTCGATAATGAAAAAGAGGCGACATGACAATTTTACTGATTGCTGAACACGATAATCATCAATTGAAGGGGGGCATGCATAATGCAGTGAGTGCCGCCTCTACCCTAGCTAATCTAAGCGGGCAAGAACTGCATGTGTTAGTTGC
This sequence comes from Mycoavidus sp. B2-EB, assembly GCF_014218255.1. Lineage (NCBI taxonomy): Bacteria > Pseudomonadati > Pseudomonadota > Betaproteobacteria > Burkholderiales > Burkholderiaceae > Mycoavidus > Mycoavidus sp. B2-EB. Next base: position 726,029 of record NZ_AP021872.1, read on the forward strand.
TGGCCATCAGGCGCAAAGCGTGGCTAACGAGGTGGCTCAGCTCGCTGGCGTAGCAAAAGTACGGCTCGCCGATGCAACGCAGCTGGCTGAAGGTTTGGCTGAAAATGTGACCGCAACGGCGCTTAAGATCGCTGCATCTTATTCGCATATTGTCTTATTAGCGAGCGCGTATGGTAAAAATATTGCGCCACGTATTGCCGCCAAACTGGATGTAGCCCAGATTTCCGAGGTCATCGCTATCCGCAGTCTAGATACTTTTGAGCGTCCAATTTATGCGGGGAATGTCATTGCCACGGTGCAATCGACTGATCCAATCAAGGTCATGACGGTACGTGGCACAGCCTTCGAAGCGGCGGCAGTGCAAAGCCAAAACGCGCCGCTTGAATCCATTGAAGCCGCTCCTGAGACAGGTTTTTCTCAATTTATGCGGCGCGAGCTTACGCAACTTGAGCGGCCGGAACTGACGGCTGCGAAAGTGGTGGTATCCGGCGGGCGTGGGTTGGGTTCTGCAGAAAATTACACAAAATTGCTAGAGCCGCTGGCGAACCAATTAGGCGCTGCTTTGGGCGCTTCGCGCGCAGCCGTCGATGCCGGCTTTGTGCCAAATGATTATCAAGTAGGGCAGACCGGTAAAATTGTCGCGCCGCAATTGTATTTGGCAGTAGGCATCTCAGGAGCGATCCAACATTTGGCCGGTATGAAAGATGCGAAAGTGATCGTCGCAATTAATAAAGATGCTGATGCGCCGATCTTTGGCGTAGCAGATTATGGTCTGGTGGGCGATCTCTTTGAGCTTGTGCCGGAGTTAGTGACTGAATTACAAAAAGCCTAATCGCATTTAGCCGCCGTAAAAAGCGGATTGGGTCACAGGAGGAGAAGATGAGCTATAACGCGCCGCTCAAAGAGATTATATTCGCCATGCAAGCACTGGCTGGACTCGAAGCGATTGCAGCCTTACCTGGCTTAGAAGAGGCTAACCTCGACCTGGTGCACGCGATACTGGATGAAGCCGCAAAATTCAATCATGAAATTATCGCCCCGCTCAATCGCATAGGCGATTGCCAGCCAGCGCTCTTGCGCCAGGGTGCAGTGACTGCGACGCCAGGTTTTAAACAAGCCTTTGCCCAGTTTACGCAAGCTGGCTGGCAGGGTATTGTTCACCCGCCCGCGTATGGCGGCCAGGGCTTGCCGAAACTGCTTGGCGCGGCCTGTAATGAAATCCTCAATGCGGCTAACTTATCGTTTGCGTTATGTCCACTCCTGACGGATGGTGCGATCGAAGCGCTGCTCACCGCGGGCAGCGAAGAACAAAAAAAGCGTTTTGTGCCGCTGCTTATTTCTGGCGCCTGGACCGGCACCATGAATCTGACCGAATCTCAAGCCGGCTCTGATCTTGCCCTGATACGGACCCGCGCCCAACAGCAAGACGACGGGACTTACAAACTATTTGGCACAAAAATTTTTATTACTTATGGCGAGCATGATTTAGCGGCCAATATTCTTCATCTTGTGTTAGCGCGCACGTCGAATGCGCCGGACGGGGTTAAGGGTTTATCATTATTTTTGGTGCCTAAATTTTTAATCAATCAAGATGGCTCACTCGGTGCGCGTAACGATGTGCATTGTGTGTCGCTCGAACATAAATTGGGCATTCATGCTAGCCCAACCGCAGTCCTCCAATATGGAGATCAAGGAGGGGCGATTGGCTATCTAATTGGGGCGGAAAATCGCGGCCTCGAAAGCATGTTTATCATGATGAATGCGGCTCGCTTTGCGGTGGGGATGCAAGGCGTAGCTTTGGCTGAGCGGGCTTATCAACATGCTCTTGCCTACGCTAAAACTCGGCTGCAAGGCCGTCCCGTGGATGGCTCGACGTCGCATGCTGCGCCTATCATTAAGCATCCAGATGTGCGCCGGATGCTGATGACAATGCGCGCCTTAACTGAAGGAGCGCGCGCCCTCGCTTACTATGCCGCGGCTCTACGAGATTATGCTGAGCATGCGCCAGAAGCAACGACGAAGCTCGAAAACCAGGCTCTTTACGAATATTTAGTCCCGATTGTCAAGGGTTGGAACACCGAATTAGCGAGCGAGGTAGCCAGCCTTGGTGTGCAGGTACATGGTGGGATGGGTTTTATTGAAGAGACGGGCGCGGCCCAGTATTATCGTGATGCGCGTATCTTAAGCATCTACGAAGGAACTACGGCCATCCAAGCGAACGACTTGGTTGGGCGCAAAACCGTGCGCGATGGCGGTGCAGCAGCGAAAATCCTGATTGCGCGCATCCTGGTGACCGAAGCGGCACTCGCTGCATCCAATAGCCTAGCGGCTAAAGTGATGCATACCCATTTACGGGCGGGCCGCCAGACCTTAGAGCGTGCGCTTGATTTTGTGGTTGAGCGCAGTACGATCCAACCGGCGATTGTCTATGCGGGTGCAGTATTATATCTAAAGCTTGCTGGCACTGTATTAGCCGGCTGGCAAATGGCTCGCGCCTTGCTGATTGCGCAAGAACAGTATGCACTAGATGAAACTTTCTATGCCCAAAAGAGTGCGACAGCCCATTTTTTTGCGACGCATATTTTGACTCAAGCACCAGGACTAGGGGCGGCGCTTATGAGTGATAGCGAAAGCATAGAGAGTTGGCTTGCCGAAGCACAGTTTTCTTAAATAGAATGGACAGGGTCAGTCTAAGCTTATGGGCTAGGCTGGCTCAAGCACTCCGCAAAGCCGATCAAAGCTGACGGGTTAGAATATAAGATAAAAAATCCATTCGTATAAACCCGTTAAAATGACTATAATTAAAGTGTCAAACTAAAGGATGACACAAAATTATATGTCTTATAAAGCGTTTTTCCAGCATTTGCGAGCGTTGCGTAAGCAAGCCGGCATTAAAACAGCGCAGGTCATCGCTAAAACCGGATGGTCTCGCCAGCGCATTTCACAGCTTGAGCGGGGTGAGGTGGATGCGCAACTGTCTACTCTAATTGCATTAGCCAATGCAGTCGGAGCAGAATTGATGCTAGTGCCTAAAGATTTGGCGCCGCTGACGCAAAATTTCATTGCGAGTGGCGGGACTTTATCACCGCAGGCAAGTAAAACCGGCGTTGAGTTCTTACTTGCTCAATCCCGCTCATGAAATTCTTAGCCGTTTACCTGAACCAAACTCGGGTCGGTTTTTTGTCTCAAGTTGGCGATATTTATCAGTTCTTGGCGGATGAGGCTTATTGGACGGAACCGTATCGACCGACCTTATCGCTGGCGTATAACGTGCTTGGCAATGATGCCTTGACGCGTCAGTTATGTACAGAGCCGGCCACGATTTTAACCCGTGGCTTGGGCCGTTTGCCCCCCTTTTTCGATAATTTACTGCCCGAAGGACCACTTCGAGAGTGGTTAGCGGCTGAGCGCCATACAACGGTCAATGATGGTCTAGAGTTACTGGCGGCAGCGGGTAATAATTTACCTGGAGCGGTCATGATGCGTGCTGAATGGCCCGCCGAAAGCGTCAAACTCAAACACGCTGTGAATCAAAAAAGCGTTTTCGGACCACAAGCCATTGAAGCACCGCTGATCGATGCATTTTCGCTGGCTGGTGTGCAGTTTAAGCTGGCTTTATCTGCCCTTGGCGGAAATAAGCGTTACACCATGCATCTCGAACAGGGGCTTGACGGCGAACCTATCATCGGTAAATTTCCGTCGGCGCAACGGAATGATATGGTGTATACCGAATTTTCTGGCATGGCGCTCACGCGTGTGGCAGGCATTGAAACGGCGGATTGCTGGCTTGCTCCAATCTCTGCATTAGACGAAAGAATACACGCTCAAGCTGGGACATCGCCAGCGCAAGAATTTTTAGCGGTACGGCGCTTTGACCGTACCATGGAGGGAGATCGTATCCATATTGAAGATTTTTGTCAGGTATTAAGCCTGGCACCCGAACGTAAATATGGTAAACGTACCGACTATGAAACACTCGCCGCGGTTTTATTGCGCGCCGCCGTGCATGGAGAGCAGCAAGTTGAGGCTTATATCCGCCGGCAAGTCGTCAATACTCTGCTAGGCAATACGGATGCGCATTTAAAAAATTTCTCGCTCATTTACCGGGATGGCCGCATGCCGGAATTGGCGCCAGCCTATGATCAAGTTCCTGTATTTTTGTATTTTGACGAAACTCCATTTCTTGCTATAAACAAAAAAATTGATCAAATACTCACCGCCCAGACCCTAAAAACGTATCGTGAACTTTATAAATTACTCGGTTTAAGCACAGCTTTAGCGGCGCAGATTGTTAAAGACACGATTGAACGGTGTTTGGCATTATGGCCAGAGGAAATGCGTCATTTGCCGCTTACCGTGGAGCAACAGCATAAAATTGAGCATCGTATTAATCACTTGCCGTTGGTGCGAGAGGTTCTCAAGCGTCGCTAAATTGCATGAACTCGGGCTGGCGCTGCTCAGAATGACGGTGTAAGAGATCGCTTTACGAGGAAAAATACTGTATATTTATACAGTATAAATTGCTGGTAAATATATCTGTTATGAGTCCTAAACCGTTCATCGCGCCGTTGATTCACTACAAGGGGCGTGGTGCAATAACCCATCTGCCCGGACGCTTTGAAATCGATCAACGCGATCCCTTTGATGATGGTTGGTCGCCTGATGATATGGAAGCGCCGCCCTTACGTACCGAAGTATTCAGTGAGCAAGCAAAAAGCATCCTAACCTATAACGCTTCTCCGGATATTCCATTTAACGTCTCGTTAAATCCCTATCGAGGCTGTGAACATGGGTGTATCTACTGTTTTGCGCGGCCTACGCATAGCTATCTAGGGTTATCGCCCGGGCTTGATTTTGAAAGCCGCTTGTATGCAAAAGTGAATGCGCCGCAATTGCTTGAGCGTGAGCTGGCTAAGCCTTCATATCAACCTCAACCGATTGCTCTTGGCATCAATACGGATGCCTATCAACCGATAGAGCGTACGTTCTGCATCACCCGCCGCGTACTTGAAATATTGCATGCTTGCGCTCACCCCGTGGGTCTGATTACAAAGTCATCCTTAATCGAGCGTGATCTGGATTTGCTCGCGTCTATGGCGGAGCGGCAACAGGCTATGGTGACAATCTCGATGACCACGCTTGATGCCGCGCTCGCGCGTATCTTAGAGCCGCGCGCCGCAGCTCCAGAGCGGCGCTTGCGCACGATGCGGAAATTGGCAGCGGCAGGTATTCCGGTTGCGGTATCGATTGCGCCAGTGATTCCATTTATCACTGAGCCGGAGCTGGAGCGTGTGCTAGCGGCGTGTGCTAACGCAGGCGCGACAAGTGCGAATTATGTTGTGCTACGCTTGCCGTGGGAGGTGGCTCCGCTGTTTCGGCAGTGGCTGGCCACGCATTTTCCAGATCGCGCGCAGCGCGTCATGAACCGTGTGCAAGAGATGCGCGGCGGCAAAGATTATCGCGCGGAGTTCGGTCAGCGTATGCAAGGGGAGGGGCTATGGGCTAATCTGCTGCAGCAGCGCTTTGCAAACGCGGTGCGTCGGCTGGGGCTGAAGCGCCGTCAATATGAGCGCTTAGACAGTTCCTGTTTTATGCAGCCAGTTTTAAAACCGGTCCAGCAGGGCGCTACCACGCAGCTCAGGTTATTTGCTGATGAATAGCCGAGAGTTTGTCAGAATCTGGCTCAAATTCATTAAGATAACGTACCATAACGTATCAGATAACCAATACTTTTCAAACTTCGGCTATAATTGCGCCCTTTGCCCTTCGAACCCCTCTGGATTCGAATATCTCTGGATTTTTAAGGATTCTAATATGGTTATTATCCGCTTAGCGCGTGGTGGCGCAAAGAAACGCCCATTTTATAACATCGTTGTCACGGATTCACGTAACCGCCGCGATGGCCGTTTTATTGAACGCATTGGTTTTTACAATCCGCTCGAAACTAAGGGCGAAAGCCTGCGTTTGGCGCAAGATCGCCTAGCCTATTGGCAAGGAACCGGCGCTCAGTTATCCGCTGCCGTAGCACGCCTTGCTACGCAAGCGGCTAAGCAAGTCGCGGCTTAAGAGTATTTAATTGCTTAGCTCTAAGCTACACTTAAGACGTTTGCCGTAGAGTTTCAGAATGATGAATGTCGCGGTATTGCCTGATGTTATGCCTGATGATTGTGTAGAAATAGGCGTAGTCGGAGGTGCTTATGGCGTGCACGGCTGGGTCAAAATTTACCCTCATGCACAGCGTAATCAAGGCAGCGACGCGCTGTGCAGCGCGCAGCGCTGGTGGCTGGTGAAGCATAACGGCGCTGCCCATGGCGGTAAGCCAGAAGATCAGGCGCTGAGCCCGCGGTGCGTTACAGTGCTGGCGGCTAAAGTACATAGCGGTACCATTGTTGCGCAGCTTGCTGACTGCAGCGAGCGTGAGGCAGCGCAAGCTCTAAAAGGGCTGAGAGTTTTCATTCGGCGTACTGATTTTCCAGCGCTCGCTAGCGATGAATACTATTGGGTAGATTTAATTGGACTTGAGGTCATCAACCAAGCCGGGGTGAGCCTGGGTAAGGTGAGTGACCTGATCGATAACAGCGCCCATGCGGTCCTGTGTATTGCCTACACGGCTTTAAATCAAGCGGGTGCGCAAGTCAAGCATGAGCGGCTGATTCCGTTCGTTGGGGTATATATTCATCAGGTTGATTTAGCGGGCGGCAAAATTTTGGTCGATTGGGACTTGGATTACTAAACTAAAAATCCTTGTTGATAGTCGCGGCTGGCGCAAAACCTGCGTGGATTAGAGGGTGCGATGCAATTTGATGCGGTTACGCTTTTTCCAGAAATGTTTCGCGCTCTCACCGAGTGGGGCGTTATAGGCCGCGCGGCGAAGCAAAAGCGCTATGAGTTGCGCACCTGGAATCCACGTGATTTCACGACGGATCGTCATCGGACAGTGGATGATCGCCCATACGGCGGCGGTCCTGGTATGGTCATGTTGGCGCAGCCGCTGGCGGCCGCGTTGGCGGCTGCTAAAGCGGAGCAGGCTAAAATAGGCGCGACACCTCGCATTATCCTGATGTCGCCGCAAGGTAAGCCGTTAACGCATCTCGACGTGATGCGACTGGCCGCCGAACCTGGCTTAGTGCTTTTATGTGGACGCTACGAAGGCATTGATCAAAGATTGATTGATGCGGAAGTTGATGAAGAAGTCAGTCTGGGTGATTTTGTCTTATCTGGCGGCGAATTGCCTGCGATGGCGCTGATGGATGCCGTGATTCGTCAGTTGCCTGATGTATTAAGTGACGCGCAATCTGCGCTCCAAGATAGCTTCGTGGATGGTTTGCTGGATTGTCCGCATTACACGCGTCCGGAAGAATACAACGGGATGCATGTACCTGAGGTATTATTAGGGGGCAACCATGCGGCCATTAAAAAATGGCGGCGTGAACAAGCACTAGCGGAAACGCTAGCAAAACGGCCTGATTTAATTGCCGCGGCGCGTTTGAAACGAACCTTAACGGAAGCGGATCAAGCCTGGCTGGCGGCGCATGTTGGTTTGCATGCGCCCTAACTTTAGGCTGAGAAACGTGTATTTTATGCTCAATCAAGCGTAAGAGAAACGGTAGGCGGTGCCTTACTTGAGTACGGCACCATTTTTATAGCGTCATCCTCTGCCAAGGCCACCCCTCGATTTGAGGGTGTGCAGACAACGTTGGTAAGATGATTTTAGGAGTAAATCATGCATTTGATTGAACAGCTCGAGCAAGAAGAAATCGAGCGCGTGCTTGCGGGTAAAACGATTCCAGATTTTGCCCCAGGCGATACGGTCGTAGTCAGTGTCAATGTGGTTGAAGGCAGCCGCAAGCGTGTGCAGGCTTATGAAGGTGTGGTGATCGCTAAGCGTAACCGCGGTTTGAATTCATCGTTTATTGTCCGTAAAATTTCATCGGGTGAAGGCGTTGAGCGGACTTTTCAGACTTACTCGCCATTGTTGGCAAGTATCGAGGTAAAGCGCCGCGGTGCAGTGCGTCGCGCAAAATTATATTATCTGCGCGAGCGTTCTGGTAAATCAGCACGTATTAAAGAGAAGCTTACTTTCAAAAATCGCTCTGCTGCCCCGGCAGCCTAAAGCAGCCTTTTAGCTGAGCGGAAAAGCACCCATAGCGCAAAACTTTGGGTGCTTTTTTATTTCATTGCATTTGTAGGATTTAACTCGACAGGCGTGGTTTTTCGCATGACTTTTTTCTCCATATTGTTCGCTCTCATTCTTGAACAGGTCCGCGCATTATCATTGCAAAACCCTGTTTCTACACTGCTGCGCCATCATGCAACGTTGGTCAAACATAGTTTTGATGCAGAAGGTGCAATCAAGCGTAGCGCGCTTGCCTGGCTCGCTGTTGTACTACCCTGGGCGCTTGGGGTGGGTTTGGTTTACTACGTGCTGTATCGTATCCACTTTGTGTTTGCTTTTGCCTGGAATATCGTGGTGGTTTATTTCACTCTCGGCTTTAGGCAATTTAGCCATTATTTTACAGATATTAAGTTTGCTTTAAATAACCATGATATTTTGCGCGCCCGCGAGATCCTGAATCAGTGGACCGGTATCGACACTAGCGCTATGCCAGTGAGTGAAATTGTGCGCCATACATTGAGTCATGCCGTGATTGCCTCTCATCGGCATGTATTTGGCGTTTTCTTCTGGTTTTTAGTCCCGTTTGGACCTGCTGGCGCAGTGTTATATCGGGTGGCGGAATATTTAGCGCGCTTATGGTCTGAGTCTTCTACAGTCCATCAGCGTCATGCGCCGCTTGCCAGGTTTGCGCAACAGGCTTTTTTTATCCTTGATTGGATTCCAGCGCGTTTGACCGCTCTGGGCTTTGCAATTGTGGGTAACTTTGAAGATGCGCTTTATGCCTGGCGCAAAGAAGTGCGGCGGCCGATTGACACAAACGATGAGATTTTGTTAGCTGCAGGTAGTGGCGCTTTAGGCGCTCGCTTAAAAGGCCCCCATGCTGAACCCTCGAGTATAGATCTGCTGGCTAGCGATGAGCCGCCCATGTCGGTAGGTATGGATTGCACGCCAGCGATGTTGCAGTCGGCGATTGGGCTTGGCTGGCGGGCAATGGTTTTGTGGATGGTACTGTTGGTCATGTTAACCATTGCAGTTTGGTTGGGGTGAGGCCCTAAAAAGCCAGCATATGCAAATAGAGTGCGGCTAAATATCTGCGCTCTAGCGCTTTTTTTCGGTGAGCAATTGCATATAAAGCGCATGCCGTGCTGGTGCAATTTCTCCTCTTTCCAACGCTGCCAATACCGCACAATTTGGTTCATGCAGGTGACGACAGTTATAAAAGCGGCAGCCCGCAAGAAATGGCTGGAACTCTACAAATGCGCGCACCAGCGTTTCTTCAGGTAAATGGTGTAAGCCAAATTCCTGGAAGCCGGGTGAATCGATCAATACGCCGCCTTCAGGCAGGGTATAGAGCCGAGTCAGCGTTGTGGTGTGTTTGCCGGTCTTTAACGCAGTCGAAATCTCGCGGGTAGCGGCCTGAGCTTCAGGCACCAGCAAATTCACCAAGGATGATTTACCCATGCCGGATTGGCCTAACAGTAATGTCGCTCGTCCGGCGAGCCGATCTACTAGCTGCTTATGCGTTGCTTGGGGGTGGGCACAAACTGAAGTTTCAAGTACTTCGAAGCCTAACCCGCGATACACATTTAGCCGCGCTCGTGTGTTTGCTAATTGAGCGGTTAAGTCCGTTTTGTTTAATACAATAAGCACCGTGAGTTGATTCGCTTGCGCAGCAACTAGCGCGCGACCCAACAGGTCTTCACTAAAGTAGGGCTCAGTGGCTAGGACAATCAGCAATTGATCAAGGTTAGCGGCTAAATATTTGGTTTTAAATAAATCTGAACGATAAAGTAAATTACGGCGCGGTAAAATTTCGACAATCACCCCTTGATTATTGGAGCGGCGTTCACAAATGACTTTATCGCCAACTGCCGCCTCATTTTTTTTGCCGCGTGGAAATCCTTGTAGTAAACCGCCATGATTTTCTAACTCAATTAAATAATGGCGACCGTAGGCCGCAGTAATCACGCCGTGTTCGAGAGCGTTCATGCTGCCGCCAAGAGTCGTTCGATACGCTGTGCTGCGGGTGGGTGTGAGTAATAAAAAGTGCTATAGATAGGGTCTGGAGTCAAGGTCGAGGCATTATCCTCATAGAGCTTAACCAGCGCACTAACGAGCTCATGAGCATGGGTTTGTTTGGCGGCAAACGCATCGGCCTCAAATTCATGCTGGCGCGAAAGCAAGCTATTCAGCGGACCTAAGAAAAAGAGAAAAACCGGCATAATTAAAAAGAACAAAATAAGTGCTACGCCATGATGGCTGCCCGCAGTGAGCGCGGGCGTTACGCCCAAGCTGCTATAAAACCAGTCGTGCTGCACCAGCCAGCCAAATAATGCCAGTAATCCAAAGCTGACGGCAAAGGTGATGACAAGCCGTTGCATCACATGGCGTCGTTTAAAATGCCCCAATTCATGTGCCAGCACGGCCTCAACTTCATTTTCTGATAAGCGTGCTAGCAAAGTATCGAAAAAAACAATCCGTTTAGCTTTACCAAACCCGGTGAAATACGCATTACCGTGAGCTGAGCGGCGGCTGCCATCCATGACAAATAAGCCGCGCGCGGCAAAGCCACAGCGTTTTAGCAGCGCTTCAATCCGGCTGCGCATGGCTTCATCGCGCAAGGGCTCGAATTGATTAAAAAGGGGAGCGATGAGGGTTGGGTAAATAACCAGCGCGAGCAAACTAAATGTCGCCCAGACGCCCCACGCCCACAGCCACCAAAAACGACCTGCTTGCGCCATCAGCCACAGCACAATAAAAAGCAGCGGCAAGCCAAACAGAGCGCTCAGCGCAAGACCTTTAAGCAAGTCGACAACGAAAAGCGTTTTTGTCATCCGATTAAAACCAAAGCGTTGCTCAATCGAAAAATGCCGAATATAGTCAAAAGGCAAGTCAATTAGGCTAAGGAGTACGAGCACACTGGCAACCAGGGCAATTTGTCCGGCGTAACCCTGGCCGAGCCAAGTTGTAAAGGTTGCGCTTAATGCTTGCAACCCACCGAGTAGGGTGAGCGCAAATAGAACGATTGCACCGGTAACGGTTTCAGCGTTGGCAAGATGGGTGCGCGCCACGGTATAGTCAGCTGCGCGCTGATGGGCTGTCAGTGAAATCGTTGGATCGAACTGCACAGGAACTGCACTACGGTGGAATGTGACATAACGAATTTGGCGCGCAGCAAGCCATAATTTCGTACTGACCATCGCAATTAACGCCAGCATAAAAAATATAGTCAGCATATAGAGGCTATCTGTTAGATTGAGTATGAGAAAATAGTAAGTTGAGATTTACGCTGATTGAGCGCTGTTTTGCTAAAAAATATTAAGAACATGATACCAAATTTACCTAACTCCGAGGTTTCTATGAATCTTGCCACGCCCACAGCAAGTCTTGCCCGTAGCGAATTTAACCTGATCTGGCTTGATATGGAAATGACAGGGTTGCACCCTACGACTGACCGTATTCTTGAGATCGCGGTGGTGGTGACCGATTCGAATTTGAATACCTCAATAGAAGGGCCGGTGCTGGCGATTCATCAAACAGATCAAGTGTTAAACGCGATGAATGAGTGGAATCAAAAAACCCATGGCGCGTCAGGTCTGATCGAGCGGGTGCGTGCTTCCGCTCTCGACGAGCAAGAGGCAATCAGACAGCTTAGTGAGTTTATCCAGCGCTATGTACCGCCAGGCAAATCCCCGATGTGCGGTAACTCAATCTGCCAAGATCGTCGTTTTATGGCGCAATGGATGCCTGAGCTTGAGAAGTTTTTTCATTACCGTAACCTGGATGTGAGTACTGTAAAAGAGCTCTGTCGCCGCTGGCAGCCATTGATTTATAAAGGTTTTCATAAACGCGGGCTGCATACAGCGCTAGCCGATATTCATGAATCGATCGCTGAGCTGAAATACTACCGCGAGCACTTTATCCGGTTGTCGGCACCCAATGAGAAACTGTAAAATCAACCCATAGACATTCTTTTATTCTTCACTTCAAATTAAGTTGCATTCAATATGGCCGCTAGAACACATTCTTTTCCGCGTACGCAAGAACAATTAAAAGAAATTGCTTCGGATATTTTGCACCATGCCAAACAGCTTGGAGCCTCTGATGCGACGGTAGGTGTTTCCGAAGGCGATGGTTTATCCGTAACGGTGCGTTGTGGCGAGGTTGAAACGATCGAGCATAACCGTGACAAGGGGGTGAGTGTCTCCGTGTTGATCGGCAAAAAACGCGGTCAGGCGAGTACCTCGGATTTTATGCCGCAGGCTTTGCGCGATACGGTCGCTGCTGCCTATAATATTGCGCGCTTTACGGCTGAGGACGATTGCGCTGGCTTGGCAGATATAGAGTTGCTTGAACCTACGCCACTCGCGCTCGATCTATATCATCCATGGCAACTCAGTGCCGATGAAGCGGCTGCATTCGCGCGTCAAGCCGAGCAAGCTGCCTTTGCTACGGATGCCCGTATCAGTAATTCGGAAGGGGCCAGCGTCTGTGCGCAACATGCACATTCTGTATTGGCGACTAGCCAGGGGTTTTTAGCGGGCTACCCGACTTCCCGTCATTTTATTTCGTGTGCGCCGATTGCGGGTCACGGCCAGCATATGCAACGAGATAGTTGGTATACATCGAAACGTAGCGCATCTGATTTAGCAGCGCCTCAGGAGCTTGGCGCATATGCCGCGCAACGTGCTCTGGCAAGGCTTGGAGCACGTTCATTAAGCACGCGTAAATGCCCAGTATTATTTGACGCGCCCCTCGCCGCCGGGCTGATTGGCGCTTTTGTGCAGGCTGCGAGTGGCGGTGCGCTGTATCGCAACATGACGTTTCTCGTCGATGGCCTTGGCCGTCAGGTTTTTGCGCCTCATATTCGTTTGCTTGAGGATCCTCACCGCCTGCGCGCGATGGGGAGCACGCCGTTTGATGCAGAAGGCGTGCGTACGCGCCCGCGTGAGGTGGTGCACGCAGGGATTATGCAAGGCTACTTTTTATCGAGCTACTCGGCGCGCAAACTGGGGATGCAAACGACCGGTAATGCAGGTGGCTCGCATAATCTTGCCTTGCAAAGCACACTCACGCAGCCCTCTGATGATTTGCCGGCGATGTTAAAAAAACTAGGCACAGGGCTTTTCATTACGGAGTTGATTGGGCACGGCGTGAACTACGTGACCGGAGATTATTCACGCGGTGCGGCAGGGTTTTGGGTAGAGGGGGGGGCAATCCAATATCCGGTTGAAGAAATTACGGTAGCCAGTACCTTGCAGCACATGTTTCAACAGATTGTCGCAATTGGAGCGGATACCTATGTTTATGGCGCTAAGGAGACGGGCTCAGTGTTGCTTGAGCAGATGACGATCGCGGGTTGTTGAGCATAGATATAGAGCCTAAAGCTTGGAAGGGGGCCTTGGAAGATTGGATTCTTAAATCGAAGACATGACCAGAATCTTTAAATTCATATTCGATTTTATAATAAAGCCCATCTTGGTGAAAGGTTGATTCTGCTATTCTGATATAAGGCTCAATGCCGGGCCGGACAGTCATATCTCCATAGTGAACTCCATTTCTGATTAGATCAAATAACGGCTCAGAGTCTCTATTTTTTACTGCTTTCTCAAAGGTATTGAGATCGATAAATATAATTTTTCCATTAATGGGTAAGCGATAGATAAAGTGTACCTCTTGATTAAGAGCGGATTCTTTATTAGAAAATTGGAGTGAAGGGCGTGTTTCTTTTAGCTCAGTTAAGAGCTTCACCTTGTTTTGAACGCCCTCTGGCGTGTCAATTTCGTATGAGGTTTTCCAAAGAGTTGCATAATTTATATTCTCAGGATAGCCTGATGGGTAATAATTAGAATATATATTTCCAAATTCTTCTATGGCAGAATTTTGGGTGATTTCACCAGATTTCCATTTTTTGAAAATCGAGTAATTTTCATTAAATTCGGCTGAAGTTGATTCTTCTTTTAGCATATTAATGATCATTTTTTTTGATTTTTTATCTCTAGCCTGATCGATAAGGCTAAATTCTGAAAATAATGAATTTCCTTCGTCTAGTTTGTTGTCCTTAATATATTCTTCTAAAGAATGAGTATCTCTTTCATTATATTGTGCATGTGCTATTTCATGGGCTAATGCCGGTAGAAGTGCTGCATTGGATAAATAACTGGCTCCAATGGCAATTTCCTTTTCATTTCTTGAGCAATAAGCTTCTTCGTGTGGACTCAATCTGATGGTCCAGCCTTCTTTTTCTAATTTTGCATAAGCTTTTTCTAATCTAGAGAAAGACATAAATAGATGATCTAGTTTAGTTCCTGGAGTAGCAGCGATGATTTGTCCATTCTCGATTTTCCCGGCAATAGTAAAAGTGTACTTGTCATTTTTATTTTTGTTCCGATAAACCTCGAAACGAGGATCTGCTGAGCGCCAAGCGTCTTCTGAGCAAAGAGAGTGCTCCAGACTGTGGCGGCAGTGATTTTTGGTTTGCATTATCTTGATTAAGAATGCATGAGGCGCCATGCCGGCGAGTGCCGCCCATTGTTTAATCGTGGCGCCGCCTTCACCCGTTAATACGTCTTGGAGTCGTTTACGCTCAGGGATTGAATAAGGTTGTTCTGGTACGTGTAGGTCGAGAATTTGGCCGGATTTTTCATCGCGCTGTATATGTAGTTCTAGCATCGTGTCTTCATAACAAAAATTGTAACGATGCCAATTATTATTCTCATTTGAGATTGAACTCCTCATGCCAGATTTACATGCGACACTAACCAAATTATAAATATCTTTGGTATTCTGGATTCCTATTTTAATAAATTCTTCGGATCGATTAAATTCAATAACACGAGCTTGATCTTTAGTTAACCATATGAAATTGTCATTTTGATCGTGCGCACACAACTGCATCTGCTGAGGTTTTAATATGATGCCGGTTTTATTAAAACAATCCTGTGCATATTTTATAAGAGCTGGGTTTGTGAGTGAGAAAGCTGTAGAAATTTCAAAAAAATCATAAGCTTGGCTATAGAGGTCGGCGTAAGTTGGAGAGTTAATCGACGCTTTTATCCGGCCCAATTTTTTTAAAAATTTATTCTCAGAAAATTTTGCATAGTTTATTTTTTCAAAATCGATAGGGGCGTGTTTATCTAATCTATTTTTCCAAATATCTTTACCATATAAATGCAAAATCTCATCACGTATTTTGAATGCATTTTTAATGCCGTGCATTTCTCGATTTAAATGGCTTTCTATAAATTCTTCTCGGCTTTCAATCGAGATAGGTTGAGTGTCACTGGCGTGGCCTACTTCATAAGCTAAGCTAAATAAATAAGAATATGGATCTTTGGTAAAGAGTGAAGTTGAAGTTTGGCCAAATGAGAATGAATTCATTGGCATAATGCTATTGGCCTGAACATAAGGATCAATTACGATTTCTTTATTCGGCCGATCCAAGTAGACATTTTTTGTGCTTAGTTTACCTACCTTGATTTGCCAGCCGTGGTTTTCCAAGCAGATTATTTGCTGATGTAAGGCAGGGCTCATATTCTTGATGGAATTTAGAACGTCTTGCTCCGGAATTTGAGTGGGAAATAAGGATAAAGAACCAGGGGAGTGAGCTGCATCAATTGGCTCAGCGTTATGGTGGATATTGGTGGAATATAAGTTAGCGCCAACTCTTCGTTTCTTATGATTTTCTAGCAGAGTTTCTGAGTGGAGGCCTAGTGCGGGCGATCTGCTGCGTCTGATTGCACTGTTTTGCTTTGATTCCTGGATAGGTAACTCTGCGGCCCGTGTCCGGTTTATAGGGTGCGTTGCGGCACTTTGAGTCAGCGTGTTGTGATTCATAGATGGATAAATAGAGAGAATAAGCAATCAAATTAAGCATCCACAGATCGGGTTGTGGGTGCTCTTCTTATTCACTATAAGTATTTATCCTCTGCTGCTTGGCTTATCTGGCGCAATGAATACTAATATGGCGAACATAGGCTTATGCGTTCATACATAACGAATGCGCAGGCCAAATAGTAATTGGGAGCCCTCCTTTTGCGGCTACTTATCTATTTATTTTTATATCGAGTTTTTACTCTTTGAACTTTCGCTGCCATTCAGTTTAACGTAGCGAAAAGCCTTTTATTCTCTACCTGCGCTCATAAAGAACAAACGCATAAGCAAAATCGTTCGGCGCTAAACTGCGGTGTTTACTTTGTGTGATTGGCTTCCAGAGCAGGGGGTCAGGTTTAGGAAAGAATGCATCTCCATCAAAATCTTTGTCGATTTCGGTAATGATGAGCTGATTGGCATAGTTGAGTCCTTCTGCATAAAGCTGCGCCCCCCCAATTAAAAATGCGCGCGGCACAGATGCGGTGGCGCAAAGCTCAAGGGCATGAGCTAAGTTGCTGACGGTTTCGCAGCCAGCGAAGACTCGCGTCGGGTCACGTGTAATCACAAGATTACGTCGCCCAGGTAGTGGTCGGCCAATCGATTCATGGGTTTTGCGGCCCATAATGACGGGTGCGCCTAAGGTTGTGCGTTTAAAAAAGGCTAGGTCCTCAGGTAGATGCCAGGGGAGTTGATTATCCCGACCAATCACGCCATTACGGGCGCGCGCGACAATGATTGAAAGCTCAGTCATATCTTAGACGGCGATCGGCGCTTTGATCGCGGGGTGAGATTGATAGTTGGTCAGCATAAAATCCTCAAAGCGGTAGCTAAACAGATCATTAGGTTTGCGGGCAAAGCTGAACTGCGGCAGTGGATAGGGCGAGCGGGTGAGCAGTTGTTTCACTTGTTCTAAATGGTTGAGATAGAGATGACAATCACCGCCGGTCCAAATGAGTTCACCCACCGTGAGCCCGCATTGCTGCGCCAACATATGTGTCAATAATGCGTAGCCGGCAAGGTTGAAAGGCGTGCCTAAAAAGACGTCTTGGCTGCGGCAATAAAGGAGACAGCTCAGTTTATTGCTGCTCACGTAAAACTGCGTTAAACAATGACAGGGCGCGAGCGCCATGCGGCCAGCATGAACATTTTCTACGGGAGTTTGCGCTTCGTCCGGAAAATCTGCGAGATTTAAAGCCGTGAGCAATAACCGGCGTGAATGAGGTCGTTCTTTGAGTTGCTTAACCAGCTCAGCAATTTGATCGATTTTGCCACCATCGGGCTTAGGCCAAAAGCGCCATTGATGGCCATAGACAGGACCTAAATCACCATTCTCATCTGCCCATTCATCCCAAATGGTGACGCCATGATCGTTTAAATATTGAATATTCGTATCGCCTTTTAAGAACCAAAGCAATTCGTAAATGACACTCTTAAGATGCGTTCTTTTCGTGGTGACAATAGGTAAGCCCGCCGCGAGGTCGAAGCGTAATTGACGGCCAAATACGCTCAGAGTGCCGGTACCGGTGCGGTCCGGCTTAAACGTGCCGTTGCTGAGAATATCTTGTAGGAGTTCGTGGTAGAGCTTCATGATGTGTCAAATTGCTGGAGAGAGTCCGTGCTGGTGGGCTTCATTAAAAATACGCAAATCGCCTAGGGCAAGTTTGTGATGATCTGAGAGGACGCGGCGCCAGCTGCGTGCGCCGGGCATCTCATGATACAGGCCAAGTATATGACGTGTCATGGCGCCTAAATAGGTGCCGTGCTTAAGTTCCTGCGCTGCATAAGCAATAAATTCGGCTTCAATTGCTGCCCGCTGCGGTATGGGGCTTGGGGCCTGGTAAAAAGCGCGGTCAACGCTCGCTAATAACCAAGGTTGATGGTAGGCTTGGCGGCCTATCATAACGCCATCTACTTGAGCCAGATGTTCTTCAATCTGTTCAAGGGTTTGAATGCCGCCATTTAAAATGATTTCGAGCTCGGGGAAGTCGCGCTTTAAGCGGTGCACGTAATCGTAGCGGAGCGGGGGAATACTGCGGTTTTCTTTGGGGCTGAGCCCACCCAGGATAGCATTGCGGGCATGCACAATAAAAGTACGGCAACCCGCATGCGCTACGGTCCCCACAAAATCGCGCACAAAAGCGTAATCTGTTCGGTCGTTAATGCCAATGCGGTGTTTGACTGTGACTGGAAGCGATACTGCATCGCACATCGCGCGCACGCAATCGGCAACCAGCGCGGGTTCCGCCATGAGGCAGGCACCAAATGCGCCGCGTTGTACGCGCTCAGATGGGCAACCGCAGTTCAGATTGACTTCATCATAATTCGCGCTGGCGGCCAGTTTGGCGCAGCGTGCTAGCTCATTGGGTTCGCTACCGCCAAGCTGTAATGCAAGCGGGTGCTCTTTTTCATTAAAGGCAAGGTGTTGTGCGGCATTGCCATGCAACAGAGCACCTGTGGTTACCATCTCCGTATAAAGCCATGTATGGCGCGTTAAGAGTCGATGGAAGTAGCGGCAGTGACGATCGGTCCAGTCCATCATCGGCGCGACGCAAACGCGGCGGCGACTTTTGATCTCAACCGAGGATGTTGCGTCAGGGAGCGCTTCATCCGCATTGACGCCATTGCGCAATATATTCTGAGTCATGAAAGAGTCATAAATTGAAGCTGCTTTTGTAGATCCATCAACCGTCCGCACTTCAGGGGAGAATGACTTAGCCACTTATAAAAGCTATAAAGGGGATCTATTTTAACTGATAGTCTGATGGCGCAGCTCAAAGGTCGAGCTTAGCTGAAAAAGTAAGAGGTTTGGGGAGGTGCCAGGAGAGGGATGATATAACTCAAAATCCGCTGGGTCGGATTAAGCCAACTACGATGCCTTCAAGAGCGAAGTCCACCTGCTCAGGTTCAATAAGTAAGTTAGGATAATCCGGGTTTTCCGCAATCAACTCTATTTTTTTGCCGCGTCGCTTGAAGCGTTTGACAGTGACTTCATGATCAAGCCGGGCGATGATAAGCTGGCCGTCTTGGGCGTCAGGCTGACGCCGTACCGCCAGTAAATCCCCGTCTAGAATGCCCGCATCGCGCATCGATAGGCCGCGTACATGCAATAAATAATCTGGTCGGCTAGCGAATAAGGAGGGGTCGCATTGATAGTGTTGAATAATATGCTCTGCCGCGAGAATCGGGCTGCCTGCTGCTACGCGGCCAATCAGGGGCAGCGATAATTGCATGAAGCTAGCGTCAGGTAGCGTAGGTTGGCGCGGCTTGGCTCGGGGCGCGATCGTTTTAAGTTTAATGCCGCGCGAAGCGCCTGCAGTGAGTTCAATCACGCCTTTGCGGGCCAATGCTCGGAGATGTTCTTCAGCCGCATTCGCGGAGCTAAAGCCAAGCTGAGCGGCAATTTCTGCACGGGTTGGGGGAAAGCCGCTTTGTTTAATAGCGTGGCGAATTAAATTGAAAACTTGCTGTTGCCGTACGGTGAGTTTGGGCATGATTGGATGGCGTATTTGAGCGAATTAGACTGTTTTTTTATACAGTATAAAGCGTTTTGTAAATGAATGAAAGCGGGCGTTTTTTTTCTGAGGCCAGCGGGCCGTAGTTTGCTTGGTGCATTTAGCTTGGGTGTCAAGCGTAACCGCTCGTGGGTTTGTCGTTCGTGTTTATGCAACAGTGTCGGCTAGCGTTTGCTTGAGATTCGGGGTATTGTTCGCCCGTTTTGAGATAAGTTCGCGTCATGGGTACTTGAGTGGTGCTAGGTTCGCCATGATATTTATAACCGGCTTATTGTATTCCCCTTACAGCCATTTAATATAATGCTTGCGGATTTTCTTCCTATCTCGGCTTTTTCTGCATCTCCTGCGCGTTTACCGCGGATTGTTGTGGTTGCCACAGGCGGCACGATTGCCGGTGCGTTGACGGAGACCACGGCAGCTGTTTCGCTAACGGCTCATTATCAAGCGGGCATATTGGATATTGCGAGCTTGCTCCAAGCGCTGCCAGCGTTAGATTCGATCGCCCATATCGAGGCCGAGCAAAGCGCACAAATAGATAGCAAGGATGTGACGTTTGCGGATTGGTCGCAGCTGGTTTATCGAGTGAATGCATTACTGATGCACGCCGAAATTGATGGGGTGGTCATTACGCATGGCACAGATACGCTTGAAGAAACGGCTTTTTTGCTCCATTTAGGGGTTAAAAGCTCTAAACCCGTGGTGCTTACCGCCGCTATGCGGCCTGCTACTGCGCTATCGGCGGATGGGCCGCTCAATCTTTTTAATGCCGTGACGGTAGCCGCTCATCAAGCAGCAATCGGCCAAGGCGTGCTAGTGGTCTTGAATAACCAAATTCATTGTGCGCGTGATGTAACTAAGACGAGTACGTATGCGGTAGACGCATTTCGCTCACCAGAGGTCGGTGCGCTGGGTTGGGTGCAAGATGGGCGGGTTGAATTTCAGCGCGCGCCGCAACGGCGACATACTTGCGCGAGCGAGTTTGAGACACCGCTTGAGGCTTGGCCTATGGTTGAAATTGTGACGAATTATGCTGGCGCATCCAGTGTGTTAGTCGACGCACTCATGGCGACGGGCGTGCGCGGTATTGTTGCGGCGGGGACCGGCAATGGTTCGTTGGGGGTGCCTTTACAGCAAGCGCTGGCCCAAGCCGTCAAGCGCGGGGTGGCAGTGGTGCGAGCCAGTCGGGTCGGAGCGGGGCATGTGATGCGTAATGGCGCTGCGCCCGATGATGAATTAGGCTTTGTGAGCGCAGGTACATTAAATCCATATAAAGCGCGCGTACTATTAATGTTGGCGCTCACCGGCGACCAGCCGGTGCCGACGAGTCGGCTGCAAAGTATCTTCGACACTTATTAAATCAGTGTTAAAATATCTGGTTGGTTCTGCTTGAGTCTTGGCATGTTGCTCAAAAATTGGGCGTCATGCATATGGGCTAGGGAGCAAACCAAATGAACGAACCAGCGCATCCGGGGTGCCTATAGCCTTATTCAATAAGCTGAAAATGGGTATCGCAGCTGGTTTTAGACCTAACCCTTATGGAGTATTTTTATGTCTATTACGATGCGGCAAATGTTAGAGGCGGGTGTTCACTTTGGACACCAAACGCGTTTTTGGCATCCAAAGATGGCGCCTTACGTTTTTGGCCAGCGTAACAAAATCCACATTATTAACCTCGAAAAAACTCTGCCAATGTTTCAAGATGCGCTGAAATATGTGCGTCAAGTGGCGGCCAAGCGGGGGACGATCTTATTTGTTGGGACCAAACGTCAGTCACGCGATATTCTTGCTGAAGAAGCTGCGCGCGCTGGAATGCCTTATGTGAATAGCCGCTGGTTGGGCGGTATGCTTACCAATTTCAAAACGCTGAAATCATCGATCAAAAAGCTGAAAGAAATGGAAGCGATGGTCGAGGCGGGCGAACTTGAGCGCATGAGCAAAAAAGAAGCATTGATGTTTGATCGGAGTTTGGAAAAGCTGGATAAATCGCTCGGTGGTGTGAAGGATATGGGCGGGATGCCAGATGCGATTTTTGTGGTCGATGTGGGGTATCACAAAATTGCCATTACTGAAGCGCAAAAACTGGGTGTGCCAGTGATTGCAGTGGTGGATACTAATCACTCGCCAGAAGGCATCGATTACGTCATTCCAGGCAATGACGATTCTAGCAAAGCGGTCGCGCTGTATGTCCGCGGTGTAGCTGACGCGATTCTCGAAGGCCGCGAAAATGCATTGCAGGGATTGGTTGAGGAAGTGCGCGGCGAGACGTCTGAAGATGAATTTGTTGAAGTGAATGAAGAAGCGTAAGCTGTTTTTTCTCAGATAAGAGAAGCGGCAGGGTGGGCCTAGATGAAATGAGCCCCCCTAGCCATTGCATAGTCTGCTTGATCAGATAAATGACCTACTGCTAGAACGGGCAGGCTAAGTAAACCGGATTGATAGGAGTGAAGAATGGCGGAAATCACCGCAAGCATGGTAGCGAAATTGCGCTCTAAGACAGATGCGCCGATGATGGAATGTAAAAAAGCCTTGGTCGAAGCAGGCGGAGACTTGACGCGTGCCGAAGAGTTGCTGCGCATAAAGCTAGGCAATAAAGCGGATAAAGTTTCTGCGCGCGTAACGGCGGAAGGCATTGTGGCCGCCCATATTGATGCTGCAACCCAAGTTGGGGCTTTAGTCGAATTCAATTGCGAAACAGATTTCGTCGCTAAAAATGATGATTTTATCGCCTTTTCAAAACAGGTGGCTGAGCTCGCAGTAACTCACAAGCCGGCCGATCTGACCGCTCTATTGGCGCTTCCTTTGATGGGCGAGACCGTAGATGAGGTAAGGCGTACATTGATTGGTCGGCTAGGCGAAAGCTTAACCATCCGTCGCTTTGTCTGCTATTCCAGCGCGCATAAACTTGCTGCCTATTTGCATGGCACGCAGATTGGCGTGTTGGTGGAATATGAGGGGGCTGATGAGCAAGTGGGTAAAGATGTTGCAATGCATCTCGCCGCTATGAGGCCAATCGCACTCGCGGCAGATGCAGTGCCAGTTGAACAGATTGAAAAAGAGCGTAGAGTCGCTTCAGAAAAAGCCAGCGAATCGGGTAAGCCAGCCGAGATTATCGCCAAAATGGTTGAAGGCAGTGTACAAAAGTATTTGAAAGAAGTGTCATTGTTGAATCAGCCATTTGTGAAAAACGATAAGCAAACCGTTGAGGAGATGCTCAAAGCTGCTCAGAGTTCCGTGAAGCGTTTTGCAATTTACGTTGCAGGCGAAGGGATCGAGAAACAGCAGGGCGATTTCGCGGCTGAAGTAGCGGCGCAAGTGGCTGCTGCCCAGTCGGCGTAAACGCTTATTTCGCAGAGCTTGACTGAGTTCTTTTAGATCAAGTTCTGCGTTTAATTTAAGAATTCTCATGTCAACCTTTATGCCAACCTTTGCCCCCCAGCGCTATAAGCGAGTATTATTAAAGTTATCTGGTGAAGCCCTCATGGGTGATGATGCTTTTGGTATTAACCGGGCAACGATTGAGCGCATGGTGGCCGATATTGCAGAAGCGGTTCAGTTAGGTACGCAGCTTGCGGTGGTGATTGGCGGCGGTAATATTTTTCGTGGCATGGCCGGAGGCGCAGCCGGGATGGATCGGGCGACCGCTGACTATATGGGGATGCTGGGCACCATCATGAATGCGCTGGCGCTGCAAGATGCGATGCGTCATGCTGGGATTGAGGCTCGCGTACAGTCGGCGTTGCGCATAGATCAAGTGGTTGAACCTTATATTCGCCCGCGCGCGATTCGGCAACTTGAAGAAGGCAAAGTGGTTATCTTCGCAGCAG
Organism: Mycoavidus sp. B2-EB; assembly: GCF_014218255.1. NCBI lineage: Bacteria > Pseudomonadati > Pseudomonadota > Betaproteobacteria > Burkholderiales > Burkholderiaceae > Mycoavidus > Mycoavidus sp. B2-EB. Next base: position 749,353 of record NZ_AP021872.1, read on the forward strand.
GAACCGGCAATCCTTTTTTTACCACGGATACAGCGGCCGCTTTGCGGGGTTCTGAAATTGGCGCAGAAGTTGTTCTTAAAGCGACTAAGGTAGACGGGGTTTACTCAGCAGATCCACGCCGAGATCCGACGGCAACCCGTTACGCTACAATTAGCTTCGATGAGGCGATCAGCCGTAATTTACAAGTGATGGATGCCACGGCTTTTGCGCTTTGCCGTGATCAGAAATTGCCGATTCGCGTATTTTCGATTGTCAAACCGGGCGCTTTAAAGCGCATCGTGCTTGGCGAGGAAGAAGGGACACTGGTCCACGTATAACCATGCTGTGGGTGTATCGATTTGTCGCCTTTGTGCTAGAGGTTAGCGCACAGTGGCGATTGGGAGCTTTAAATGAGTATAGCTGAGGTTAAAAAAAATATTGAGCACAAGATGGGACGCTCGATAGATGCATTCAAACAGGTACTTGCAAAAATCCGTATGGGCCGCGCGCATACGGGGTTACTTGAGCATATCCAGGTCGATTACTATGGCTCTCATGTGCCGCTTTCGCAGGTTGCTAATCTGACGCTTATTGATGCGCGCACGATTGGGGTTCAGCCCTGGGAAAAGAAGATGGTATCGGTGGTCGAAAAAGCGATTCGTGAATCTGATTTGGGTTTGAATCCAGCTACGCACGGCGAGTTATTGCGGGTGCCGATGCCCGCTTTGACAGAAGAGCGTCGCCGCGAGTTGACGAAAGTGGTTAAGAGCGAAGGTGAAACCGCGAAAATCGTGATTCGAGGGTTGCGTCGGGATGCTAAAGAGCAGCTCGATAAATTGGTTAAAGACGAAGGTGTGCCAGAGGATAGCGGGCGCCGCGCTCAGGATGATGTGCAAAAATTAACCGATAAGTTTGTTTCTGAAATCGACGAATTGGTGCAAACCAAATCGAGCGAAATTATGAAGGTGTAAGGCATCGCACTTGCGGGTCTGCGAAACAGCTATGACCTATACAAGCTCTACTATAGAGGCGCCGGCTGCAGCTCAAAGCCCGCGGCATATTGCCATCATCATGGATGGCAATGGTCGCTGGGCGACGCAACGGCGCTTGCCGCGCGTGGCCGGCCATACTAAAGGCGTTGAAACCGTGCGTAGCATGGTTGAAGCCTGTGCGCGGCGTAATATCTCATACTTAACCCTATTCGCTTTTAGCTCTGAGAACTGGCGTCGGCCAACAGATGAAATTTCATTTCTAATGCGCCTTTTTGTCAGCGTGCTTGAACGTGAAATTGGCAAGATGCATGCGAATGGCATTCGGCTGCGTGTGATTGGCGATTTGACTAAATTTGAGCCACACATCCAAGAGCTAGTGCGCGGCGCTGAGGCAAAGACCGCAAAGAATCAACGCATGACGCTGACTATCGCGGCTAACTATGGCGGCCGGTGGGACCTCACGCAAGCGGCTTCTAAGCTGGCTGCGCAAGCCGTCGCTGAAAAAAGTGTTAAGCCCATAGACGAGGCGGATTTATCAAAACATTTGGCAATGGCGTATGCGCCAGAACCCGATCTTTTTATCCGTACTGGCGGCGAACAGCGTTTAAGCAATTTTCTGCTGTGGCAGTTTGCTTATACTGAACTCTATTTCACGGATATTTTTTGGCCTGATTTCGATGCCCAGGCACTAGATCTTGCACTCGATTGGTATCGTCAACGCGAACGCCGTTTTGGTCGCATCAGTGCGCAACTTGAAGCTGCAGAAAATTTGTTGTCATGTTAAAAACCCGCATTATGACGGCTGCAATTTTATTGACAGTGTTTCTGCCAATGATTTTTTGCACAGGAATGACCCATTTATTAAGTATGCTGGTGATTGGCGTACTAACGTTGGCGGCTTGGGAATGGGCGCGTTTATTGAAGCTCGCGCCTAAACTGCAGATCAGCTATGCGGTGCTGGTGGGCTTATTATTGGTTTTTTTTGCGCTAGCGCCATGGCAGATTAAGGGTCTGTTGCAAGACGCGTCGCCCGCGTTTTTTGGCAATGAGTGGTGGCCGATTTTATATTGGATTGCAGCCTTTTTTTGGGGCGCAGTGGTGCCATTTATCCTACTGCGCAAATCTACGTTAGCGGCGGGTCTCTGGCGAGGGTTTTTGTTGCTGGTCGGTTTTGTAATTTTTCCCGTAGGTTGGCATGCGTTGATGGCCGCGCATAGTGTAGGGCCGACTTTTCTCATCTCTATTTTACTGGTTGTATGGCTGGCCGATAGCGGCGCTTATTTTGCTGGCAAACGCTTCGGGCAGCATAAATTGGCGCCCTTAATTAGCCCAGGCAAGACTTGGGAAGGCGTGTTAGGCGCTTGGTTGTTAGTGCTAACAAGCATGGCTGCGGTGGCAGGCGTAAGTCGCGTTTTCGATGTATTGCCTTTTACTGCTTACGTTGGCTCGTTCAGCGGCTGGTGTGGTTTACTCATTATATTAACCTTACTGGTTGGCGTTGGCGTTGCAGGTGATTTATTTGAATCATTGATGAAGCGGCAAGCCGGTCTGAAGGATTCGAGTGGGCTCTTGCCCGGCCATGGTGGGGTGTTAGATCGATTGGACGCGTTGTTGCCAATGCTCACATTGGCAGTTGGCCTGTATGGGGGGCTGGTGCGCTTGATGCCTCTCTAAAGGTGTGAAGCCCAAAGCGATATGAGACAGCGTCTAACTATACTTGGAGCCACTGGCTCAATCGGCGACAGCACGCTGGATATTGTTGCGCGTCACCCAGAGCGTTTTTCTGTATTTGGGCTTAGCGCGCACCGCAATATTGATAAATTGCTTGAGCAGTGCTTACGTTTTGCCCCACAGTTTGCAGTGGTTGGAAATGCTGGCTTGGCGACTCAGCTAGAAGCTCAGTTAAAGGCTGCTGGCAGTCGCACCGAAGTGGCTTATGGCGAAGCAGCGCTGATTGAGTTGGCGCATGCCGCGCAGTGCGATACGGTAGTGGCCGCGATTGTGGGCGCGGCCGGGCTTGCGCCAACGCTTGCCGCTGCTTATGCGGGTAAGCGCATCTTGTTAGCCAATAAAGAAGCGCTGGTCATGTCGGGTGGCTTGTTTATGGCGGCTGTACGCCATCATAACGCACAGCTGCTTCCGGTAGACAGTGAGCACAATGCGATTTATCAATGTTTATCCACCCGCGCTGGCGTTGAGAAGATTACTCTGACGGCGTCAGGTGGGCCATTTCGTACCCGTGCACTTGCGTCGTTGGCCGAGGTTACCCCAGATCAAGCGTGTGCTCATCCGAATTGGCGCATGGGCCGTAAAATCTCGGTTGATTCCGCCACCATGATGAACAAGGGGCTTGAGGTTATCGAGGCGCATTGGTTGTTTGACGTGCCGATGCAGCAAATTGAAGTACTGATTCATCCACAAAGTGTAATTCATTCGATGGTCAGTTATATCGATGGGTCAGTGTTAGCGCAACTTGGCAACCCAGATATGCGGACTCCTATTGCGCACGCGCTGGCTTTTCCCGAGCGGATTGCAGCAGGAGTTGCGCCATTAGATTTAGCTGCGCTTGCCACGCTCAGTTTTGAACGGCCTCAAGCGGAGCGATTTCCCTGCTTAACGCTGGCCCTCGAAGCATTACGGCAGGGGGGTATAGCGAGTGCGGTACTGAATGCGGCGAATGAAGTGGCGGTTGAGGCTTTTTTATGTGGTGCGCTACGCTTTACTTCGATTGCTGAAGTTGTGGCTGAGGTATTGGAACGGATTGAGCCTAGTGCAGTCCATACGCTAGATGACATACGCGCAGCCGATGCGCAGGCGCGGCGGTTGGCTGCGACAGAAATTGCGGCGCTGGCAATATAAATTTGCTTGAGTTTAAGCGTTCAATCGAATTAGGTTGAGTGGGGGGGGGGAAAGCGCAGTACCGGCTGATCGGGGCATGGCTGTCTAGGAAATAAGATAGCATGATCTGTTATGATTATTGGTTAAGTTTTTCGTTAAGGATAGATGTTGCTTCTACTTCGTTTTGCATTTAAGGCGTTTATGCTTGCTGCTGTCTCAGCGTATGTCACGCTGACGCACGCAGTCGCTCCTTTTGTAGTGAAAGATATTCGGATTGAAGGTCTGCGCCGGATTGAAGCGGGGACGGTGTTTGCTTATTTGCCTCTTAAGCAAGGCCAAGCGTTTACCGATGAAAAAGGCTCGCAAGTGATTCGCGCGCTTTATGCAACGGGATTCTTTAGCGATGTGCGCGTGCTGGCGCAAGGCGATCTGGTTGTGGTTCAAGTGCAAGAACGGCCAATTGTTGCATCGATTGATTTTGCCGGCTTGCGCGAATTTGATAAAGACAATCTGTATAAATTGCTGCGCGGCGCATTAGGTTTGTCGCCAGGCCATTATTACGATAAAAATCTCATCGATAAAGCGACACAAGAGCTTAAGCGCCGTTATCTCACACGAGGTTACTACGCAGCTGAAGTGACGACGACAGTCACGCCGTTTGATCGCAGCCAAGTCAATCTGCTATTTTCAGTGACCGAAGGACCCGTCGCTCGCATCCGGCAAGTCAATTTCATTGGCAATCAGGCGTTTAGAACAAGCACGCTGGAAGATGAGATGCAACTCTCGCCTCCTAACTGGTTTTCTTGGTACACCAGGAATGATTTGTATGCGCGTGAAAAACTGGAAAATGACCTGGAAGGCATTCGTTCCTACTATCATGATAGGGGCTATCTAGAATTTGATTTTGAGTCGACACGGGTTTCCATTTCCCCGGATAAAAAAGATATTTATTTGACGTTTAACCTGCATGAAGGTAAGCCGTACACGGTGGCTAATTTAGAGCTCAGCGGCGAGTTGCTCGACAAAAAAGAAGAGTTGTTGAAGTTGATTAAAATCCGGCTTGGCGAGCGTTTTTCAGCCGCAAAGCTGCGCGCTGCCAGCAAAGCGCTAACGGATAAACTGGGTGAGTACGGCTATGCTTTCGCTACGGTTAATGTGCAGCAAGCGACTGACCAACAGCGGTATACGGTAGCGCTTAATTTTCAAATTAAACTGGGACAGCGGGTCTATGTGCGGCGAGTGAATGTGATTGGCAATAATCGTACGCGCGATGAAGTCATTCGTCGTGAAATGCGCCAATTTGAAAGCGCTTGGTTCGATGGACAGCGGCTGAAATTATCGCAAGATCGAGTGAATCGCCTGGGCTATTTTACGGATGTGAATGTCGCTATGGTGCCGGTTGAAGGAACCAACGACCAAGTTGATGTCGATGTTAAAGTAGCGGAAAAACCGACTGGCGCAGTCAACGTGGGTGCGGGATTTTCATCGACAGATAAGATCGTGCTGTCAGCGGGTGTCTCGCAAGATAATGTATTTGGCTCGGGCACCAGCCTGGCCATTAATGTGAATACGGCTAAAACCTATCGTACGCTGTCGGTTACGCAAGTCGATCCTTATTTTACGATAGACGGCATTAAACGGATTACCGAGGCTTATTATCGGACTTATCAGCCGTTGCTATATGGCGGCTCAAACCTGATGTCAGGTACCAGTAATTTCAGAATCATCAGTATTGGCGGTAATCTGAAATTTGGCATCCCGTTTTCTGAATTTGATACCGTTTATCTCGGTGCCGGTTTTGAGCAAGACCAAATGAAAGCAGATGAAACTGCACCCAAAGCTTACCGGAACTACATTGATCAATTTGGTCGGGTGGTGAATAACGTTCCCCTGACGATTGGCTGGGCGCGCGACAGTCGTGATAGCGCTTTAGTACCAAGCCGCGGTTATTACACTCAAGCCAATGGCGAGTTGGGTACGCCAGCAGGTGACACTCAATATTACAAAATCGATTTGCAGCAACAATATTATTACTCGTTTGCGCGTGGTTTTGTGCTGGGCTTAAATGGGCAGTTGGGTTATGGGCGCGGACTTTCTGGCAAACCGTATCCGATCTTTAAAAACTACTACGCGGGTGGAATTGGCTCTGTGCGCGGCTATGAGCCGAGTTCATTGGGCCCTAAAGATACCGAGAGTAGCGACGCAATTGGCGGCTCTAAAATGTTAGTTGGCAATATTGAGCTCACTTTTCCGTTACCCAAAACAGGCTATGATCGTACGCTACGTTTATTTACTTTCATTGACGGGGGTAATGTGTGGGGTCCAGATCAGCAGATTTCTTTGGGCAGCTTGCGTTATGGCTATGGGGTAGGGCTCGCCTGGATTTCGCCAGTTGGCCCATTAAAATTTAGCTTGGGCTTCCCATTAAGTAAAAAGCCTGGCGATAGCTACCAAAAATTTCAATTTCAGCTTGGCACGGCCTTCTGAAAACGTATCGATTAAAATTGTGCAGACAACCCAATATAGAGGCGTACCGTGTTAAATAATCTCTCTACATCGCATTACGCGTGTTGCTTCGCATTTCTTTTGTGCATGAGTTCGGCCCGCGTATACGCAAGCCCTGTGGAAGTGCCGACCCATGAAGTGCGGATTGCGGCCGTCAATTCAGATCGTATTTTGCGTGAATCCGCATTGGCTAAGGCGGCGCAAGAAAAGCTCAAGCAGGAATTCTCAAAGCGCGATCAAGAACTGCAAACTCTTGCCAAGACTTTAAAAGCGAAGTCTAATAAGCTGGATAAAAATGCCATCACTCTATCCGATCCTGAGCGCAAAAGAGCGCAATTGGAGCTGACGCAACTAGATGCCGATTTTCAGCGCAAGCAACGTGAATTTAGTGAGGACCTTAATCAACGCCGCAATGAAGAATTGGCTGCTGTGTTGGAGCGCGCCAATAAAGTGATCAAGCAGATCTCTGAAGCAAGAAATTATGATTTGATTGTACAAGAAGCCGTCTACGTTAATCCGCGCATTGATATTACGGATGATGTACTCAAAGCGCTGAGTAAACCCAATAGCGGCCTCTGAAATGAAAGCGCAGCCGGCTTCCAACAACAAAATATTCACTCTCGAGCAACTTGCGCAGCAGTTTGGTGGTGAAGTTGTGGGCGATGGCGCTTGTTGCATTCGCGGTTTGGCGCCCTTGGAGAGCGCGCAGTCGCAGCAGCTCAGCTTTTTGGCTAATCCCAAATACCTGGCTCAGCTTGAAACAACGCAAGCCGGTGCTGTATTGATTACCCGCGCTGATTTACTGAAAGTTAAAAACCGTGGCGCGTGCTCGTTTCTTGTCACACCTAATCCGTACGCCTATTTCGCGCGCGTTGCGCAATGCTTTGCCGCAGTGAAACAATTACCGGTGTCGCCCGGGGTTCATCTCAGCGCCGTGATTGACCCTAGCGCGCGCATTGCGGCTACGGCATCGATTGGGCCGCATGTGGTGATTGAGGCTAATGCAGTGATTGGCGAGCGCGTGCGTCTAGAGGCACATGTCTATATTGGGCATGGTGTTACGCTTGGCGACGACGCGCATTTGTCTGCGCAGGTTACGGTGTATCATGGGTGTACGCTTGGCGCGCGGGCGCGGATTCATGCGGGTGCCGTGATTGGCGCAGATGGTTTTGGTTTTGCCCCCGATTTTAATGGTGGCACGGGCGAATGGGTCAAAATTCCACAAACTGGTGCGGTCGTGCTGGGCGAAGATGTTGAAATTGGCGCGAATACCACGATTGACCGTGGCGCAATGACGGATACGGTGATTGAGCACGGTGTGAAAATTGATAACCTAGTGCAAATTGCCCATAATTGTCGGATTGGCGCTTACACCGTGATTGCCGCTTGTGCCGGCATTGCCGGCAGTACCGTGATTGGCCAACATTGTATGATCGGCGGCGCAGTGGGTATCGCCGGCCATTTGACATTAGCGGATCGAGTCATTGTGACCGCCAAATCAGGCGTTTCAAAATCTTTATCTAAGCCCGGCGTTTATACTAGCGCATTTCCCGCGATTGAAAATGCTGCTTGGAATCGTAATGCTGCTTTGATGCGTAATCTCGATAAAATGAAGGCGCGTCTTAAGCAACTTGAAGCATTGCTATTCACTAGCCAAAATAAATAACTATCAGCGTGACTGAGACCAATCATTTTATTTAGGAAATTGATGAGTACCCAAAACATTCAACTCGATATCCACCGGATCCTGACTTTATTGCCGCATCGTTACCCGATTTTGCTGGTCGATCGAGTTTTAGAGCTTGAGCCGCATAAACGCATTAAAGCGCTGAAAAATGTATCCATCAATGAGCCCTATTTTACGGGGCATTTTCCAGCTTGCCCGGTCATGCCTGGGGTATTAATCCTTGAAGCATTGGCGCAGACGGCTGGGCTTTTAACTTTTGCTGAAGAAGAATATGACCCAGCTAAATCGCTTTACTATTTTGTCGGGATTGATAATGCGCGTTTTAAACGGCCAGTCGAGCCGGGCGATCAATTGATTTTGAAGGTAGAGTTTGAGCGTTATTTGCGGGGCATTTGGAAATTTAACGCATGTGCTGAGGTGGATGGCGTTGTGGCGGCTGAAGCGAATTTAATGTGTACGGTTAAACCCGCGGCAAATAATTCCTAAATCTCAAATGCTTAACAAAACAACAATTCAGCATGACAAAAATTCACAGTAGCGCAATCATTGAGCCGGGTGCTCAGCTTGACGAGACCGTCGAGATCGGCCCATATGCGGTGATTGGCGCACACGTTAAAATTGGCGCGGGTACAAAAATTGGTTCTCATAGCGTGCTTGAAGGCCATACTACGCTCGGCGAAAATAACCAGATCGGCCATTATGCGGCACTCGGTGGCGCGCCCCAAGATATGAAGTATAAGGGCGAGCCAACGCGTTTAGAAATTGGAAATAGCAATACCATTCGTGAGTTCACGACAATTCATACTGGCACGGTACAAGATCGTGGCGTGACACAAATCGGCGACCATAATTGGATCATGGCCTATGTGCATATCGCCCATGATTGCAGCGTTGGCAGCCATACTATTTTCTCTAGCAATGCGCAAATCGCTGGGCATGTGCAGGTCGGCGATTGGGCGATCTTAGGCGGCATGGCTGGCGTGCACCAGTTTGTGCGCATTGGCGCATATTCAATGCTAGGAGGGGCTGCGGTTCTCATCCAAGATTTACCGCCGTTTATCATAGCGGCGGGCGATAAGGCGAAGCCGTACGGCATTAATATTGAGGGCTTGCGCCGCCGTGGCTTTACCGATGCAGCAATTGTCACGCTGCGCGCTGCCTATCGAACGCTATACAAAGCCGGTCTTTCTCTTGAAGACGCAAAAACCCAGCTCGCTGAAGTGGCGCAAACGGACGAGGGCTATGCCTATTTGCAAGAGTTATTAGCCTTTATCGTTAGTACGCAGCGCGGTATTGTGCGTTAAGCGTATGGCGTCCAGCATACATCCAGTTGACCAGCCTCCTGCGCCCATCAGCTTAGCCATGGTGGCGGGTGAGGCTTCCGGAGATTTACTCGCCGCGGCTCTTATCCAACAGCTTGCAGCGCGTTTGCCAGCAGTACATAGATACTTTGGCATTGGCGGGCCGCAGATGATCGCGGCGGGCTTTGACGCATGCTGGCCGAGTGAGAAATTAGCGGTGCGTGGTTATGTTGAAGCTCTGCGCAGCATCCCTGAAATCCTGCGGATTCGCCGTGCTTTGAAGCGCCAACTATTTGCTGCGCCGCCTGCGGCCTTGGTTGGCATTGATGCGCCGGATTTTAATCTTGGGCTTGAAGAACAATTGCGTCGCGCGGGCATTCCTACCGTGCATTTTATTAGCCCCTCGATTTGGGCCTGGCGCGGTGCCCGCATCAAGAAAATTAAGCGGGCGACAGATCTCATGCTGTGCGTCTTCCCCTTTGAGCCGGAAATTTACGCGCGCGCAGGCGTGACTGCGCGCTATGTGGGTCACCCGTTAGCGGATGTGATCCCGCTCACGCCGAACCCAAGCGCTGCTCGGCACCGTCTGAATTTATCTGAAGCAGGCCCGATCGTAGCTGTGTTGCCGGGCAGCCGGCACTCGGAAATCGCCCTGATCGCACCGACTTTTTTAGCGGCTATGGCGCTTATGCAAGCTTCTGAGCCTGGGCTACGGTTTATCTTGCCAGCCGCATCAGCCGCAATTCGTGCCCAGTTGCAACCCCTGCTAGACGCGCATCCACAGCTTTCTATTACGGTGCTTGAGGGAGATTCACATAGCGCATTAGAAGCTGCAGATGCTGTGTTGATTGCCAGTGGCACCGCCACCTTAGAAGCCGCGCTGTACAAAAAGCCCATGGTGATTTCTTATCAAGTCCCTTGGCTCACCGCCCAAATTATGAAAAGACAAGGCTATCTGCCTTATGTCGGGCTACCTAACATTCTCGCGGGCCGGTTTGTGGTGCCTGAACTTCTGCAACATCATGCCACGCCTGAGGCACTCGCGCGTGCCATGATGGATCAACTCAATGATCCGGCAAATCGAGCTAGGCTCACCGACATTTTTACCCAGATGCACCACACCTTAAAGTGTGATTCAGCGGTGGTTGCGGCTGACGCGATTGCTGAGTTCATTGAAACCTCACGCGGCGGACAGCGTCGCTCGTGAGTTGCTTAAAGCCCATAATCTTAATATGCTAACTCATTGTGACGGGTCGCTAGATGCTCCAAGCCGGCTCATCTGCGGTGTTGACGAAGCGGGCCGGGGCCCGTTAGCCGGCCCGGTAGTGGCCGCCGCTGTGATACTTGATGCAAAACGGCCGATTGAAGGGCTCGCTGATTCAAAAACCCTCAGTGCAAAAAAGCGCGCAGTGTTGTTTGAATTAATCTGTGAACGCGCGCTCGCTTTTAGTATCGCGTCGGCTTCGGTTGAAGAAATCGACCGTTTAAATATTTTGTACGCCACCATGCTGGCAATGCAGCGCGCAGTTGAAACCCTACCCATCACGCCAAGTCTCGCCAAGATTGATGGTAATCGTTGCCCAACTTTAAAGATGCAAGCGGAAGCGATTGTGCGTGGGGATGCATTGCTGCCGGAGATTTCGGCCGCTTCTATTCTGGCCAAAGTAACCCGTGATCGAATGCTGCTTGAATTGCATGCGCTGCATCCCGAATATGGTTTTGCGGCTCATGCCGGATATGGCACAGCGCAACATCTTGCCGCCCTTAAGCAGTATGGCCCATGTCACCACCATCGCCGCTCGTTTGCGCCAGTGCGCAAAGCGCTCATGCAGGGTGTGGCACGCACCCATAAAGCATGAAAACCATCACAGCCCGCGATAACCCTTTTTTTAAGCGACTCAAGCAACTTGCTGGCACGGTCCGCCGTGATCGCCGCGCCGGCCAGGCGCTGGCTGAAGGGCTACATTTAGCCACTACCTACCTTGATACGCTAGGGCAGCCGCGGGCCTGTATGATCGCCGCGAGTGCATTATCTGCGCACCCTCTGCAGCCTATTATGGCGCGCATTGACCCAGCGCGGATCGTCGTGCTAGCAGATACCTTGTTTGCGCAATTGTCGACCCTTGCGCGCGCGGCGCAGTGTGGCAACGTCATCTTTCTAATCGATATTCCAGCCCCAGAATTGCCGTTACACCTGACTCAGGATTGCTTGATTCTCGATGGCGTGCAAGATGCGGGGAATGTGGGTTCTATCTTGCGTAGCGCCGCGGCGGCTGGCGTTCGATATATTTTCTGTGCTCCAGGTACAGCTTATGCCTGGTCTCCTAAAGTATTGCGCGCGGGAATGGGCGCGCATTTTTTCCTGCACATTTTTACAGAAATTGAAATCGAAAAACTCATGCCGCATTTTGCGATACCGTTAATCGTCACGGATTCGCACAGCCCAGCTTCAATTTACGAGCAAGACCTAACCAAGCCTTGCGCCTGGATTTGGGGTAACGAAGGTGCAGGCGTTTCCGCGGTATGGCGTGAACACGCTAGATACTGCGTAACGATCCCGCAAGTGGGGGAGATCGAGTCAATCAATGTTGCAGCGGCTGCCGCGGTGTGTTTATTTGAGCAGCGTCGGCAGCGCAACGCTTAATTGCGAGCACAGTTTTAAATGTTGTGCAGACAGATATTGTCTATGCCTTAAATATTGCTGGCGCGCCTGGCTATCTTTATGCTGTGATTGAGCACGACTTTAATATTTAATACGATGGTTTATCAAGCCTAATTTCCTGCAAAATAGTCGCAGCGATTTCTTCGATTGATTTATGCGTAGAAGAAAGCCACTTAATATTTTCGCGGCGCATCAACGCTTGGGCCTCATTGATTTCATAGCGGCAATTTTCAAGCGATGCATATTTACTGCCAGGACGCCGCTCATTGCGGATTTCCGCAAGCCGGTTAGCTTCGATTGATAAGCCAAAAATTTTCGACTTATGAGGGAGCAGGGGCGTCGGCAGTTTGCTGCGCTCAAAATCTTCTGGAATCAGCGGATAATTGGCTGCTTTTACGCCGTATTGCATGGCTAAATAGAGTGTAGTTGGCGTTTTCCCGCTGCGCGAGACGCCTACTAAAATAACCTCGGCGTCCTCAAGGTTAACGTGGGACTGGCCATCATCGTGGGTGAGAGAAAAATTGATCGCCTCAATCCGGTTTTTATAAGCCTCGGTATCTGCGGCTTGGTGCCCGCGTCCCATCGCATGGCTGGATTTAATTTTAAGTTCGTGCTCTAGCGGCTCGATAAAAGTTTGGAACATATCCAGCACAAGGGCGTTTGAGCGTTTCACAATCTCATTTGATTCGCCATTGACTAACGTGGTAAAAACAATCGGCCGGCGGCCACTCAGCTCAGCGGCGTGGTTGATCTGATTCAGCGCGGCATAAGCCTTATCCGGCGAGTCAACAAAAGGTACGCGCACTAAACGAAATTTCAAATCAAATTGTGAAAGAATTGAGTGTGCAAAGGTTTCGGCAGTAATACCGGTTCCGTCAGAAACAATAAATGCAGTAGGTGGCATAGTGTGTTGTATTGCAGTCAATTTAGAGCATAGATAGGACAGGCTGTGTTATTGCCCGTTGGGCGATCACGCATAGCACGGTAGAATAGCGGTTTTTGAGCGTCAATAAAGCTTTTTTACATTTTAGGGACTGTGATGAATAGGGCAGTGGATAGCAATGCTTACGTGATGCCGTTTAAGCAATTGCGCATGACGGATGTTGAGATCGTCGGTGGTAAAAATGCATCATTGGGTGAAATGATTAGTCAGCTTACACTTGCTGGCGTGAGTGTGCCGGCTGGTTTTGCGACAACCGCGCACGCATTTCGTGATTTTCTACAGCTCAATAATCTGGGCACACGCATTGCGCAGCGGTTACAAAATCTAGATACAGAGGATGTCAAAGCGCTCGCCGTAGCTGGATGTGAAATTCGCCAGTGGATTATCGACGCGCCGTTGCCAGCCAGATTAGTTGCCGAAATTCGAGAACATTTTGAGGTGCTGCAAAAAGACGCGGCGGAACTGTCATTTGCTGTGCGTTCCTCAGCAACGGCTGAAGATCTGCCAGATGCTTCGTTTGCCGGTCAGCAAGAAACCTACCTTAATGTAGTTGGCATCGAGTCAATTCTGGACCGTATCAAACATGTTTTTGCTTCACTCTACAATGATCGCGCGATTTCATATCGCGTGCATAAAGGGTTCGCACACGCAGAGGTTGCCTTATCGGCAGGAGTCCAGCGTATGGTGCGCTCAGATGTAGGCGCTGCTGGCGTGATGTTTACGCTAGATACCGAGTCCGGTTTTAAGGACGTTGTATTTATCACCTCAAGCTATGGCTTGGGAGAAACCGTAGTGCAAGGTGCGGTGAACCCTGATGAATTTTACGTCTTCAAGCCAACGTTAGCGAGCGGCCATGACCCAATTATTCGCCGTACGCTTGGCTCAAAATTGCTCAAAATGGAATTCGCACCCCCCGATGATGCGGAGCGGGTCAAAACAGTGGATGTAGAAGTCACGCAACGTAATTGCTATTCGATTACCGATGAAGATGTGATCCAGCTTGCCAAATACGCAGTGATTATTGAGCAGCACTATGGCCGCCCGATGGATATTGAATGGGGCAAAGATGGATGTGATGGCAAGCTCTATATCTTGCAAGCGCGGCCTGAAACAGTCAAGAGTCAAGCTGATGGCAAACGTGAGCAACGTTTTAAACTTAAAAATGTTGCCCCAGTATTGGCTACAGGCCGAGCCATCGGTCAAAAAATCGGCGCAGGTCCAGTGCGCGTGATCCGCGATATGAGCGAGATTGAACGCGTACAACCTGGCGATGTGCTGGTCGCCGATATGACAGACCCGAATTGGGAGCCGGTAATGAAACGCGCTGCCGCTATTGTCACCAATCGAGGCGGGCGCACTTGCCATGCCGCCATTATTGCACGCGAATTAGGCGTGCCTGCGGTGGTTGGCTGTGGCGAGGTTACGGACCTATTACGAGATGGCGCGCTTGTCACCGTTTCATGTGCTGAAGGTGATGAAGGCAAAATCTATGATGGCTTGCTTGAAATGGAAGTCACTGAAATTGAGCGGGGTGATTTACCTGCTTTGCCTGTGAAGATCATGATGAACGTTGGTAGTCCACAACTGGCCTTTGACTTTTGCCAATTGCCAAATGCGGGAGTGGGCCTGGCGCGGCTCGAATTCATTATCAATAATAATATTGGCGTGCATCCAAAAGCCGTGCTGGATTATCCTAATGTTGCACCGGATCTCAAAAAAGCGGTGGAAAGCATCGCTCGCGGTTATGCTTCGCCACGCGCATTCTATGTAGAAAAATTGACGGAAGGGATCGCCACGATTGCCGCTGCTTTTTATCCAAAGCCGGTTATCGTGCGGTTGTCTGATTTTAAGTCAAATGAATATAAAAAGTTGATTGGCGGTTCACGCTATGAACCTGACGAAGAAAACCCAATGTTAGGTTTCCGTGGTGCGGCGCGCTATATTTCTGATGCGTTTGCCCCCGCTTTTGAGATGGAATGTATTGCGCTTAAGCGCGTGCGTGAAGAAATGGGCCTGACGAATGTTGAGATCATGGTACCCTTTGTGCGTACGCTGGCGCAGGCCGAGCGTGTGGTGGCGCTGCTGGCGCAATTTGGCCTAAAACGCGGTGCGCATGGCCTACGCCTAATTATGATGTGCGAAGTTCCATCGAATGCGATTTTGGCGGCTGAATTTTTGCAATATTTCGACGGTTTTTCAATTGGCTCAAACGACTTGACCCAGCTCACGCTTGGACTGGACCGAGATTCTGGCATGCCATTGCTGGCGCAAGATTTTGATGAGCGCGACTTGGCTCTACAGTTTATGCTAAGCCGCGTGATTGATGAATGTAAACGGCAAAACAAATATGTCGGTATTTGCGGGCAAGGGCCATCTGATCATTTGGATTTTGCGCAATGGCTGATGGACGCTGGCATCATGTCACTATCGCTCAATCCTGATACAGTCATCGAGACTTGGCGTGCGCTCGCGAAAACGAATTAAAGGGTTTAAAGGTGCCTACGCTTTTTAGCTTAATCAAGGAGCTTTTATGATGCAAGCAAGCCTGATCTGGTGGCTTTTAGCCGGGGGGCTCGTCATTGCCGAGTTGCTCACGGGCACCTTTTACCTATTAATGGTTGCGCTGGGTTGTCTGGCCGGCGGCGTGATGACCTTACTCGGATTTTCGGTCACCGAGCAGCTCGCCATGGCAGCTGCAGTCGCGCTGAGCGCATTGCTACTGTTACGCCGTTCCCGTCTCGCTGCGGCGAGAGGGCGCAACGCGCTCAATAATCCCAGTAACAACCTCGATCTAGGGGCATTCTTGCAAGTTGAGGCTTGGCAAGGGCGCCGCGCGCGCGCATTGTATCGTGGTGCGCAATGGGATGTTGAACTGGCAGCAGGTGAGAATATAGCTGGTGAATGGTATGAAATTAAAGAAATGCGCGGCAATCTTTTGATTGTTGTGGCCAAACGTAGTTAATCATCAGGTTTATTTGTAAGGAGAAATGATGTTAGTCGATACCAGCTTCCTCGCGCTTATTATATTTATCATCGCGATTGTAATTGCAGCGCAATCCGTGAAAATTGTGCCCCAACAACATGCTTGGGTGCTGGAGCGGCTTGGCCGCTATCATGCAACGCTAACGCCAGGCGCGAACATTGTGCTCCCTTTTATTGATCGGGTTGCCTATCGGCATATCTTAAAAGAAATTCCGCTCGATGTGCCTAGTCAGATTTGCATCACGCGGGATAACACGCAATTGCAAGTAGATGGCGTTCTATATTTTCAGGTCACTGACCCGATGAAAGCTTCTTATGGCTCAAGCAACTATATCCTCGCCATCACGCAACTTGCGCAAACCACATTACGCTCGGTGATTGGCAAGCTCGAACTCGATAAAACTTTTGAAGAGCGCGCACTCATCAACCACGGCATCGTTGAAGCCTTAGACGAAGCAGCGGCCAATTGGGGCGTTAAAGTATTGCGTTATGAAATCAAAGATCTCACGCCACCTAAAGAAATATTACATGCAATGCAATCGCAAATCACGGCTGAGCGTGAGAAACGCGCATTGATTGCCGCCTCTGAAGGCAAACGGCAAGAGCAAATTAACCTAGCCACTGGTGCACGCGAAGCCGCGATTCAAAAATCGGAAGGTGAAAAACAAGCTGCAATTAACCAAGCGCAAGGGCAGGCATCGGCGATTCTCTCCGTAGCCGAAGCAAATGCGCAAGCAATTGCAAAAGTGGGCCATGCAATTCAATCGGCTGGCGGTACCGAGGCGGTCAATTTGAAAGTTGCGGAGCAATATGTGAGTGCCTTTGGTAATCTGGCTAAGACCGGCAATACGTTGATTGTGCCAGCGAATTTGAGCGAAGTAAGTACAATGATTGGGGCAGCGTTGTCGATCTTTAAGCAGGGAAAGTGAGAGCAGGCCTATAGTTGTTTTTTTACAAGATTCATAATAATAGAAGCGTAATTGATTGTAAATTTAGTGCTACTACTCTATGATCAATAGAAATTGATTGTGGGAGTGATAAACCACTGGTTTTTTGCGCTGATAGTAGGTATTTATTAATGTCTGACTGACCGACACGATTGTTTTATAAAGATTGGTACTTGAATTTTACGGAAGAGAACATGAAAAAACGAGTTTTGATAAGTTTGTTAGCGATGGGCTGGATCGGCGGATGCGGTGGCGGTGGCGGTGGGAATGATAGTAACGATTCTCAACCACAAAGTGTTATGCAGGCAGAAATCAATCAAAAATATTCCTTTACCCTTAAGGATGGCCGAACTGTAGAGTGGTTACAAAATGACCAAAGTGGCACATATTCTAAAGATGGTGAGGTTAAGATTCTTAATCGGCATGAATATGAAAGTGATGCCGCGCTATATGGAATGCGTTCCATGCTAATTTATACAGAATCAGATGCATTGGATGCAGAAAATTTTGCTTCTTTGACGTCTGAAAGTCGAGCAGATGGACTTTTTCAGTTTGAAATTAAACAGTTAAGCGGGATAGATTATAACAGCCAGGCACGTCAACCTAAATTAGCTGTGTATCTTCCGAGTGGAATCGGCTCAGAAGAAGTACTGTTGGAATTGATTCGAGATGGTATATTGAATTTTGTAGTACAAGTAGAGGGCCAGACAGCGGTACGCCAGCTATCGGAAGAAGACTTATATTTCGTTTGGGGCCCCCAAAAAGATTGCTTGGTGATAATCGATGCGCCACATCCAGGTATATACGCGACGCAAATTCCGAAGGAGTTTGTTTCTGCTAAGAGTATTGATGTTCAGACTGAGTTAATGAAGCTTAAGCTTATTAATGAGTATAGTGCTAAGAGACAACAGCTTTGGCGTGATTTTTTTGCTGAGATGGCTGCTCGGAATGCTCAAGCTCAGGGGGATACTCAAGCTCAGGGGGATACTCAAGCTCAGGGGGATGCTCAAGCTCAGAGAGAGGCTCAAGCTCAGAGAGAGGCTCAAGCTCAGAGAGAGGCTCAAGCTCAGAGAGAGGCTCAAGCTCAGAGGGATGCTCAAGCTCAGAGGGATGCTCAAGCTCAGAGAGATGCTCAAGCTCAGAGAGATGCTCAAGCTCAGAGAGATGCTCAAGCTCAGAGAGAGGCTGAGACTACTGAAGGAACATCAGAAGGAACATCATCATCCCCCAAGCGTACTAAGGCCGAAAAAAGGGCGGCGGCGCGGGCGCAACAACCTGGCTCGTGATCTGACGGACGCTGGCTTTATTACCATTAAAACTGGATCGGTTGTCGGTATTGTCCGATCCAGTTGTTTTGCTAAGGTGTATTAGTTTCTGATCTGATCGTACAGAACTCTTGCTTCGACGGCTCCCCCAACGCCCTCTGGGTGGCAAGTCAATGAGCGGGTTTGGTTTCTTTAGCCGCTACAAATTCTACATGGCTCGTTCGTGTAACCGTGTATCGGGTAAAGCGCATAGAGTGGATCCTTTAACCTGCATTTGCTCCCCGCGGCTGTCTCGGATTAAATCACCGATTCCTCAATTTGACGTGGTTTCAGTGTGCGCAAAAAGAATGCGCAATGGGCTCATACTCCCTTCATAACCTTTTTTGATATTTTTTCTGAGCACTGTCGCAGAGTTCCATAGCGGCTTTGCCAATAGGTCGCTTTTTCACCCAGCCCTACGCATCAACCTGGCTTTCTCCCGCTCCCAATCCCGCTTTTTCTCCGTTTCCCGTTTATCATGCATCTTCTTGCCTTTGGCTAAACCAATTTCACATTTAACCCGCCCCTTCGTGTAATGCAAATCTAATGGCACGAGCGTATAACCCCGTTGTTCGACTTTACCGATCAGCCGTTTGATTTGTGCTCTATGCATGAGCAATTTTCGAGTGCGCACGGGATCTGGCCGAATATGGGTCGAAGCGCTTAAAAGTGGGCTAATATGTGCGCCGATTAGAAAGAGTTCAGCATTGCGGATTACGACATAGCCTTCTTTGATCTGAGAGCGGCCAGCGCGGATAGCCTTTACCTCCCAGCCTTCGAGTACAAGGCCGGTTTCGTAACGCTCTTCAATGAAATAATCGAAGAGTACTTTTTTATTGTTGCTGATACTCATGATGAGAGGGAACGTGCTTCGGCTAAAATAACCATTCTAACAAAGCCGCTTACCTTGTGCTGGCTGATTTGCGCAGACTGCGCATTTTTTTAAGTAAACTTTTATGCCGGATGTTCAAAAAACCGTTTTGGTGCGCTATGCGGCCGAACAGATGTTTGACCTTGTTAATGAGGTTGCTGATTATCCAAATTTCTTGCCGTGGTGTGCTGGGGTTGAGCTCTTTGAGCAAAGCGAACGCGGGATGAAAGCAAGGATTGATATCAACTTTAAAGGGATCAAGTTGCATTTTGCAACGCGTAATACACAACAGCGGCCGACGCGCATCGATATGGTGTTTGCCGATGGCCCATTTAAAAAATTCACGGGTTACTGGTGTTTTACGCCGCTCCGCGCGGATGCCTGTAAGGTCGAATTTTCATTGCATTATGAATTTGCAAGTATGATCTTAGGTAAATTGATTGGGCCAGTGTTCCATCATATTGCGAATTCTTTTGTTGAATCTTTTGTAAAGCGTGCACAAATTAAGTATGGTCTCCCAGCTTGAAATCGAAATTTGCTATGCCTTGCCTGAATGTCAGACGGTGCTGAAGGTGATCTTGCCAGTCGGCGCAACGGTGCGCCAAGCGATTGCTGCATCGGGTATTGCGCAGGTCCATCCAGAACTGGATTTAACTCAGCAAGCGGTTGGGATCTGGGGGAAAATTGAATCATTAGAGACCGTATTGGCGGCGCATGATCGAGTTGAAATTTACCGTCCTTTAAAAGTGGATCCCAAACTAGCACGGCAACGGCGCGCAGAAAAGGCGCGCAGGGGGCACCCTGAAGGCCGTAGATGGCGCGCCTGAAACAGAAAAATGATTGGGCGTAATTGCTAGGTAAGCGTTGCTGCGCGTATAATCCGTTTTTGCGCCTCTAGGATATGTTATGCGCCTTCTTCAGAAAGCCTTGACCTTTGATGATGTATTACTCGTGCCTGCGTTTTCCAATGTTTTGCCGCGAGAAACCTCTCTTAAAACCCAATTTACCCGCCGTATCACGTTAAATATGCCGCTGGTGTCTGCAGCTATGGACACGGTGACCGAAGGCCGGCTTGCGATTGCAATGGCTCAGCTTGGTGGGATTGGTATCATTCATAAAAATTTGTTAGCGGCTGAGCAAGCCCGTGAAGTAGCGAAAGTTAAACGCTTTGAGTCTGGCATTGTGCGCGATCCAATTACAGTACCGCCTCATCTCAAAGTGCGTGAGGTGATCGCGCTGTCACGGCAGCACGGCATTTCGGGTTTTCCGGTGGTTGAAGGCATGAAACTGATTGGTATTGTGACCAATCGCGATCTGCGTTTTGAAACTCGCTTAGATGAGCCTGTACGCGCCATTATGACGCCGCTTGAGCGTTTGATTACAGTGCCGGAAGGCACGCCCCTTGCGCAAGCTAAAGAGTTGATGCATCACCATCGCCTTGAACGAGTGTTAGTGGTGAATCAGACGTTCGAATTGCGCGGTCTAATGACCGTTAAAGATATTTTAAAAGCGACGGAACATCCGGATGCCTGTAAGGATGAGCAGGGCAAACTGCGGGTTGGCGCTGCCGTTGGGGTCGGCCCAGAAAATGATGAGCGTATTGAATTACTGGTGCAAGCCGGGGTTGATGTGCTGGTAGTGGATACGGCTCATGGCCATAGCCAAGGCGTACTTGAGCGCGTGCGCTGGGTTAAACAGCATTTTCCGCAGATTGAAGTGGTGGGGGGCAATATTGCTACGGCTGACGCAGCCCGCGCTTTGGTTGAATATGGCGCAGACGGTGTAAAAGTAGGGATTGGCCCAGGCTCAATTTGTACGACTCGGATTGTGGCAGGCGTTGGAGTGCCGCAAATTTCGGCAATCGCCAATGTGTCTGCCGCGCTTGCCGGGACTGGGGTGCCCGTGATTGCAGATGGTGGCGTGCGTTATTCAGGGGATGTTTCTAAGGCGTTAGCTGCGGGCGCGCATAGCGTGATGATGGGAGGCATGTTGGCGGGTACTGAAGAAGCGCCGGGTGAGGTGTTTCTATATCAAGGCCGCTCTTATAAATCTTATCGCGGGATGGGCTCAGTGGGTGCCATGAAAGATGGCGCTGCCGATCGTTATTTCCAAGATAATTCGGCGAATATCGATAAACTGGTGCCAGAAGGCATTGAGGGCCGTGTTGCATATAAAGGGAGCGTTAGCGCCATTTTATTTCAGCTTGTGGGTGGCGTGCGCGCAAGCATGGGGTATTGTGGTTGTCGCACCATCGAAGAGATGCACGCACAGGCTAATTTTGTTGAAATTACTTCGGCAGGTATTCGTGAGTCGCATGTGCATGATGTGCAGATTATGAAAGAAGCGCCGAACTATCAAGTGGAATAAATGCACATGCATGACAAAATTTTAATTCTCGATTTTGGTTCGCAGTTTACTCAGCTTATCGCGCGCCGCGTGCGTGAAGCTCATGTATATGCGGAAATTCATCCTTGTGATGTGGAACCTGCTTTTATTCGGGATTTTGCACCCAAAGGCATTATTTTATCGGGCGGTCCAAACTCAGTGACCGGAGCGGATACGCCGCGTGCGCCGCAGATTGTGTTTGAGCTGGGCGTGCCTGTGTTGGGTATTTGCTACGGTATGCAGACGATGGCTGAGCAGCTTGGCGGTAAGGTCGAGCACGGTCATGTAGGAGAATTTGGTTATGCAGAAATTCTAGCGCATAGTCATGCCAAACTTTTGCACGGGCTGGAAGATTTTCATACGGATGCGGGCCAAGGCGTACTTAAAGTATGGATGAGTCATGGTGATAAAGTGAACGCCATGCCGCCCGGGTTTACGCTGATTGCGTCGACGGATGCCTGTCCGATTGCGGCTATGGCAGATGATGCTAAGCGTTTTTATGGGGTTCAGTTTCATCCAGAAGTGACCCATACCCCGCAGGGCAAAGCGCTTCTTACGCGTTTTGTGCGTGAGGCCTGTGGCGCGTGTGCAGATTGGATTATGGGTGATTATGTCGGAGAAGCCATACAATGGATTCGTCGGCAGGTCGGTCGCGAGCGGGTGATTTTAGCCATTTCTGGCGGGGTAGATTCCTCGGTGGCGGCAGCTTTACTGCATAAGGCAATTGGCGCGCAACTGACGTGCGTATTCGTTGATCATGGCCTACTGCGGCTGAATGAAGCAGAGCAGGTCATGGAGACCTTTGCGAGTCATCTGGGGGTAAATGTTATCCATGTCAATGCAAGCGAAACTTTTCTGCAGAAGCTGGCCGGCGTAACTGATCCTGAGCAAAAACGTAAAATTATCGGCGCGGAGTTTGTTGAAATATTCCAGCACGAAGCGCAGCAGTTGGTTGATGCAAAATGGCTTGCGCAAGGTACGATTTATCCAGATGTGATTGAATCGGCAGGGAGCAACAAGCCTGGCGCAGCTAAAATCAAAAGCCATCATAATGTAGGGGGATTACCCGAAACCTTGCATTTAAAGTTGCTTGAGCCTTTACGTGAATTGTTCAAAGATGAAGTGCGCGAATTAGGCATTGCACTGGGCTTGCCGGCATCAATGGTGTATCGTCATCCATTCCCGGGTCCAGGGTTAGGCGTGCGGATTTTAGGTGAAGTTAAACGCGAATATGCTGCTTTGCTGGCGCAGGCCGATGCAATTTTTATTGATGCATTGCGCAATACGATCGATCCACACACAGGCAAGTCATGGTATGAACTCACCAGTCAGGCGTTTGCGGTTTTTCTGCCGGTTAAAAGCGTTGGTGTAATGGGGGATGCGCGTACTTATGAATATGTTGTGGCGCTGCGCGCGGTGCAAACGCAAGACTTTATGACCGCACATTGGGCGCACCTGCCGCATGAATTATTGGGCCAGATCTCAAACCGGATCATTAATGAAGTGCGTGGCGTGAATCGTGTGGTTTATGATATTTCGGGTAAGCCGCCGGCGACCATTGAGTGGGAGTGACCTAGCCACTCAGTGACAGTTAATACCTAGAAGTCACGAGAAACCATTTAAGCTCGCATTGCTGCGGGCTTTTTTCTCAAAAGATATCCATTTTGTACAGCAATGACACGACGCTCTACTTGGCGGCTGAAACAAAGAAGACTGGCAGCGGCGATCGAGTGCAGCTTGGGGTGGTGAGCGCGCTTGAGAAACTGGCGAGCTGATGATGTATCCCATATTGACACCCACTTACGGCAGCTTAGCGGGGAGAAGGAAATGAGCGATCAATACACGTATGCCCGCTTCTGGCGTTGCGCCTTGCAGGTGCCTGGTTGGCTACAACAGTGCCTACCGGGGCAGCGAGCACGGCATGAGTGAGGCCGATTATAACCAGGCGCTGCTGGCAAAATGCCCATCGTGCGTGAAGTCGTGTCTGACGGGAGCAGCAATGTCTCGACCTTACAACCACGTGATCTATTGCCGGGGATCGACATTTACGGCCAGAATGAAATCTACGAGCTGGCGCAAGACGAGCAGAGTAGGATTCAGTTGCTGGATCGCTTTTTACCTAATGATGGCGATTACGCGCAGCACAACGCCACTCTGAAGAAGCGCTTGCAAGAAAACCAGCAAAAACTGGTCAAGACGTTGGGAGAGGTTGATGATCTGAAGGCCCATATTGGACGCTTGCCCAAACTGGTTGAGCAACTTCAAGGCTTCCAAGCACTGGGGACTCAGGAGAAACTTGCCAAGACCCCGCTGTTTGCGCGAGAACGTCAAATTGTCGAGCGCACCCAAGAAGAAATCCGGCACTTGAAGGATCGCGTGGCGAGCCTTTGCGACAATTTGCCCGGCCTGACTTTCATCAGCGACAAAGTTTTGGAAGGGTTGCCAAATGCTGCGTTGCTCAGTCCGGCGCGGGCAATTCTGGATAAACTGCGCCAGAATTTTGAACGCCGCTTCACTGAATTGACATCTGAATTGGCAATCGGTGAGCAGCAATTAACGGCGCAACTTGCCTTATGGCAGCAGTCAATTGCGCAAGGTGAAGCAGAGTTGGAAAAAGCTTTGCGCAGCCTTCCGACGACAGCGGGGAAAAGCGGCCAGGAAGTAGGAACGGCTTATCAGCGGCTGTTACAGGACATCGAGCGTATCAAGCCGCTTGAAACTCGCGTGGCCAATCACGATAAACTGCTTGAGTCCCAACAGCAGGAGCGTCGAAATCTACTCGCGGAGCTGTCTGATCTTCGCGATCAGCGTACTAAGAGCTTACAGAGTGCGGCCAAGAAGCTGAATCGCCGCCTGGACGGAAAATTGAAAGTAGACGTAGTGGCCGAGGCAGATCGAACACCCCTGAAGATTTTTCTACTAGATAGCAAACTTGATGGCGTAGGGGAAAAACGATTGTCTTGGATCGATGAGTGGGATGCTATTAGCCCATCGGCATTGGCGCAAGCTATCCGCAGCGGCTCAGCAGAGCTTCAAGCCCATTGGGGGCTAACGCCTTTGGTCGCGGATGCTTTGACGAGACTACCCGCGTCTCGTCTGATGGAACTGGATGCGCTAGAACTTGATCACCGGATAGACATCTTTCTGAATGTGTCGCATGGACAGACGGCGGTTAATTTCCGGCCACTGAACAAGCTATCGACTGGTCAGCAATGTACCGCAATCTTGCACATGCTGTTATTGGAAAATGTCGATCCGCTCATCATGGATCAGCCCGAAGACAATCTGGACAACGCTTTTATTGCCGAGCATATCGTCCACGAACTGCGCGCGGCGAAAACCGGTCGTCAATTTTTATTCGCCACACACAATGCCAATATTCCGGTATTTGGTGACGCCGAGTGGATCGGTGTATTCACGGCAGTTGAAAATCACGGGTCATTGAGCTTTGATGCCCAGGGTTCGATTGATGTACCCGTCATTCGCGATCAGGTGGCTAACATCCTCGAAGGTGGGCGAGATGCGTTTATCCAACGCAAAGAAAAATACGAGTTTTGAGGTGATGGCTTATGTTGAAATCTGAATTACTGGAAATCATCGCCAACGGCGAAAACTGGGGTAGAGTTCAAACGAGATGATCTGCGTCCAGAGCAACTGGCGAAAGAGATTGTTGCGCTGCTTAATTTTCAGGGCGGTAAATTGCTTCTGGGTGTAGAGGATGATGGCACCATCAGCGGCATTCAGCGTGCTGACCTGGAAACGTGGGTGATGGATACGGTATTTGGCCGATATGTGCATCCGCTGGCCATGCCGTTCTACGAAGAGGTGTTGTTTGAAGATGCTAAACGCGTGGCAGTCATTTCGCTTACTCAGGGTATCGCCAAGCCCTATGTAGTGCGCAACAACAATCGCGAGGAAATTTACGTTCGCGTTGGCAGCACATCGCGCCTGGCGACCAGGGAGCAGCAAGCTCGGTTGTTTGAAAGTTGCGGGATGCTGCATGCCGAGGTTTTGCCTGTATCCGGCAGCAACCTGGATGATCTGGATCAGGCGCGCCTTAGTGATTACCTGGTCAATCTCGCAGGCGATCAGATGGCACCGCAATCTGCCGAAGAATGGGAGCAGCGGTTGACCGGCTTGGGCTTCATGGTTGGCCGCCCTGACGGCCCTGCTGCATGCACAATTGCCGGCTTGGTACTTTTTGGGCGCAGCCCGCGCCGTTGTCTGCGCTACGCAGGGGTTCGGTGGATGTTTTTTGCGGGCGATATGAAGGATTACCAAGCGCAGGATGACACCGTGCTTGATGGTCCTTTGGTTGCCCTGTGGGAGGGCAGGCCAGGGGCGGGACGTAACATTGTGGAAGATGGGCTGCTGGAACGCCTGATTGATCGAATGCGCCCGTTTATCTCCGAAGAGGCCAGCGAGATTAACGAAGGGCTGCGCCGAGAATCAAGTTACCGCTACCCCTTCGATGCAATCCGTGAAGCGCTACTTAATGCACTTGTTCACCGCGATTGGACCCGCCCGGTAGAAGTTGAGGTAGTCAACTACTTGAATCTCCTTGAAGTGACCAGCCCCGGCGCGTTACAAAATTCGATGACCATTGAGAAAATGTTGGCTGGACAGCGGTCGCCACGCAATCCGATCATTGTGGAGATCATGCGCGACTATGGCTACGTTGATGCTCGCGGAATGGGTGTGCGTCGCAAGATTGTTCCTTTGACAAAGGATTACGCAGGCAAGGATGCCGAGTTTGTATTGACTGACGACTACCTGAATGTGTCGATTCCTGCTCGCCACGCGCAGGCGACTTGATGTAGCAGATTGAAAAATGCGCATGTCGTGGCACGTACCTGCTGATTTGTTCACGGGTTCGCAGCAGCGGGATATGGATTGCTTGGATTCCACAACAAAGAAAGTATTGGCACTCTCTTAATCTGGACGTCGCTCAAGACAAGTTTTCAGTTTGGATTAACGCTCTATATGTTGACTTGAATTGAATAGGGTGAAAAATTTTAATAACGATGAGTCAGCATATTTTGGTCGCTGTTTGACAGTCTCTATTTTAAATACAACTCTTCAGACTTATTCTATTAAAACATCACCTGTTTTAGCAATGTGCTGCTCCAGTGCGAGCAAGCGCTTTTTAAACGATTCTAAGTCGCGGCGCAGCCAAATAGACCGAACACCAGATGGAGAAACAAAAATACCGCGCTTACGCAGCTCGTGCGATACTCGGATTTGCCCAAAAGCGGGTTGGTCCAGAGCGGACTCAGCCACGGCTATTTCAGTGGCTTCTTCAACACGATTTTTGAGATTAGGTTTTCTACGATTAGCATCCAACAGGGCTTCTACTCCAAATCGGTCACGACTTGCCTACAGTCTTATCAAATCGCCGATCATTTCTAGCTTGCCGATTTCAAAAATTTTATCCAAAATCGGTCACGATAATTCTGTAATCAGCGGTCACGATAAATCTGAAATGACCGGTCACGATAGGATGAAATACGCAGCTTGACTTGAAAGACGGTATCTTTCAGTTGTCATTGGCTATAGTTGGGGGCCTTAAATGCGCTTGCTGATATTTACTCTATGTTGGTCGAGGTGCGCTCACGACGAGCATGTGGTTTTAGCGCTAATTCGTCGTTGACTTCTGGCATATCACGGGCGTGGATTTCGGCCATTTCCTCGGCGTTTGGCTCCCATTTTTCAGCTTGTTGAGATTGCGTTGATTGGTGTTGACGACCTTTGACGGACACTTTTAAACTACCTAAAAGGAGTCTGTAATGCGTCAAAGCAAAGCGCCGTATCCACCGGCATTTCGTCAACAAATCATAGAGCTTGTGCAAGCAGGTAAGAGTGCTCAAGATTGCGTTTAGAAATAACTGTTTTTAAAAGTGAACTTTCTCTAGTATTCATTTTCTTGCTCCAGCGTTACTCAAGCTGGCAAAATAGCACCTGTCGAGGTTGAAATATTTATAACTTTCCCTGTATCCATTTCGGTCAATGAAAGTATCCCTTGTTCATCATTAATTACCCAATCTGAAATAATGTCTGTGGGAACATGCCATATCTCTGTTAAGTCTTTCTTGACAAGCAATGCGCCTATTTCATAAACGACGCAGAGGTTCCCATTTTTTAATAGGGCCATATCAAAAAAATCTCCACTTAGCCATGACACGTAGCTTTTAATCGTTGAAGATTGTTGGACAATAGGAACC
Organism: Mycoavidus sp. B2-EB; assembly: GCF_014218255.1. Classification (NCBI taxonomy): domain Bacteria; kingdom Pseudomonadati; phylum Pseudomonadota; class Betaproteobacteria; order Burkholderiales; family Burkholderiaceae; genus Mycoavidus; species Mycoavidus sp. B2-EB. The sequence goes on from NZ_AP021872.1 coordinate 776,970, forward strand.
GCCGCAAGATAAGAATCAAAGCCTACATAAAGGGTTTGTTGATTTTCGACAAGTAGCAACTTAGGCTTTTCAAGCATACTTGAAATTGCCAAACCAAGCCCAAAATTAAGCTCATTTGAGTCAGATTCAAGCTCGTAACACTCATTAATTACTTGTTGCTTAGTACCTAAGATTAGCCACTTTTTGTGCTTATTCTTGAGTTCGTACTCAAGGTCGCTTACGCGACCAAAAGATTCACTAATAGAAATCGTCATTGTTTTCCTATTCTTGGTTTGTGGATGTACCGACCACCCTCAGATTTAAATATCTTTCCTGTTGTCAGGAGGTTACCTTCCCAAGTTGTTTGGAGCGTCGCACCACCACGCGGCCCCATGAGCATCGACTCACGTACTACACGTACTATTTGACCATCTTTTTCAATTTTTGCAATATTTTTTGGGTTACCATAAGCTATCTAAAATAGATTGAGCAAGGTGTTGCCGAGCGGCAGGAGTATCGGATAGCCCGATTTTTTCAAGCTCGCGGAGCATTCCTATAGAGCGATCAGTACTGTGCTTTGTTCCTGTTGCTTTCCCAAAGAAATACTGTAATTTTTCCTCTATTTTTGTGATATTTGCTGGTTGGCTGTAAGAACGCCACGATCCCCAGGCTTGTAGCCTGAATGGGCAGCAGCGATACTTTCATCCAATTAAATATAGGCGGAGTAAGGGTAAAGATGGAAGTCAAGATTTGGCCGGGCCGTATAGCATTAGCTCACTTTGCCAAGAATAAACGGGAGCTAAAGGAGAGTGCGCTGGGGGTTAAAATTCCAAGGCAGCAGGGTCTCGATCTCCTCAACGGTTTTTGCAGCGGGCAAATCATGCAGCACGCAACACAACCAGGTGTAGGGTTCCAAACCATTGGCCTTAGCGGTTTCGATCAGCGAGTAGATGACAGCACTGGCATGGGCACCGGCTGTGGTACGGCTGAACAGCCACGCCTTTCGACCGATCACAAACGGGCGGATCGCGTTCTCGCAGCGGTTATTGTCGATCGGCAAATCGCCTCGCTCGGTATAGCGTGTCAGCATCCCCCAGTGATTCCGCATATAGGACAGCGCTTCACCCAGTGCACTCTTCGGCGTCACACCAGGCACAAGCCTTTCCATCCAGGTGTGGAGCTTCTCAAGAATCGGTAGGCTTTGCTTCTGACGCGCAAGCCAGCGCGTCTCATCATCCACGTCTTTATGAAGACGTTCAATGTGATAGAGCTCACCAATCAGGGTAACGGCTTCGTCAGCATGACCCCGTTTGCTTTTGGGCTGGACTTTAACTGCGTCGACATAACGCCGCCTCACGTGCGCCCAACAAACCAGCCGCTCGACCCCTTCAGTTTGGGCCAGTTTGCTATAACCCTCGTAGCCATCCGTCATCAGATAACCGCGATAGTCATGCAACAAGCGTACCGGGACCTCCTTGTTTCGACGAGGATCATAGTCGTAAATCACCACGGGCTTACCAGGCGGCCCTCCGGTTTGCACCCACATGTAGGATTTCGAAGTGGGACTTTTGTCCGGTTCTTTAAGCACCTGCACCTCGGTTTCATCTATATGCAGCACAGCGCTTTCAAGCAAGGTATCGCGCATCAAATTATGCAACGGCTGTAACACCGCGCTACAACCGATCACCCAGCGCGCCAGGGTCTGGGTCGGCACAGGCATACCGTGCCGATCCAGCACCTTGGCGAAACGGGTCAGCGGCAAGCCGTCGACGAATTTAACGGTCAACAGCATCGCCAGGAAGTTCGGACTTGCGTTACTCGTAGGCAGCGGCTGGGGCGGCAAGGGCGCTGTAACTGGAGCATGAAGGCTGCTCGGGCAGCCATAGCGCTTACGAACATGGCGCAATACGCGTATCTGCATCGGCACAATGTCGAGTTGCTCGCTCACGTCCTGTCCAATTTCCACCATGGGCGTATCGCAGGCACAGCTGCGCTCGGCTTCGGGCACCTCGTGCACCACCTCAACGCGTTTCAGTTCCGCAGGTAATGGACCCCGCTTACCACGCGCCGGCTTATCTTTACGTTCTGACTGGGCCGGCAGCGGGGCAATCTCCTGCGCCTCTGTGCTCGCCTGGGCTAATCCCTCGGCCTCATCAAACAAACGGCCCTGGCCGCTGGCTTCACTACTGGGCCCAAACATGCGTCGCCGCGACAGCACAATTTGCTCGATCAGGCGCTTAAATTTCTCTTGCACCTCGATCAATTCGTTCTGCGCTTCGATCAACTCGCTCTGTGTTTCGACCAATTTGCTCTGGGCTTCCATCCACAACGTCTTGCTGGCTTTCTCTTGCGTGTGCAACAGCGCCGTGAGTCCTGCCACATCCGTGGGCAATACCTCCGGCAGCTTGATCTCCGGTAGATCAAACTCTAGGGATACATTCGATTCTTTGGCAGGGCTTTCAAGCATGCCGTATTTTAACAATTTCCCCTATGCAATCGTATTAAAATAAAGCGTTTTATGCGGTTTATTTCGCCACAGATCAAAACCCTCCAGCAACCACTCAAACTCCTGTACGCTTATTGTTTGTGTCGCCCCTTGTGCATCTCGTGGCCAAGCAAATCTCTCCGATTCAAGCCGTTTGAGCCATAGGCAAAATCCATTCCGATGCCAGTACAATACTTTCAGCTTCGTGCGCTGCCGATTCACAAATACATACAGGGCTTCTCCAAACGGGTTAAGACCCAACTCTTGTTCCACCAGCGCACTCAATCCGTTGATCGCTTTCCTGAAATCAACCGGCTCCTGGCACAGATAGACCTGCTCAATCTCACAGCCTGGATGCATTAGCGCACTCCTTGCGCTGCACGACCCAGCGCTATCAGCCATTCCGGGGACGGCACCCCTGATAACTCTAGCCTCACCCCTGAGGCCAGAATTAGGCTGCTGCACAGGCGCGGCTCACTTGTCTTCTCCGACACCCGCAGCGACACAAATTTGCTTTCTTGCTTTGGCTCTACTCTTTCTCCAACTACACTCAACTTTTTTTTCCAGTAATACAGCGCTTTTCTGGATAACCCTTCTCGCTTGGCATAATCACTCAAGGACAGGCCTTCTTTTCTCGCTGATAACAAATGCTCTGACCAAATCTTGGCGCTTAATGTCTTCTTGGCCATATCGCTCATTCTTAAGTTCGAAAGCGAAAGTATCGCTGTGGATCATTTCGGCGAATAGCCTGGGGGTCGTGGCGTTCTTACGGTTGGCTAGCGGTTGCTAGCAGTCTACCATCAGCTACAGAAGAACTGCCCGCCTTTGCCAAAGGCTCAAATTTCGATAGCCTGGAAGCCGTAGTGATTACTTGGCTTGGGATCGGAGCACGTGCAGTTGTTTGTTCAGCTACCAACAAACTAGTGCCCAATAGCGGCTTGCCATTGGGTCCTAAGGTTCTTCCCGCTTTCGCTAAGTCAACATGCAAAAACTCTTTTGCCGTTTCTTTGCCTAAACGGATCCCAATTTTACCAAGCGATGCAGTGAGCTTAGCTGCACCTGTTGCTACCAATACGATTGAGCCTATCTGCCAGAATAAATTGCCTAACTCACGGCCAAGCTGTAATGCATTCTGGTCGCCGCCTTCTCTTGCTGCGGCTTGTATCCGGTTGATTTTGGCATTTAATGCAGCAACTATCTCTTCTCCTAATTGATCGCGTACTTCCTCGTTAATTAGGGAGGCCAATCCTTTTAAGTTATTGCGGAAATCTGTAATAAATTCAACCACCCCTTCCGCATCGTGCCAACCCGCCTCAGACAAACCACTGATTAGACCCGACATTGTCAATGCATCTTGCTTCGCCGAAACGCCAGTCCATTTAATCATTGTCCCTGCATTGCAGACGATATCGTCTTCACAGGCATCTAATTCTTTTTGGGCCAGTACTTTTTGCTCTGTAGCCAGCCAGTTATTATCGATAGCCGCTGCTGCACTATGCGTAGCCACGGTCGCATCTACTCCAGTCAGTGCTGCTACACCTGCAACCAGTGTTGTCGCAATATTGTGTTTGGCTTCTTGCTCAGTACGCGTTTCATCTGGATGGGTTGGACTAAAGGCGTGCGTTAAAATGCTCGATACAGCGCCGCCTAATGCACCCGCGTCAAGGCTTTGATTCGATGCAGCTGCGGCCACCTAGCCCAACCAGTGCGTGCAACGCTGCATGCGCTGGACTGCCTTCATTTATTGCCCCGGATTTCACCAACTCGCCAACGTAGCCTGCACCGTGCTGTTGGAGCAAATTCACGACACCGCTTTGTACAAACTGTTCGGTCACACATCTGTTACATTGCCAGAAGCTGCTTTGCTCATTCAAAGTGAAGCTCACCTTGCTTTATGGCCTAGTTCATTCTTCATAGTTATAGTGCGCTGGCACTTTATAATCTTCCGGGAAAGAGGGCCATTTGAAGTATTCATCTGACCATGCATTCTCTAAAGCGGTTCCAATTGCATTAGAAAAATTATATAACTGAAAATTAATTAGCCTAATTCTCTGAAGGATGGCTCGAACTGCACGCCAATCTTTTTGTACCGATGCTTCTTCATATCCGTCAAAAGCAATCTGCAAAGCTAGCAGCTTCTCATTGAATGATTTATTGAAGTCATCTTTTAAATTAATTCCCCATATCAAACGCCCCGTTCTTTTATCTACACGCTCTAATTCCTCATCTGTTACACCATAAGACTTAACGAAATCCATCAAAATTATTTGAATTTTATTCAAATCTACCAATTCTTTTTGGTCGGTTTCACTTATTTTATTATGGAAGTATTTGTTCGGAGTGGTATAATTTTTTCCAAAGGAAGGCCAATTATAATTTTTATTATTAAGTACCTTTGTTAAATCAGTTGAAATTGCGTGAAATGGACTGCTTGCCGCTAATTTAATACTTATAGAGGCATATATAAGACCTGCCTGAGCTGCTAGCTCATCTTTTTTGGATAATGCATTACTATATAGCTCGATCGAATTTTCCAGTCGCTCCATATCCATTTTAAATGATTTATTATAATCAGCCTTCCAGTCAATATACCATGCCACGTCCCCTGTTCTTTTGTAGAAAGCATTCAGATTCTCATATGTCAAACCGTGAAATTGAAGAAATTCCATTAAACGGTATTTAAATTTATTAAAATCCAACATTGCTTTTTCCTATTTATTTAATTTTCTGCCTTCGGCTTTTCTTGTTTTTGTTGCATTAATTTTTCCATCAAGGTTTAAAACATGCCTAAAAACTCTTTTTTCGGTAAGAACTTCTAAATGATTCATGTGGCTGCCATCTAAGTAGAAAAGATCTCCTTTTCTTATTTCACGCCCAATTTCTTCTGTCGCTTTATATATACTTTGCCCATCATACAATTCATTTGTTTTTCTGGCTACACGTTCTACTTTCGCCCCAAACTCTGTTTCATTAAAAAACTGCTTCATATTATCCACAGAGCCTGCATTCGGCACGTAATCCTTGTCTCTATTGGCCTTCGTCCTCTGACTAAAAATGACTGTGTCAAATATATCCAACGCATCGCTAATCGGATTCACCATCACATTACCTGTTGATTGAACCTCTCTTGGATTCACCAAAGGCTGAACGATATGCTCACCCGATTGATCCGGCCTGCCTTCAAGCCACGGCCCTTCATCCTGATGCCACGCCCTGCCCGGAATTTGGTGTGGCTGCGGTGGCTCCATCGGCGTGAATATCATCGGCGGGACCAGTTGTATTAATTGATCCTCCTCCTCTCTAACTCGTTCTGCATGATTGGCTCGATATTTTTGATACGCTTCATAAGCATTCCATGCCACTAAGCCCGCAGCTGCCACGCTTAATACAACAACCCCAGGTGGGGTGAATGCTAACGGTGCGGCCAGCACCACAGCAGCATTATTTTCTGTTTCAATCTGCGCCGCATGCTGCGCAGAGGTCGCATCAGCTCCTCCTACACTAGCTACCCCCGCTACTAGGCTGGTGACGATATTCTTGCGCGCTTCTTTCTCCTCTTCAGAAGAACCTTCTACAGGGCCTAACAGATGATTTACCCATACACTGGCACTGGCTCCTAAAGCCGCTGAGCCACCCGATTGCCCCCGTGCGACTGCACCGCCATAAGCCAATACCCCATGCAACGCAGCACGCATCGTTTCATCATTCAGGCCATCTGCAATATGCTTGACTCTTTCTGCTCCCAAGCTTTGCAAATAATTGAGCGCTGCGGCCTGGGTAAATTGCGCCGTCGTCCCCGTCACATTGCTTGATGCCGCTGCCGTCAACGCAGTGACGATACGACGGTAGGCGCCTCCTGGCCCCCATTGCTTATTCACGGTCTGTGCTTGCGTACGCAACTCAGCCGCGGTTTCCAGCAATTCCTGCCGCTGTCCTACAGGCATCAACTCATCACCCGCCAGCAGCTCCATACTCTTGGCTCGCTCGAGCTTTTGATCCGCGTCTCGGGCCCGATTGACGATAAAAGTATTGGTTTCCCGACCTAATGCATGGACAATATCAAAGCCGGCTTCAATCTCCGCTCGATTAAAAATCGGCGCTAACGCTTGATGACTCGGTGCCGGATGACGGTTTAGGTCTGCAATCGTCTCGGCCGCGCTATGTCCCGTCAGCTCGATTTGCCGCGCCTCATCCGTAATCACCATCTCCGCACCGCTGATCGCACTGCGGGTAGTGGATCTTGCCTGACCGGAAGCACTCATCACAATCGGTAGCGCAGCACTCATCCCTCCACGGCTTGCCAGTTGATTGCCGCTATGCGCCGGCGTTATGGCTTTTCCTGATGGGTCTGAGCCCACTCCTTTGCCACTTTGACTGTACCCACCGCCTAAGCTGATACTGCTTGCAGAATAGCTCGCCTGATTCGTCAGATCCGTGTTGTGCAGGGTCGCTGTTATCAGTGTGTTCTTTCCTTTCTGCACCGCCTGCTCAGAACCTGCAATCACGCCACCGACCAGCTTCGTATCCCCTTGAACGCTGATCTGAAAACCGTCCTCTCCGGCCTGAATCCCCGCTTGTTCTGCCACACTCAAATAATCACTGTCCATCCTGCGTTGTGAGACGTTCAGACTCGCTGCTGAGACAGAGCCGGCGGTCGCACTGCCACAGATACTTTGAGCGTGGCTCTGGTACCTCGCCGTGTTTTGCACACTGTCTATGTCAAGGCCGCCCTCAATCTGGGCTTTAACCTGCTTGCCCACCATCTGAGCGCCTTTGAGGCGCACATCGCTTTTTGCTTTGAGCTCTAGCGTGCCACCCGCCTGGATCAAAGTTGGCGTATAGTTAAGTTGCGCTCCTTTTGTACGGCCATGCCCTACACTGAGTGCAACCGATGCGCCCACTGAGCTCTGGCTGCCCAGCGTTGCCACGGCCCCCACTGCAGAACTCTGGCTGTGCTGCTGACTTTGCTCAATCAGGCTATTCGGCGCCGCTTCCACCTTCAGACGGCCTTCTACGTTAAGCGCTATATTCTGTTTGGCTTCGATGCGAGCGCCCATCAGATCCAACGTGGACTCTTCTCCTAAGCCACCGATCTGGATCGAGATATTCCCTCCGGCTGCCAGGGTGCTGTTGAGCGCCGTCCGGCTGAGCTGTATCTGCTCGCTTTCAGAATGCTCTTCGCCCAGCATTACGCTCACGGTGGCGCCACCGGCTGCTTTCGGATCTGCTTTGATCGCATCGTAGGCGTTTTTCGCCGCCAGTGCGCCTGCACCGGCCGCTAACGCGTGCATCCGCGCATCGCTGACCTGGGTACTGGCTTGCAGCATCTGACGATTCGTTTGCGCCGCGGCAATCACCGGCGCACTGACCGATACCGTTAGACCCGATTGATGCCATTCACTGCGCTGCCAGACTCGGCTTTGCTCATAGGCCGCTTCAATCTTGCCTTGACCGGCTCGAATCTCTATATCGCCGGTGGGCGCCACCCATTGACTGCCGCTTTGCTCGTAGTCTCGGCCGGCAATCGCTCTGACAGGACCCGATACGCTGCCTATGACTGAGCCAATTTGGGGCGTGTGCTCCTTTTCTTGAGCGTCTTTTTGGGTTCGCGTGCCGATCGTCACGCCGAATTTCCCGCTCTCTAATAAGCCGGAGCGTTCTTGTGTCACCAGCACAATTAAACTGACCCACCTGAGCAATTAGCAATTGACCCACCTCCCGTAAATTTCGTCCCTTTGTCGGGATATGTTAAGCGTAGAGGAACAAGTGGAAATTAAAGTATTAGCCCGTCAAGGCATCAGTATTCGAGAGATATCTCGACAGTTACAGGTATCGCGTAACACGGTGCGCCGCTACCTGCGAGAAGTGGATGCAGCGCAACGCAAACCTTGTCAAGCCCGTGTACATAAGCTTGATCCGTATAAACGCTATCTCGAAGAGCGCTTGCGTGCGGCGCATCCCTGCCGATTGCCTGCAACCGTGTTGTGCCAAGAGGTCAAGCTATTGGGCTACGCAGGCGGACTCTCACGCGTATGCCAGTTTGTCCGTAGTTTGCAGGTGGTACGGCCTGAAGAGCGATTAGTACGGTTTGAGACGTTAGCTGGTGAGCAGATGCAGTGTGATTGGATCGTATTTCGCCGCGGCAAATATCCGCTGTCTGCTTTTGTGATGACACTAGGTTGGTCACGGGCTAGCTTCGTCGAATTTGTTAACAACGAGAAATTAGACACGCTGTTGGCTTGCCATGAGCACGCTTTTGAATACTTTGGCGGTGTGACGCGAGAAGTGCTCTATGACAATATGAAGACGGTTGTACTAGCACGGGATGCGTATGGCCCAGGTGCTCACCGTTTTCAGCCTACCTTCCTCGATTTTGCCAAACACTATGGTTTTGTCCCCAAACTATGTCGACCTTACCGAGCTAAAACCAAAGGTAAAGTCGAACGTTTCAATGGTTATTTGAGGCGCAGCTTTTATAACCCGTTAGCTTCCAGGTTGGTGCAGAATCAGCTTCATCTAGATGTCGACACGGCGAATGCAGCAGTACGCACGTGGCTGAGTGAAGTGGCCAATGTCCGCGTGCACGGCACTACGCAAGAGGGGGTGCAAACGCGCTTGAGTCAGGAGAAAGCCGCCTTACAATCCTTGCCACCTCCTTATCTAGGACACACCAAGAGCGCTCCGCCTGTGGTATTGCCGCCTAATTGGATGCAGTTTAGCCAACAGCCGATGCAGCATAAGCTGGCTATCTATGAACAACTGTTCACAGGAGCCTATTAATGGCGTTACAACATCAACGGATTGAGCAATGGTGTGAGCAACTTAAGCTCGACACCATGGCTCAGGCGTACCCACAACTGGCCGCTCAAGCCGTTTCCAATCAATTGAGCTTTGCCGATTTCTTCGAAGCATTATTGAAATCCGAAGCCGCCACGCGCCAAACTCGTTCACGGCAAATCCTGTCTCAGATGGCTGGATTCCCAGCCATTAAAACACTGGAGCAGTTTGACTTTACGGCGGTGCATGGCGTGCATAAAAAAGCCCTACAAGAACTCGCTGCGCTCACTTGGATTGAGCGCGCTGAGAACTTGGTGTTGCTTGGCCCCTCAGGGGTCGGTAAAACACATTTGGCTATTAGCTTGGGCTACTTGGCTACTCAAGCTGGGATAAAAACACGTTTCATCTGCGCGGCAGATTTGATCCTCGCCATGGCTGCTGCACAGCGGCAGGATCGGTTAACGCAGTTCATCCAGCGCAATGTCAACGCCCCTCGACTGCTTATCATTGATGAAATTGGTTATCTCCCCATGGAGCGGGATCAGGCTAATCTCTTCTTCCAGGTCATCGCCAAGCGTTATGAAAAATCAGCCTTGCTCATGACCAGCAACTTGCCATTTGGCCAATGGGATCAGGCCTTTGCAAACGATACTACCTTGACTGCTGCCATGTTGGATCGTTTACTTCACCATGCCCATGTCGTTCAACTTAAAGGAGAAAGCTTCAGACTTAAAGATAAACGCAAAGCTGGAATTATTCAGCCTCGTCAGACCCTAGAAGAAAATCGGGTGGGTCAATTTTAAGTTGCTGGCCAGTAGCTTAAGTGGGTCAGTTTCAGGTTGCTGTTGACACTTGAACGGAATAGCGCTGAGTGCGCTCAGCCTGTTCGACCGCCTTTTGCTGGAGGGCATTTCCCGCATAGAGATCCACATCATGCATCCCCGCCACGTTTGAGCCGAGGATATTCAGGTCATGTCCGGCTTCTATCTGTACTGTGCCTCCAGATAAGGTGCTGCTTAATGCTTGTTTTCTGTACAGCGCGGTGCGCGTTAATTCGCTTGAGGAACCGAAGAAGTGACTCGATTCATGATAATGAGACTCCTTAAAATCCGTCTCTTCATACGCGGCTTCCAAATGAATATCTCGGCGGGCTTTTACCGCGAGTTTCTCTGCCGCTTTGACATACGCGCCGGTTGCGGTTACATCGCGCCCAGCCTTCAGCTCAAGCGCGCCGGCCTGAATCTGGGTGCCAACTTCAGTGTGCTGGCTTAGGCTGAGGGCATTCCGTTCATCCCAGACGATCTTCTGTTGCAAGCCGGTGGTGGCGGTTCCTAAGATCAGATCTTGCTGAGCGTCTAACCTTGCCGTGTGTTCCACTTCAATTTGGGTGGCGGCTAGGTGGAGATCGGATCCCACCGTCGCTTCCAGCTCTCCGGCCTGGATCTGGGTGAGGCCCGCTAAGTTTGTTCGGCTGCCGCTGGCGGCATGAGTGGTCTGCGTCTGGCTTTGCAACTGTAGATTTTGGCCGGCCTGTACGGTGAGTTTTTTAACGGCAATCAGCTTACCAGCACGGCTATCGATGTCGTCGCGGGTTTGGATAGAGAGCGTGCCCCGGCTGGCCAGCGTGCCGCGCGCGTTATCGATCTGGCTTGCGCGAATACGTGTTGTGCTGCGACTGAGCACGGTTCCGGTGTTTTTAAAGGGGCGGTCGCTCTCTAACTCGATCGTATCGGCTGAAATCAGTGCATTGCTTCGTGGGATGGCCGGTGCATCGCTTGGGGCCAGATACACTTTAGGCACGAGGACCGTCTGTTCTGAGCCATCGGGTAATTGAATACGTTGATTCACTAGCCAGACGGGGCTGGTGGTTAACGCATTGATTTGCTCAGGTGTCGGTTCAATGCCGAGCATCAAATTGAAACGTTTGGCCCAGTCTGCCCCGGCGTGCATCAAGTCCCGAATCTCAGCGATGGGATTGTGATAGCTGGATAAATAATAATGGCCCGTTAGACCAATAATTTGGTCTCGAATCAGTTGCTGCTCATAGAATCCATCGCCCAGGCGCTTAGGAATGTGCTGAGGATTCAGATTCAGTAAGCGCAGCAATACATCGCTCGAAACGCTGTCGCTGTTGCGGGTAAAACGGGGGTCGATCTGGATCAGATAGCGTTGATTGGGATCGGTGTTCAGGCGCAATAAACCGCTATTTAATAAAGTATTACGGCTTAAAGCAGAAGAACTCGGCACTAAGGCGGTAGAGGGCGCAGAATGCTCTACTGCCGTATGCTCTTGAGAGACGGCGACCGTCAGCGTGTGATACTCGACCATTGGGGCAGGATGGTAGGGGGCTTGCCCACTCCACTTACGCTCCCAGTACCGACCGCCGCTGCCGAAGAAACTAATTCCACCATGCCAGTCTCTGTCTGAGTATTGCGAGGTTCCCTGATCAGTCGTGACGCGTTGACCGATGGCATCCCGGTTTTCAATCTGGGCAGGCCTGCCTTCGAGGTCGCTGAGCGCCCCTCCTGCAATGATCCGACTTTTATCGTTCATCACCTGGTCTGACAGAGAGATCGCGCCACCTGCCTGAATCTTGCCAGGTTCGCTGTGCGTCACCCTGGTTGTGGTCACTCGGCGCGTAAAGACATAGTTGATAAAACGAAATATTTCATGACCGGAGCTGTGCACACGGTAGAGGCCCCCTACGTCGCCGTGCCAGGCGATTTGGGAGCCATCAAAGCGTTGGTTTGTCTGGTCATCGTGGCATTCGTGTATGCCCCGCTCCTCAATCAGCCTTTCTTCGATTTCGAATCTTGCATTTTGATTGACTAGCGCTTTTGCATGAATCGTTAGATCCCCCACCGCATCCATCGTGGAGCCATGATTGAGAATGCGTTCACTGCGACCCTGCGCGATAGACTCCGCATTCAGCTTACTGCCAATGGCTAAATCACCGCCACTATAAAGCGTACCACCGGCACGATTTTGAATCTCATGAACCCCGATTTGAAGGCTGTTTTGCGCGAAAATCATGCTCTCCGTATTTCTCAACAGAGAGTCAGGCCCACGCGCACTGATTAAAATCGTATCGCCCGTAATCAGGCCCGGGTGAATCGCCAAACGCAATAAGTGCTGGGTCAATGTGCCACTTTCTCGACGGTTACGCATCTTATTAGAAAGGATCCGGATCTCCCCTTGGCTGTGTATCGTGCCTTCGTTACAAAAAGCCATCGCTAAAATGAAGATGCGCCCCTCACTTTGCAAAACCCCTTGTTGCATATTATCGAGCGCTAAGGCTTTTAAGGACAATCTATCGCGGGCAAATAACGTTGCATTGGCTTGGTTAAGAATTCTTTCTCCGATGACCAGATTGAGGTCTTTTCCCGTCATCTGGCTCTTATTCGTATGGACAATATTCGGCGCTTCTATCGTGATGCGACCCCAGGCATTCATTAAGCCCCCTTGTGCTATGTAGCCACCGCCGCTCGCATCTAAAAAAAGCTGGATCTGACCCTGTCCACTTTGAACGATTTGCCCCCCCTCCGTGTTAATGACTGTATGCGCACGAATTTCAAGGACACTGCCTGGATACGTCGGCTGTGTGGAACGGTCTGGATCACTTGAAATCTCCAGCTCAGAAGCTTCATCTTTCCCTACGGCAATCAGACCTTTGCTGTTATCTAGTTGATATGTATCAATCTCAATTTTTTGGTGCGCCGATAGTGTGCCGGCTAGATTGGATAAACAGCATGTCAGAGAATCTGTATAAAAAGTTTTTATTTTGAGTGTGTGGTGGGAAAGAATGGTCGCCCCGTCATCGTTCAATATTTGAGGGGCCGTGAGCGTCACCAGACCTTTACCGATGATAAAGCCCGCTCCTTTTACGCCTTCTTCCTTACGGTTCATGATCGAAGCGTGAGCGAAAATCTGCATTGGCCCTGTGCCAGTATGGAGTATCCGGCCTGAGGTATTATCAATCACGTCTGCTTGCACATCCAATGCGCTTTGAGCACCGTGGGTTTCTATATGGCCCTGCATATTGTTGAGCAATTGACTCTTCAGAATAAGATCGGAACCCGTCGTGATTTGCCCGTTTTGATTGTCTAAAATATGGGCTTGAATTAAGAGTGGTTTTCTTGACTCAATGGTAGAGGACGCCATATTGGTTAGACTGTATGCTGGACCTTCTGCTTTGTGCTGAGCATTGAAGGAGCCCCCTATCGTCAATTCACCATCACTGTGCAGCAACCCATGCTCCTGGTTATGCAGGGTCTGAGCTCCAATGGTAAGCTGGTGCCGCGCGATAATTGCCCCCGCTTGATGTTTCTCGGTGTCTTCTACACCATCATTGATCAAGTTCTGCGCGCCGATGACTACAGTGCTGCCTTGGATGATTCCACTGTTTTTGAGTTGATTCTGTAGGGTTAGCGTCAAGAACCTGCCATCAATCAAAGCACGTGCTTGATTTTCAAGCTCTTTCACCTTAAACAGAATGTCTCCCTTGCTTTGTAAATTCCCTCCCTCAGAATTTATGAAATGCTCAGCCACGAGCGTGAATGCATCACTGGCAGAAATCGTACTATCTGAATTGGAGAAAAGCTTTTCTGTGTTTAGGTTGATGTGCTGCCCTAAAATCTGGGTTTTATGCGTGTTGTAGATAGCCTGTGCTTGTATTGTGATCTTGCCTTGTACACGGATCAGGGTATTTTGTGCTTTTTTATTTTCATCCGAAGAGTTGACTACTTCCTTAGCCCGCACTTCCAGTATGCCTACGTAGGGTGCATTGCGGGACAGACTTTCTATGGGGTGTGAAGTTTCTTTCTTGAATTTCTCGTCTTCAGCAACCGTTATTAATCCTCCAACATTGCATAACACGTCCGCGTCTATCTCAATCTTCCGGCTGGCCGATAAAGTGCTCAATTTATTGTCTAAGCGGAGCGTCTTTATTTTTAGGATCTGATCAGAAATAATGGCTCCACCTACATTATTAACCAGCTTAGGGGACTGAATAGTCACTGGGCCTTTACCAAAAATTATCCCCGCTCCTTCGAGTGCCGCAAGATTAAAATTGCCTAGCGCTTGCTGAGCAATAATCCGGGTCTTTCCTGTCCCCGTATTAAGCAACCAGCCAGAAATATTATTAATCGCATCGGCTTGAATATCCAATACGCTTTGATCGCTCTTCGCTTCTATGCGTCCCTGTCGATTGTTAACGACCTGACTTCTCAGAATCAGTTCTGAGCCAGCCTTAATGTGCCCATCTTTATTCTCCAACTGACTTGCCTGAATCGATAGTTTTTCTTTTGACTCTATCGTAGAGGAACTCGAATTCACAAGCCGCTGCATTGAGCTCTTTACTTGGTGTTGTGCATCAAGCGTATCTCCTATACTCAGGTCACCATCGCTGCGCAGTAACCCATGCTCTTGGTTGTGTAATGCCTGCGCTCCGATCGTAAGATGGTGCCGCGCGATGATCGCTCCAGCTGGCTGTCGATCTGTCCTGTTTTCGCCATCATTCATCAGGTTTTGTGCATCGATAATGATTGTGCCACCTTGAATAACTCCGCTGTTTTTGAGCTGATTCTGTAAGAGTAGCGTCAAGAATCTGCCATCAATCAAAGCACGCGTTCGATTTTCTAGCTCTTTCACCTCAAGCAGAATACCTCCCTTGCTGTGTAAACTTCCTCCATGAGTATTGATAAAATGCTCAGCCGTGAGCGTGAATGCATCACGTGCAGAAATCGCACTATTTGAGTTGGAGAAAAGTTTGACTGCACTTAGGTTAACGTGTTGCCCTAGAATCTGGGTTTGATACGTGTTGTAGATAGTCTGTGCTTTTATGCTGACTTTGCCTTGTACGCAGATCAGGGTGTGGTGTACTTTCTCCCCTCTATGCCAAGTGTTGATCATTTTCTTGGTACGCACTTTAAGCACGCCTACTTGACCAATATAAGGGGATAGGGCAGGGATCTCCGGCTTAAATTTCTCGTCTTCACCCACGACTATCCATCCTCCGGCACTGGTGAATTGATCCGCGTTAATCTCCATTCTCTGGCATGCTGATAAGATGCTTCGCCTATGCGCCAAGAGAGACGCTTTTATTTTAATGATATGACCTGAAACAATGGTTCCACCGGCGTCATTGATCAGTTCAGGGGACTGAATAATCACCGGGCCTTTACCCAAGATGGCCCCAGCTCCTTCGATGGCCTCAGGATTAGAATTGCTTAGCGCTTGCTGAGCAATAATCTGGGTCTTGCCTGTTCCCGCATTCAGCAACCCGCCAGAAATATTATCAATCGTCTTGGCTCGAACATCCAATACGCTTTGATCTCCCTCCGCTTCTATGCGTCCCCGCCGATTGATCAAGGCTTGACTTCTCAGAATAAGTTCTGAGCCGGCTCTAATTTGCCCCTCTTCATTATCCAAATAACCCGCTTGAATCGATAGCTTCTTGCTTGACGCTATTGTAGAAGAATTCGAATTAACGAGCGCTTGCATTGCTCCATCCACTTTGTACGGAGTATCTGGAATGTCTCCTATCGTTAACTCGCCATCGCTATACACTAACCCCTGTTCTTGGTTGTGCAACGTCTGCGCTTGAATGGTAAGTTGACGCTTTGCGATGATTTTTCCAGCGTGATGTTCTTCTGCATCTTCTGTGCCATCATTGATCAAGTTCTGCGTACTGATGGCTACAGTGCTACCTTGGATCACACCTTGATTTTTGAGTTGTTCTTGGGCGTTTAGTATCAGAATTTGCCCGTCAATCAAGGCATTTGCTTGGTTCTCCAGGGTTTTCGCTTTCAGCGAAATGCCGCGCTGAGCACGCAGTGCGCCGGCATTGTCTAAGCGATCTACTTCAATTGTTAAATCACGGTTTGATTGAATTTGACGACTTGAATTATCTAAGATGGCTGTTTTAATTCTTAGGTGTTCATGAGCATGTATCTGGGCTTTCTTAGCGAATTCCAGACGACCGGCATCTGCCTGATCATTGTGCTCAACCTCGATACTCGTCTCTGGTTGCCTTTGTTGAGAGGCAATCATTGGCACGCCTAAATTCGTGTAATTGACTTGATGCTTGCCAGTGCTAATATTGATGTTATTGGCCTGCAATTCGCCATTTATTTTGATGGAATAGGCGATGAGGTCAATTTGATTAAACTGCTTAAGCTTGGTGGCATTTTTGATCTTAATATGACCTTTGCTCACGTGAAAGGCTTCGAGATTGCCGTCGCTCCCTATAATCGGCTCACCTGTCGTAAATATAATACGGCTGATATTGAGGAAATTGCATCCCCATAAATGAATGCCATAGGCATTAGAAAATACGAGTTGAGCGAGTTGTCCCGCGACTTTTACGATGCCCTCGAACTTGGATGGCTGATAGCCTATGACTTTATTTAAGACCATCCGCACCGCAGGGCCATTTTCTAGGACTACGCCTGAGGAAGGTACATCGAACTCTTGATAAGAATTACACGAAATGCCTGCCGAATTGGGTGGGGTAAGATCAACAGTAGAGGAGTGCGTCGCCGTGTTAGCATCATCTGCGGTTTGTCTCGCCTCACTAGATGAAGTGTAAGCTTTGGGAATCTGTTGAGCCGATATTACATTCACCACTTTGACCATTATTAATATCCTGCTTAAAACTAAAAAATCTACTTCAATGCTGCTCTACGTCAGTCATTTAACCGAATACGAACAATGCTTGCAGCGGAACAAAAAATCTATAAGTTGACGCCATCAAATTTTTCCGTAAGTAAAGGAGTTTAGGCAGCGCTTTTCAGTTCGCAAATACTTGACTTTGGGCCTTTGGCTTGGGGAAAAATTTGATGGCGCTAACTTAGATATTTCTGGATGATCAGAATAATTACTGTGAATAATTCCTATGTGAACTTCATCTAAGAGTAGTTGATTTATCACGCGAGATGTGCTGTTTTCTTCTTGAATTCCAACAAAACAGGAAGAGTTATCTTTATAAAAATCATTAATTACCTCGTCCATAAGTACATCAACGCAACTAGAGAACGTAGCAATATTTATGTTGCCTCGGCGCATACTGCCTAATTCTTGTAAACTTACTTCAAAATCTTGCTGAGCACTTTGGCTACGGTGATAATATTCAAGTAATAAATCGCCTACCTCAGTCGGCACCATGCCTCTAGGGCGCCGATCAAACAATCTAGCTCCTATCTCTTGTTCCAATAAATAAATCTGGCGTGCAATAACAGAGCAGTCTGTATGTAGATGATCTGCAGCTCTTCGGACCTGCCCGTAGTTATGAACTGCATGAAAATAGCGTAATCGCTTCTGATTGATAATCATTGCCTCCGCTCCAAAAGTGCACTGCTCTAAAAAGTATAGAGTGAGTTTAGAAAAACTTGGACTGCATATTTGTTTTTTTACGTTGCTCAACGAGTAGTGAGCTAATATGCTTGAAGCGGAGAAAACTCGCAACTGATTAAACATACAGTAGTTTAAATGTGACATATTGATAAATGGCACACTCAAACATAGCGATCACTTTTACTAAGTAAGACAACCATAAAAATCAAGATTCCTATTCGGTAAATATTTTTTCTAGCCATACTAATGCCGGAACTGGTTTATTAGAGGCTGGCATACCTTTAATACAACAAAGTTCCATGTATATCCATCTCTTTAAGCAACGGTGTGTAAATGCCGTTGCTTTCTTTAGGTGCGCTCTGATCAATAGCATCTTAAAAAAATGCCAGAGGCTGTTTTTGGTAGCGAGGGTTAAATGAGGATTTAGGGCAAGGAGATATAGTAAAATGAATAACTCATCAGTTGATAGCAGTCTTTTGGCGCTTAAAAAGAGGCGCTACTTTCTGCAGTGTGATCAAATATGGAAGTTTAGTTTTTTATTTAAATGTATTTATTGGCAAAGGCTAATGAACAGGAGGGTTGGCATTATCCTGCTACCGGTATGGCCTTTGGACTAAGTGCTCATCACACCTTCTTTTTATCGTTATTCCCATTATGGCGGGTGGCATTGGCGAAGGCGCGATTTATGGCGAGATTTTGAATACTCCACAAGACCAGATATTTGCCCAAGTTGTACCGGCTATCGTGCTGGGGAATTTGGTCGAGATTATTTGTGCAAGCGTGCTGAATCAATTGGGCAGGCGTTATAGCCGCTATAGTGGAGAAGGGCGTTTATACGATGTTGAAGAGGAAGTACTCGCAAAGCCCATTAATACTTCATCGGTCAAGGTTGAGCAGATTGCAGTTACAGGCATGATCGCGATCTCCTTCTATATCGTAGGTATCGTAGTCCATAAGCTGATTGGCTTGCCTGCTCCCGTCGCTATGCTATTTCTTGTGGTGCTGGTCAAACTCATTTGTACAATTTCACCCAAATTAGAAAATGGGGCTCGTACAGTTTATCGTTTCTTCTCTAAAGCAGTGACGTATCCTTTGCTATTTGCCATTGGGGTAACAACCACTTCTTGGGCTGATTTAATGGTGGCTTTCAACCTAGCCAATATTGTTACAATTGTCGTCACGGTCTTTACGCTGACTACAGTGGGGTTTTTTGTAGGGAAGTGGATCGGTTTATATCCAATTGAAAGCGCTCTTATTAATACGTGTCACAGTGGCATGGGCGGTGTTGGCGATATTGCGATTCTGACTTCGGCACACCGCCTACAACTCATGCCATTTGCGCAGATAGCGACCCGCTTAGGAGGAGCACTCACTATCACGGGGGCGATTCTTTTGTTGGGGTTCATTGAATAGATCTAATCCTGCTTACGTGCATATTCATATACTAGTGCAGGGTAGAGAAGCTGTTTACTTTTTAGAGAAAAACTCATGGCAAACCGAAGCTACTTGTATTCAACCAATGTTGTCCCCGGCCCTGATGTGAAGAAGGAGACGCGCACGTTTACAGGAATTTCTGAGTGGAATTACGATATCCCTATCATTTACAAACTGCTCCTTTCTGGCAATCCAAGGCCATGCAAATCTTCTATTTGGGATATGCCGGACGACATCGCACTAATCGGCGACTACGCACTCGGCGTTGAGCGCCTCAAGGAATTTTTGAATAAAATTACTCTCCCTACAGCAAGACCTCTGGTTGAGGAAACACTTCAATTCCTCGCAAGTAAACACAGCATCAACAAGTATTTTGTCCTTGAGTGCGGAGAAATATTCGATATGGATGATGAGCCGATCCAAGAACAAAATGCCCAACTTCTCGATGAAATCAGGAATCTTGACGTAGAAGTCGAACGAGCGCTTGCTAGCCTGGAACCGCAGCCTGTTGAGAAGCCCAAGCCAGTGGGGTGGCTTGCCAAGCTTTTTGGCGTGAAGTCACCACCAGCCGTCGAATCGCATGATGATCCGCTACAACCAGTCTACAATTTGGGCCTAGGGAACTGGTCGAATATCCTATATTTCGATTTCAGCAAACCTTAATATCCGCAGCCATTAGAGGCTATCGCAACACTGTTGAGCCAAGCATGCGATGTAGAACCTTGAGGCGACATACATTGTTCCAGCACTCGGATACTTTTTCTTATACCTATCTTTAGAAAGATAAGATTTGCCCTTATAAAAGGTAAGGCAGCCCAGACATATCCACAGATATTGTGCATAACCACGTGGAAAAGTGTCCCATATCTTTCTCAAAGGCAGGCGAGACAAGGGCATTCTTTAGATTGGCTAAATCTTGGCAACGGCTCTTATTTGCCGGAAGCGCGATAAGTTTTCTCTTTTATGCACAGCCGTAGCTTGAATATGAATCTCTAGCTTCATATTTCTTGCAAGGTCTTAATTTACAAAACGAATTAAGAATGACAACTTTTTGCCAATATACGCTCGCAAACCCTTATGTTTTATACAGCGACTTGATCAACGGGTTAAAGATACTCCGAAAACCTCAAATGCCAAACTTCTTACACGATATATCATCAAGCTCGCCCAACTTGGCGGCTACATGGCTCGGGCCAACGATTCCCCTCCGGGCAATACTGTTATCTGGAGAGGAATGCGAAAATTCATCGATATACAGGTCGGCTTCGAACCCGCTCAAAATTGTGGGTAATTGCAAGGTATCATCGAGCGGATATGGGGGGCACTCCATAACTGTGGCGTGGGGATGGCGTTAAAGAGCGCGCTGGCGTTGCCTATTCCTGAGATATAATTCTGCGTATGGATCAGACTAAAAATTCTACTGTACGTACCCGTTTTGCACCCAGCCCAACAGGTTTCATTCACTTAGGTAATATTCGCTCCGCTCTTTATCCGTGGGCTTTTGCGCGCCGAGCGGGGGGCGCGTTTATCCTACGCATTGAAGATACGGATGTCGAGCGTTCAACCCAGGAGGCGGTGGACGTCATCCTTGAGGGCATGGCTTGGCTTGGACTTGATCTGGATGAGGGGCCTTTTTATCAAATGCAGCGCATGGACCGTTACCGCGAGGTAATCGATCAAATGCTAGCGGACGGTTTGGCCTATCTCTGTTATATGTCCCCTGAGGAACTGGATACACTGCGCGATGAGCAGCGTGCACGAGGTGAGAAGCCGCGCTACGATGGCCGTTGGCGGCCCGAGGAGGGTAAACAACTACCCCCGCCGCCTGCTGGCGTTAAACCTGTTGTACGGTTTAAGAATCCAACTACTGGCTCAGTGATTTGGGAGGATGCGGTTAAAGGGCGGGTTGAGATTGCGAACCAAGAGCTGGACGATCTGATTATTGCGCGGCCAGATGGTACGCCAACGTATAATTTTTGTGTTGTGATTGACGATATTGATATGCGCATTACGCATGTGATTCGCGGTGATGATCATGTGAATAACACGCCACGCCAAATGAATATCTTGCGGGCGCTTGGCTACACGCCCCCTATTTATGCGCATTTACCGACTGTGCTAGATCAGAATGGCGAAAAAATGTCAAAGCGCAATGGCGCAATGAGTGTGATGCAATATCAGAATGAGGGATATTTGCCAGAAGCCATGCTCAATTATTTGGCACGCTTAGGTTGGTCGCATGGCGATGACGAGATTTTTTCGCGCGAGCAGTTGGTGGCTTGGTTTGATCTTGAGCATTTAGGTAAATCGCCCGCTCAATATGACCCAGATAAACTCAAGTGGTTGAATCAGCACTATATTAAGCATGCAGATGAGGCTCGTTTGGCTGAGCTCGTACAGCCGTTTCTAGTAGCGCTGGAAGTAGATTGGACGCAAGGGCCGGCGTTAATTGGCGTGGTTGCGCTACTGAAAGATCGAGCCGCAACGCTAAAAGAATTAGCGGCGGCGGCACTGATTTTTTATCGAACGCCAGAGCCTCAACTAGATGAAATGGCGCAGTGCTTAACCGAGCCTGTACGCATAGCATTGGCTGAGCTTGCGCAGAGTTTAAGCGCGGTTGAGTGGGCACGCCCTCAAATTAATGCAGCGCTTAAAGCCGTGCTGCAAGCGCACGGGCTGAAAATGCCGCAGTTGGCGATGCCCTTGCGCTTGCTGGTAGCGGGAACTACACATACGCCATCGATTGATGCCGTGCTTGAGTTGTTTGGCCGCACCACAGTTTTAGCAAGACTGGCTCGCGTCACTCATTCGTAAGCAACAGAAAGTTCATACGTGCCTAGCAAGGCGCACATAATATAAATAATGAATAATATGGTCATGCCCCAAAGGAGAAGAGTGTGGCCCATAAAGCAAGTGGAGTTCGTCATGGCTGGCGCAAGCTGGCTCCGAGCAAGCGCCACCATAAAGCGGCTGTTGTGATCAAGAAGATTGAAAAAAAACTCCCCACTCGGCTTGCAGAAGAAATAACCGCCTTTCCCACCCCATAGCCCATACGGCTGATGTTTCAGGATGAAGCGCGTTTTGGCCGGATCAGTGATGTGCGTTATTGCTGGCATAAAAAACCCCATCGACCGCAAGTGCGTACAATGATCTCGCAGCAGTATAGCTATGCTTATGCTGCAGTCAGCCCGCTCGATGGCCGAAATGATTTTTGGTGAGGTACCGAATTTCGCAATGGTGATAGATGAGATTGTGAAGCTGGAACAACATATCAATCAATCTATAACGTCATCTGACATGATATAAATGCGTTCCGAATACAAATTGAAGATGGAGCAAACGTAGCACAATTTGGTGATTTTCCAGAATGCTGACCAACCGCTTGAAGTAAGGTTGGATCGCTAGTTCAACCGCGGGTTGTTATAGCTGACAAGACTTTTATAGCACGATTGCCCTGCTGATTAGCAAGATAACTGTTTACAAAGTATGATTTGCTCTTTAAAATCGCGTTTTCTTTGTGGGGGTATAGCTCAGCTGGGAGAGCGCTTGCATGGCATGCAAGAGGTCAGCGGTTCGATCCCGCTTACCTCCACCAATTAAAAAAAGCAAAGAAAGCTTCACAATTTAAAGTGTTGCCGTTATAATTCGATGCTTTCGTAAGTACTGAATTTGTCCCCTTCGTCTAGAGGCCTAGGACATCACCCTTTCACGGTGAGTACAGGGGTTCGAATCCCCTAGGGGACGCCAAATATCAAGTCAGTTTGACTGGATTGCGTCAAGTAGATGATAGAAGTATTTCATCTTTTGCCTGGAGCGGTAGTTCAGTTGGTTAGAATACCGGCCTGTCACGCCGGGGGTCGCGGGTTCGAGTCCCGTCCGCTCCGCCAACTACATAGAGTAGTAACAATCATTTTCCCCTAAAATAAACCGAAATGCCTTGTAAAATAAAGGCTTAACCGGGTCTTTATCCTCTCAAGTTCAATCAAAAACAACGCAATCAATTCGAGGTGCAGGGGTATTGTGTCAGCATCTGTATAGCTCTCCGGAGAGAGAGGGACTTAGATGCTACCTTGCTTAACCCAATAACAATTGAAAAACGTGTTTGAAATATCCAATTCGTATGTAGTCATATTCATGAGAGCGCTCCTCTAATTCCGCTGAACTTTAAACTATCCATGATGCTGGGTTCTACTCAGGATTAACGGCTTTTATTGCTTCCCCCGTAGAGTGGGGCCTTCATCGCCGGCACCATGCCTAACGGCGCGAGCTTGCGATATTCGGGGTCGCCTAACTTTACCGTTTCAACTTTATGCGGTACATCAAGCCACTTTAATGCAATCAATACCGAGAATGCGCAGGTATGAGGAGCTGAGTACGATAACCTCTTAGATGAATGGGTTACATGGGTTAAAAGGCAGGTTGCCGGATGCAACCTACGCTAGCTTAACGCGAAACGCTTGTCATCAGGTATGTTTCTATCTAAGTTGGCCCGCGTGTAAAACGTATGGCTTTTTTTTCTTTGATAATGCGCTGCCATACTAAGCGCTTTTCCTCATCACTGAAGAATACCCAGTTCGACACTTCAAATGCGGTCCGCCCGCAGCCCATGCAGACCTCGTCAAAAAGAGTGGAGCAAACGCCAATACAAGGGCTATCGGGCAGATCATGAGGTTCGGAGGACATCGCGTTGTGGCGTGAGGTTAGTGCTGAGTAAAGCAATCAAGTGACGTTATTTTACAGTGTGCGCTGCTTTTACGAGTTGCTTTGCCATTTCTTGCAGCATATTTTGCGCGGCTTCATCTTTAAGTTGGTCTTGTTCATTGAAGGCGAGGTGTGCCTGGCTGACGGTGACCATCTGTGGCAAAACCCGACTGTTCAGGGTTAAGGTTAATAAATGACGCAACGCTAAAAGTCCGCGATATCCTCCATAATAGCCTGGTGAAGCACTGCCAATCGCGAAAATAGGCTGGCCAAAGGCAGCGAGTTTGCCGCCATTGTCATTGACGCGAGAGATCCAAGCAATGGCATTCAGGAGCAACGGTGGAACGCTGGCATTGTATTCAGGGCTGGCAATAAACACGCCCTGATGCGCAGCTAGGGTAGCATGCAAGGTCTGTGCCGCGGTTGGTACGCCGCTGGCTTCCTCTAGATTGCCGTCATAAATTGGCAGTGGATAATCAGCTAGATCTAATAGAGTCACCTGTGCGTTAAGCGCCTCGAGTTGCTGAGCGGCTGCTTTGGCCAGCGAAAGGTTATGGGAACCGGTGCGCAGTGAACCAGCAAAGACGAGGATGCGAGGAGCGTTCATATAGGCCTCTAAAGTAAGATAGGGTTTGCAACAACAGAGCTGTAAGTTTATTACGACGGTATCGTATATTTTTTATAACGATGGTCGCTTTCGCTAGACTTTGGTGATATTTTTGCGTTTTTCAAGAGCAGGTTTCGCCTCGCGTTAAAATCAGGAAGCGTAAAATGAAGATTAAAATGAATCGCTGTCGAGCTTTTTCTGCTGCATCGTTTTTGCTCAATTTATTTCAACGCCTTTTCCGCCGGCCGCAGTTTTTGCTCGCATTCATCTGTGTCGCTCCCTTTGCGTGGGCCGGCCCCAATGAGGCACGGCTGAATATTTATAACTGGTCTGACTATATCGCAAAGGATACGATTGCGGGCTTTGAAAAGCAAACTGGCATTAAAGTGCGTTATGACGTTTACGATAGTGCTGACACGTTGCAAGCGAAGCTTTTAACCGGGCGCTCTGGTTATGATGTGGTGATGCCCACTAGCAACTATGCAGGCCGCTTGCGCGCGGCAGACATTTTTGAGCCGCTCGATAAGTCAAAATTGCCTAATCTTAAGCATCTTGATCCACAGCTGATGGCAATTGTCGCTGGTGCCGATCCAGATAACCGTTATTTTGTTCCTTGGGCCTATGGTACAACAGGGCTAGGTTATAACGTCACCAAAGTACGCCAGGTGCTGGGCGCAGAGGTGGCGTTGGATAGTTGGGATATTCTCTTTAATCCGGAATATGTTTCGAAGTTAAAAAGCTGCGGTGTGTCTATGCTCGATGCGCCAGATCAGTTGTTTGCCGCAGCGCTACATTATCTTGGCAAAGCGCCAGATAGCACCAATCCAGATGATTATAGACAGGCGTTACAAGTCCTTAAGCGGATCCGGCCTTATATTACGCAATTTAACTCATCGGGGTATATCAATGATTTAGTTGGCGGGGATATTTGCTTTGCTTTTGGCTGGTCTGGCGATATTGTGATTGCTGGGCGGCGCGCGCGTGAGGCAAAGAAAGATTATCAAATTCAATACTTTATTCCGCAGAGCGGGGCACCGATTTGGTTTGATGTGATGGCGATCCCGAAAGATGCGCCACATAAAGAGGCAGCGCTACAATGGATCAATTATATTGAAACCCCGCAAGTCCATGCGGCAATTACGAATCAAGTCTATTATCCGAGTGCGAATATGCTCGCTAAGCAGTACTTAGACCCTTTAGTGGCGCATGACCCGGCAATTTATCCCAGCTCTGAGATGATTAAAAAGCTATTTTTGCTTAAACCGTTACCGCCTGAGACGGCGCGGTTAATGACGCGTTTATGGACTGAATTTAAAACCGGTTTTTAGTATTTGTTTTTTTATTGTAAAGGTATTAAGTTTTAATGAGCAGAGATTCATCGCATGGATTGGGCTGGCCCCCTCCCGTTACGCCTGCTAAGCCATTGAGTCTGCACAGCCAGGAAAGCGACTTTGTCCAAATTATTGACGCCGTAAAAAGATTTGGCGCGACTACGGCTGTGCAAAATGTCAGTTTGTCGGTCAAACGAGGGGAAATTTTTGCCCTGCTTGGCAGTTCAGGTTGTGGCAAATCGACCTTGCTTAGGATGTTAGCGGGTTTTGAAACTTTGACCTCAGGCCGCATTTTGATTGATGGCGAAGACCTGGCCCAAATGCCGCCATATCGGCGTCCGGTGAATATGATGTTCCAGTCTTATGCGTTGTTTCCGCATATGACGGCGCAAGCTAATGTCGCGTTTGGCCTTAAGCAAGAAGGCCGACCCAAAGCAGAAATTCAAGAGCGCGTGGCAAGCGCGCTTGAGCTGGTGCAAATGAGCCACTTGGCTAAGCGTAAGCCGCATCAACTGTCAGGTGGTCAGCAGCAGCGTGTGGCGCTCGCGCGCAGCTTGGTTAAACGACCCAAATTGCTGCTGCTTGATGAACCCATGTCGGCGTTGGATAAACAAATTCGGCAACGTACGCAGATTGAATTGATGGATATTCTGGATAAAGTCGGCGTGACTTGTATCATGGTCACGCATGACCAAGAAGAAGCCATGGTCATGGCGGACCGACTGGCGGTGATGACGGCTGGGCGGATTGTGCAAATTGGCATGCCGCAAGAAGTCTATGAATATCCGAATAGCCGCTTTTGCGCTGAATTTATTGGCTCAACGAATTTTTTTGCTGGCACGATCGTGGAGGATGAGGCGGATCATATCTTTGTGGAAAGCGCAGAATTGCCTAAGCCTCTATACGTGAGCCATGGCGTGACGGGCCAGTTTGGCATGGAAGTAACGATTTCTGTGCGCCCAGAACGAGTGGCTGTCACGCGCCAAGCGCCGGCCCAAAATTACAATTGGGCGCACGGTAAAGTGGACAATATTGCATACCGCGGTGGTTATACGCTTTACCATGTGGTGCTTGATTCCGGCAAAATGGTGGTGGCGAATGTTTCAAGTTTAGCGCTCACGGAAATGCAGGCGCCGACTTACGACGATGAAGTATTTATTAGTTGGAGCCCAGAGTCGGGCGTGGTGCTGACAAAATGAAAGCCTGGCTGCAACGCTTAGCCCCACAAGGCCGCGCCGCGGTCATCGCCGGCCCTTATATTTGGCTTTTGCTGTTTTTCTTCGTCCCTTTTTTGTTAGTCGTTAAAATCAGCTTTGCAGATTTGCGACTCGGGATCCCCCCTTATAGTGAGCTGGCGGTGCTCAAAGAGGGCGTGCTCAAGATCACGCTGCAACTGTCCAATTATGGGTTTTTATTAACGGATAACCTGTACTTTGCTACCTATGTGAATTCATTGAAAGTAGCGGCGATTTCTACTGTACTGTGCCTACTCATCGGTTATCCGATGGCGTATTACATTGCTCGCTCAAACCCAGTCACGCGTAATATCTTGCTGATGGCGGTCATGCTGCCCTTTTGGACTTCGTTTTTGATTCGCGTTTATGCCTGGATTGGTATTTTGAAGAATAACGGCTTATTGAATAATTTTTTAATCTGGGCCGGTCTGATCGAAACGCCAATCGAGCTTTATCACACCAATATCGCGGTATATATCGGGATGGTGTATTCATATCTGCCTTTTCTAGTGATGCCGCTCTACGCGCATTTAGTCAAAATGGATTTACGTTTATTAGAAGCCGCCCATGATTTGGGGGCGCGGCCCTGGAAAGCTTTTGTGCAAATTACCTTGCCGCTTTCAAAAAATGGCATTATGGCCGGTTGTCTGCTGGTTTTTATTCCGGCAGTAGGGGAATATGTGATTCCAGAATTGCTGGGCGGCGCTGACACTTTAATGATTGGCCGCGTTATGTGGAATGAATTTTTTAATAATGCTGATTGGCCTATGGCTTCAGCTGTCACTTGTGCAATGGTATTACTGTTATTGGTGCCAATGGCGCTGTTTCAGCATTCTCAAGTCAAAGAGCTTGCTGGCAAGTCATGATCAAACCACACCGATCATTACGCTTTGCCATGCTGGGCACGGGTTTCTTTTTTCTATACGCGCCGATTATCAGTTTGATTGTCTACTCTTTTAATGAGTCGGCTTTAGTCACGGTATGGACCGGGTTTTCCTTAAAATGGTATGAAGCGCTGCTGCATGACAAAGAGCTGCTTGCGGCTGCATGGCTATCGTTACGGATTGCCGCGCTCACCGCTTTTGCCTCGGTGGCGATTGGCACCTGGGCGGGTTTTGTGTTGGCGCGGATGGGGCGTTTTCGCGGCTTTACGCTGTATAGCGCGATGATTAATGCGCCGTTAGTGATTCCTGAGGTGATTCAAGGGATTTCGTTGTTATTGCTGTTTGTCGAGCTGAGTAATTTCTTGGGGTGGCCGACTGAACGAGGGATCCTCACGATCTGGGCGGGTCACGTGATGTTAGGGATTTCTTATGTGGCTATTATTGTCCAATCGCGCGTGCGCGACTTGAATCCAGCGCTAGAAGAAGCCGCGCTTGATCTTGGCGCAACGCCAATTAAGGTATTTTTTACGGTGACTTTACCTTTAATTTCACAGGCCTTGATTGCCGGTTGGCTGCTATCGTTTACCTTATCCATTGATGACCTCGTGCTGTCATCCTTTTTGTCGGGGCCCGGCTCGACAACCTTACCGTTAGTCGTATTTTCGCGTGTGCGTTTGGGTCTGAATCCAGAAATGAATGCGCTTGCTACGATTTTTATTACAGTTGTAACAATTGGTGTCGTGATCGCCACCCATATGATGCAAGTCTCAGAGCGCAAACGTAAAATGCAAGCCGTATAAGCGCCTCTTGGTGTGCGCTTACTTTGATACAGTTTGTAATGGTTATTTATAAAAGCCTTAGCTACACTGATAAATATGTTTTAGGTTGCTAGAATTACATAGCACGAATCGGCTATCACAACTTTTTTTGGCTTTGGGTCATGCGAAATAACTTTATTCGCTCTGCGCTACCGCCGGTTGCTTATTTAAGCCTGCTGATGGTGTTAAGTATCATACCTCGGTTAGCCTTTGGGGTCCCGGCTGCGCCAGACTCACCCTATACGCCGCGTAAGTCGAGCTCAGCCCCGTCTAGATTGGTGGCTACGATCCATGTAAAAAGTCATACTGCGGCGTATCGGAGCCCAGCTTATGCGCAGCGTGCGCAGGTGCGGCGCATGAGGAATGTGCGTCACGCCGCATTTAAGCCCCCGCCATCGTTAGGGCGCTCCTTTGGTTTACATCAAACGCCAGATGCGCTTGCGTTGCGTTCAAGTGTTGCGTACGTGATTGATCAGAATACAAATGAAGCGTTGTTTGAGAAAAATGCGCAGGCAGTGTTACCGATTGCCTCAATTAGCAAGCTGATGACAGCGATGGTAACGCTTGATGCCAATTTGCCGCTGACGGAGATACTTGAGGTGAGCAACGCGGACCGTGATTTTGAAAAAGGAACGAGCTCACGTTTATCCGTAGGGTCGCGCTTATCGCGCGCTGATATGCTGCATATCGCGTTGATGTCGTCTGAAAACCGTGCCGCGGCGGCTTTGTCGCGCTACTATCCAGGTGGCCGGCTGGCGTTTGTTACAGCGATGAACCAAAAAGCCCAAAGCTTGGGGATGAAAGATACGCACTTTTTAGATCCAACTGGACTTTCCAGCCATAATGTTTCCAGCGCGCGCGATTTGGCTAAAATGGTCAAAGCCGCTTATCAGTATCCAGTGATCCGTGAATTCTCAACGGATGCGAATCATAATGTCTTTACTAGCAGAAAGGCGCTTCAGTATCGAAGCACCAATGCGCTGGTGCGCAATCCAAGCTGGGAAATTGGTCTGCAAAAAACCGGTTTTATCCGTGAAGCGGGTGAGTGTTTGGTGATGCAAGCCACGATTCAAAATCGCCCGCTAATTATCGTATTGCTTGACTCGACGGGCAAATACTCACGCCTAGGCGATGCTAAACGCATCCGCAGTTGGGTTGGCAATGGCGGCGTGCAGCATATGAGTCGAGCCGACGCCGCAGACAGTTAAAGCAATCTTCTTATTTGGGTTGTTTGAGCGTGTCGCGGATTTCTCGCAATAGCAAAACATCTTCTGGCGTAGCAGCGGTTGGGGCGCTGGTCTGAGCACTATCGCGCAGGGAGTTAATAAATTTCATCAATAAAAAGACGACAAAGGCGAGGATGATGAAATTGAATACGACGGTAATAAAACTCCCATAGCCGAAAAGGGCTACGCCTGCTCCCTGTAAATCTTTATAAGAGTGAGGGTTGCCTTGAAACGTGGCGGGTATTGAGCCGATCCGGAAGAAACGATTTGAAAAGTCTAAACCGCCGGTAAATAGACCCGCAACGGGCATGATTAAATCTTTCACCATGGAATTCACAATCGTTGAGAAGGCGCCCCCGATAATGACCCCAATCGCTAAATCCATTACGTTACCTTTAACCGCGAATTTTTTGAAATCTTGCATTAACTTCATAGCGAGCCCCCGGTTCAAAATATTGTAAAAAAGCGGATTAACGTATGGCCTGTTTGCCTTTACCACCCATACCGGCTGTAATGGCCTTGCCAATAGTCATAAGAATCATACGACCCATAGCCATTAGGCCAATAATAGACATTATAGGTGGGTAAAAAGGAATAGTACAAGCCAGTAGCTTGCGCGCCAATCACATCATAAGCTAGGCGTTGCTGAGGGCTGAGCGGCACCACCGCTGAAGCCGCGGGAAGCTGGCTGAGTACGGTTGTGTACCCAGCCGATCCGGGTTGGGCGCAACTGGCTAATGTGAGAGAGAAAACCGTGAGTACACGGGGGACCGAGAGGCGTTTTAACGTAAGAAGTTTTTGGCGCATAAATGAGGTGAACTAGGGTGCTAAATGGTATATCTCGTAAAAATTTAAAAATAACACGGCAAAGCAAGTAAAATACCCCCATTCGCGAATTTTCATTATGCTTAACGCTGACCTTCATTGCCATTCCAATTGTTCCGACGGTGTGCTCACGCCGGCGGAAGTCGCACGTTATGCGTATGATGGCGGAGTGCAGTTGTGGTCACTGACGGATCATGATGAATTAAGTGGGCAGCACGCCGCGCATCAAGCGGCAACTGCGTTGGGAATGCAATATGTGTATGGGGTTGAAATCTCGGTCACGTGGGCTGAGCGCACCGTGCATGTGGTAGGTTTGAATTTTAATCCAGCCTGTGAAGCGCTCGTCAATGGCTTGGCTGAGGCGCGCCGCGGGCGAGTGGCGCGGGCGCAGGCAATGGCGGCGCAGTTGGCTAAGGTGGGCATAGAAGATGCGTATGCTGGCGCTCTCCGTTACGCTTCTAATCCCGATTTGATCGCGCGCACGCATTTTGCGCGTTATTTGGTTGAAGCCGGTTTTGCGCCATCGCTGCCGGCGGTATTTAAACGGTATTTAACTGAAGGTCATCCGGGTTTTGTAGCGCATTGCTGGGCGCAACTGGCTGATGCAGTCAGCTGGATTAACGCTGCGGGTGGGGTTGCGGTGCTTGCCCATCCAGGCCGTTATCGCTATACGCCGCGTGAATTTGAGATCCTGTTTACTACTTTTAAAGAATTGGGTGGCAAAGCGCTTGAAGTGATTACCGGCAGCCATACTAAGCAACAGTATCAAGAGTATGCGCAGATTGTGCGTCACTACGGATTTTGGGCTTCGCGCGGTTCAGATTTCCATGCACCGAAAGAAAGCCGGACCGCCTTGGGCAGTTTGCCCGCGCTGCCGGCTGACTTAACCCCCGTTTGGCACTTATGGCTATAAGCGCTGAGCAATCAAGAGGAATTAAACCCATCATGGATTTTGATTTTTTAAACCTGGCGCCCGCGCTTAGTTACAATAGCGGGTTATGGATCATTTAGTACAAACTATTGCGGTATACGCATTACCTGTTTTATTCTCCATTACCCTGCATGAAGCCGCGCATGGTTATGTGGCGCGTCTCTTCGGCGATAGCACGGCCTATATATTAGGACGGGTTAGCATTAATCCCCTTAAGCATATTGACCCGCTTGGGACGATTGCAATGCCGCTGATGCTTTATTTTGCGACGAATGGGGCGTTTATCTTTGGTTATGCTAAGCCAGTGCCGGTGGTGTTTGGCAATTTGCGTAATCCGCGTTGGCACAGCCTTTGGGTCTCGCTAGCCGGGCCGGCGTGCAATTTTGTGCAGGCGTTGGCTTGGGCCTTTGCGAGTATTATGCTAGGTGCTCTAGGGGTCGATGAGCCCTTCTTTTTGCGCATGGCAATGGCGGGCGTATTGGTTAATCTAGTGATGTGCGTATTTAATCTGCTGCCGGTGCCGCCCTTAGACGGTGGGCGTATCTTAGTCTCGCTATTGCCGCCGCGTTCGGCTTTGACGTTAGCTCGGCTTGAGCCTTATGGCTTTTTTATCGTGCTAGCACTCGTGATGACCGGTGTGTTAGGCGCCTTATGGCTACGTCCGTTAATTGAGTTAGGTTACGATATGATTACTTTATTGTTAACTCCTTTGATTGCGCTGATGCGCTGATATTTATGCTGTTTCCAGATCGTATTTTTTCCGGTATGCGCCCAACTGGGGCGTTACATCTTGGGCACTATCATGGTGTTTTGAAAAACTGGGTGCGGCTTCAATCTGAGTACCCATGCCTTTTTTGCGTGGTGGATTGGCACGCATTAACCACGCATTATGAAACGCCAGAAGTGATTGAGCGCAATGTTTGGGAAGTCTTGATTGATTGGCTGGCGGCTGGCATTGATCCAGCTCAGGCCACGCTTTTTATTCAAAGCCGCGTGCCGGAGCATGCGGAATTGGCTTTGTTGCTTGGTATGGGTACGCCACTCGGCTGGCTCGAACGGGTCCCGACTTACCGTGAGCAAATTGAAAAACTCAAAGAGAAAGATCTCTCGACTTACGGCTTTTTAGGCTACCCAGTGTTGATGTCGGCGGATATCTTGCTCTACCGCGCATCGCTGGTGCCAGTTGGCGCAGATCAAGTGCCTCATGTCGAAATGACGCGTGAAATTGCGCGGCGCTTTAACTATCTCTATGGCGGCGAGGCTAATTTTGAAGAAAAAGCGGTGTCGGCTGCTAAAAAATTGGGTGGGCGGCGCAGTAAGCTTTACCATGAACTGCGCAATGCTTACCAGCAAGAGGGGAACAGCGAGGCGCTAGAAAAAGCGCGCGCGCTTTTGCAAGAATCGCAAAGCTTATCAATGAACGATCGCGAGCGGCTGTTTGGCTATCTTGAGGGCACGCGTAAACTCATCTTGGTGGAACCGCAAGCGCAGTTGACCGAAGCTTCACGCATGCCTGGCCTAGATGGCCAAAAAATGTCAAAATCGTATGGCAATACGATTGGCTTGCGTGAAGATGCACGCTCGATTGAAAAGAAAGTGCGCATCATGCCAACGGATCCGGCCCGGGTGCGGCGCATTGATCCAGGCGAGCCAGAAAAATGTCCGGTATGGCAGTTTCATTTGTCCTATTCGGATGAAACCACGCAAGCCTGGGTGCAAAAAGGTTGCCGCAGTGCTGGAATTGGTTGTCTAGAGTGCAAACAACCGGTGATTGATGCCATTTTGCGTGAACAGCAACCGATGCTTGAGCGAGCCCAGAAATATGTCGATGATCCTTCGTTGCTGCGCGCGATTGTGGCGGACGGTTGCGATAAAGCGCGCAAAATCGCCCAAGAGACCATGCGTGAGGTACGGGAAGCGATGGGTCTTGCTTATTCTTAATTGCCCATTCAATTTAATTAATCGCCTAATTTATTCATACGATGACTGGTTTGATAAAAGAACCCTCTATTTTTTCTGTGCGCGGCAGTATCGTTGCGTTGGTCACACCAATGTTCGAAGACGGCAGCTTGGATTTGTCCACCTTGCGTGCATTAATTGATTGGCATGTAGAACAAGGTACCCAGGCTATCGTGATTGTAGGCACGAGCGGAGAATCACCGACGGTTTCAATCGATGAACATCAGTTATTAATTAAAGCTGCAGTGGAACATGCCGCGGCGCGCATTCCAGTGATTGCGGGGGCTGGTGGCAACTCAACGACTGAGGCGGTGGCGCTCGCTGAATATGCGAAGCAAGTCGGCGCAGATGCGACTTTGCAAGTCGTGCCTTATTACAATAAGCCGACCCAAGCCGGTATCTTCCAACACTTTGCAAAGATTGCTGAGCAGGTCGATTTGCCACTGATTTTATATAATGTGCCCGGTCGCACCGTGGCCGATATGAGCAATGAAACGATTCTAAAACTGGCTCAAGTACCTGGTATTGTTGGGGTTAAAGATGCAACGGGCAAACTTGAACGCGGTCTTGAATTGATGAAATCTGCACCGGCGTATTTTTCTATTTATAGCGGTGATGATCCAACGGCTGTGGCATTCATGTTAATGGGCGGCCACGGCAATATTTCAGTCACCGCAAACCTGGCGCCGCGGGCCATGAGCGATTTATGCGCCGCGGCGCTGGCCGGTGAAGTGGCGCGCGCGCGCGCCATCCATATGCAGCTTTTAGCATTGCACCGCGATCTTTTTATTGAGTCGAATCCGATTCCCGTAAAATGGGCGATGGCGCAGTTGGGTAAGATCAAAAGCGGTATCCGCTTGCCACTTACGCCACTCGATGAATCTCATCACGCGGCTTTGCGCAGTGCCTTACGCGAAGCATGTTTAGTCTAGCCATCGCTCCTCCTGAATTTGTACCTGCGGGCTGCGAGCCCGCCTTAAATCACATCTGATGAAATATCTTAAGCCTTACTTTTTTGTCCAGTGCGCGACCACTACGCTGTTAATGAGTTCCGCGCTAATGGGGTGTAGCACTGTGAACGAATGGTTTTCCCCTGATCGGGTTGATTATAAAAACGCGAAAGCTGCGCCTTCGCTCACGGTACCCGCTGATTTAGCGCCGCTTCAGCATAGCGAAAATTTTTCTGCGCCAAGCCAGGCGAAGATAGAGTCGCTGGGGACGCCAGAGCAACGTGCACAAGCCAAGCCTCACCTGCTTTTAGGGCGCACCCAGTCGGTTTCTTTAAGACTGCAAGTTGAAGCGGACGATGATCAACGTTGGTTGGTGGTCGTGGGCTACACCCCTACACAATTATGGCCATTGTTGCGGGCATTTTGGTCGAACAATGGTTTTAGATTGACTTTAGATCGGCCCGAAATGGGCCTCATGGAGACCGATTGGGCCGAAAATCGCGCGCAAATGTCTAATGATTGGCTGCGCCGTACGCTTGGCCAAGTGGCGGATAAATTATATTCATCCGGTATGCGCGACCGCTTCCGCATGTTAGTGGAGCACAATGCAAACGGCACGACATCTATTTCAATTACGCATCGTGGGATGGAAGAAGTATTAATTGGTCGCTTCCAAGAAAGCTCGCGCTGGCAAGATCGAGCGCGTAACGCCGAGCTTGAAACAGCGTTATTGAAGCGCTTGATTGAGCAGTTTGGGCTGACTGCTGCGCAAGCGGAGCAGCTTAACGTTAATGCGCGTCGACAGGACGTCAAGTAAGGGTTAGGGGTGGTAGGGGGCGTTTGGCCCCCTAGACTAACGAGAAGTGATTTGACGCTTATTGGCCCGCAGGTGTCGTCGTGCCGGTTGCGGCAGGCGTATCTGAAGGAGCCGCGCTAGGGGTGCTGCTCGTTTCAGTTGCCGGGGCGGCAGTCGTCGTATCTGGTGTAGCTACTGTATCTGTCGCAGCAGGCGCTGTAACGGCTGGTGTTTCGCTAGGGGCACTTGCCGCAGGCTCGCTGGCTTTATTACATGCAGCTAAAACAAGAGCGGTCATTAAAGAGGCGAGGAGTAGGCTTTTTTTCATCATTACGTCCTTTTACAGTTAAAGTGGGCAATAGATTAATCCAACACTGGCTGAGAGGCGTTAAAGCAACTTAGCCAATCGCACCAGGCTTTACAATATCAGCTCCTTAACCACTTCACCATTGCAGAACGGTTAGCAATGTTACAAAATCTTTCGGCGTAGTCAATGCGTGGCTGCCACTCAAATCGCGCATATATTCTTGCCGTCAGATGAAGCTTCGCAGCGTATAATATAGTCTGTGTTGTGGAGAGTTAACGATGAAGATTGCAAAAAATACTGTAGTGTCCCTTTCTTATACCTTATCTGATGCGCAAAATAATCTGATCGAGAAAAGCAGTGAGCCGATGGTCTATCTGCATGGCGAATATGATGGCGTTTTTCCAAAGGTTGAGAAAGCGTTAGAAGGGCAAGAGCTAGGATTTGAAACTCAAATTCAACTCGAACCCAGTGAGGCTTTTGGCGAATATGATGCTGAGCTGATACGAGTTGAGCCGCGTGGCCGCTTTCCTGAAGTGCTAGAAGTAGGTATGCAGTTTGAGGGTATGCTAGACGAGGATGAAGAAGATAGCGACGAAGATGAAGATGACGAAGAGGATTTGCCGATTTACATCGTCACTGATATTGCCGACGATCACGTCGTGCTAGATGGTAACCATCCACTGGCTGGCATGGCGCTCAGGTTTGAACTAAAAGTGATCAACGTGCGCGCTGCAACAGCTGAAGAAATTGATCATGGTCATGTGCATGGGGAGGATGGCCTTGAGCTTCTACCTTCTGATTCATCCGATGACGATGCTTCGCCCCTGCTGCACTAAAATTTAAAAATCTAAATTCGGGTTTCCCCCCACTGGATGTTTAGAGCATCCAGTGGGGGCGTATCTCTTTTACTCGGCTTCTGTCGCCAGTGCGTGTAATTCAAATAATATATCTAGCGCTTCACGCGGCCGCACTTCATCTGGATTAAGAGCGCGTAGCTTTTTAAGGGTGGCGTGCTCCGTTGGTACCGTGCATAAGCTTTCGTCTGGCACACTGACGGCGGGCGTAGCGAGATTGAACAGATCCAATTGTGGCGAAGGGCGATTTAACGCTTGTTGTTCTAATTGCTGCAGGTGTTTGCGGGCAGCGCGAATCACGCCGGGCGGTACGCCTGCCAGTTGGGCGACTTGTAAACCATAACTTTGGTTGGCGGGCCCTTCATTGACGGTGTGCAAGAACACAATCCCTTGTTGATGTTCGGCCGCGGATAAATGCACATTAGCGGCCTGTTCAAATTCATCAGGGAGTTGTGTAAGCTCAAAATAATGGGTGGCAAATAGCGTATAGCAACCGTTTACGGTGAGCAAATGTCGTGCAATTGCCCAGGCCAGCGCTAGGCCATCGAAAGTCGAGGTGCCGCGTCCGATTTCATCCATGAGCACTAAGCTAGCCGGAGTTGCGTGATGCAAAATCGTTGCGGCTTCAGTCATTTCAACCATAAACGTTGAACGCCCTCCCGCTAGATCGTCGGCCGCGCCAATGCGCGTAAAAATTCGGTCAATCGGCCCCAAGCGCGCGCTTTGTGCCGGTACATAAGAGCCAATATAAGCCAGCAGCACCAACAATGCGGTTTGCCGCATAAAAGTAGATTTGCCGCCCATATTCGGGCCGGTGATAAAAAGCAGTTTGCGCTGCGCGGAAAGTTGGCAATCATTCGGAATAAATCGCTCAATTTGAGCCGCTACCACGGGGTGGCATCCTTGCTCAATTGCAATTCCGCTTTCATGCGTTAATTCAGGTGCAGTCCAATGATGCATGCGTGCGCGTTCGGCAAAGGTTGCCAGGACATCGAGTTCAGCCAAAGCGGCTGCGATGCGTTGGCATTGCGCGATATAAGTTAGCAGCGTTTGCAGCAACTCATCGTATAAGGTTTTTTCGCGCATCAGAGCGCGTTCTTGGGCGGACAAGGCTTTATCTTCAAACGTCTTAAGCTCTGGAGTAATATAGCGCTCTGCGTTTTTTAGGGTTTGCCGCCGCCGATAGTCAGCCGGCACTTTATCGGTTTGGCCGCGGGTTACCTCAATAAAAAAGCCATGCACTTTATTGTATTCGACGCGTAGATTTGCAATTCCGGTGCGGATGCGTTCCCGCGTTTCTAATTCCAACAAAAACTGAC
Organism: Mycoavidus sp. B2-EB; assembly: GCF_014218255.1. Lineage (NCBI taxonomy): Bacteria > Pseudomonadati > Pseudomonadota > Betaproteobacteria > Burkholderiales > Burkholderiaceae > Mycoavidus > Mycoavidus sp. B2-EB. The sequence continues at coordinate 814,740 of NZ_AP021872.1, forward strand.
CGCAATTTTTGGAAATCGAGCGCAATTCATCGAGTTCTGCATCGTGGCCGTTGGCAATCACGCCGCCATCACGAATCATCGCTGCCGGTTCAACGGCAATCGCTCGTTGCAGCAAAGCGAGGCACTCCACTGGAGGTTCCAGCGCGGCGCTTAATGTCGTTAGCAAAGAAGCTGACGGAGTGAGAGGAACCAGGTGAGCGTTGATGTTTGGGAGTTGATGCAATGAATCGCGTAGACTGGCTAAATCGCGCGGGCGGGCGTTTAAGAGGGCAATACGGCCTGTGATCCGTTCAATATCGGCGATCTGCCGCAGGCTTTGGCGCAATTCAAGCAAGCCATCGCCCGCGGCATGCGACTCGGCTTGCAGCCAGGCGGTGACGGCTTGTTGCCTGGTCTGGGCAATCTGCATGTCGCGGGGTGGGTGATGCAGCCAATGGCGCAGTAATCTACTGCCCATTGATGTGCAACAGGTATCGAGTACCGAGAGTAAAGTTGGGGCATCCGTGCCACGCAAGGTTTCAGTGAGCTCGAGATTACGGCGGGTGGCCGGATCAAGACTAATATATTGCGTTTCTTGTTCAACTTGTATGCTGCGTATATGGCGTAATTGCTGGCCTTGCGTGGCGGCAGCATAGAGTAATAGAGCGCCTGCTGCGCCACAGGCGGCGGATGAGGTGTGAACGCCAAAGCTATCAAGGTTGGCGACAGCCAGTTGTTCACATAAGCGCTTATGCCCTGCATCCAGATCGAAATGCCAGCTTGGAACGCGGGTTAAGGCACCCAACCAATGAGGCGGCGCTGCCGCGTTATTTTCAGCGACGAGGATTTCAGCCGGGCGAATCCGCTCCAGCAGCGCGGGCAAATCAGCCGGGTTGGTCTCGGTCAGCCGCAAAGCGCCACTGGCTAAATTAAGCCAGGCTAAGCCGAGTGTCTGGCTTCGGTTGCGGCGGTTTTGCACGGCTGCAAAAGCCAGCAAGCAGGCATCTTGCTTATCTGAGAGGAGGGCGGCATCGGTTAAGGTGCCCGGCGTGACAATGCGCATGACTTTGCGCTCGACGGGTCCTTTTGAGGCGTTAGGATCGCCAATTTGCTCACAAATAGCGACAGATTCCCCCAGTTTGACCAATTTTGCCAGATATTGCTCAAGCGCATGATAGGGTACACCCGCCATTTTGATCGGTTGTCCAGCCGATGCGCCGCGTTGTGTTAGCGTTACATCGAGTAGGCGTGAGGCCTTCTCAGCATCTTCGAAAAAAAGCTCATAAAAATCTCCCATCCGATACAGAAGTAGAGTGTGCGGGTGCTCCGCTTTAATCCGCAGATATTGCTGCATCATTGGCGTATGGCCGCTAGCGTCGCGAGAGTGGGGCGGGGTGTTCGAGGTAAAAGAGTCTTCGTTTAATGGCTGAAAATGCATATTTTGGTCTGAGAAAGGCTTGCGTGCTGGCTTTTGTTGTTAGGCGTTAGTCTAATCCAGTTTGGCGCTTAAGACACAGAATCTCGCGTCAAAAATAGTGCACTTTATCGCTTAGACATTAAATCGCTCATAATTCTTATTTCGTTGCTGCTATAAACTTGAACAAAGATTTACGATGGATTATCTTAGAAGACCATCGATGGATTTCGATGTGATTATAAAGCGAGTAACTCAACGGGGTTTGTTATGTCTGTCATGCATTTTTTAGGGAAAATTTTAAAAACCTTACAGGATCAATGGTATTTGGCTCGTACGCGCTCAGCACTAGATTTGCTAGATGATGAAACCTTAAAGGACATAGGTTTAACGCGGGCGCAAGTCTGGGAAAATCCAAGATTAGCCAATTGGATAAGAAACGATCCTTATCGTCATCATAAAGCCAGTTAGGATTATTATTTTATAGTTTCATCGATACCTGAGTGGATAATAAATAGCAGGTATCGATCTTTGGGTTTATAAAAGATAAATATAAACCTAATATTATTGGCTATATATCTGAATGCTCCGCAATAATGCGTTGAATTTCTGCTTCCGCTTGCTTCCCAGATTGATCAAATACCTTGGTTTCGTATGAAGAGGTGGACTGTAGTAGAGCGGTTTCAGCATTCGTCGGATGGAGATCGATCGTAGCGTGCATCGATAGGCCAAGGCGGAGCGGGTGTTTTTCTAGCTCGTTAGGATCGAGCGCAATTCTCACTGGCAGCCGCTGGACGACTTTAATCCAATTACCCGTCGCATTTTGCGCTGGTAAAAGCGAAAACGCGCTGCCCGTGCCTGCTGAAAAACCGGCCACACGGCCGTGGTAGACTACCGATTTGCCATACATATCCGCGCTTAGCGTCACGGGCTGACCGAGGCGAATCTGTTTAAGTTGAACTTCTTTAAAATTTGCATCAACCCATACGTTATTGAGTGGCACCACCGCCATTAAAGGGGTGCCGGGCGCAACACGTTGCCCGACTTGAACCGAGCGCTTAGCGACATAGCCTGTAATTGGAGCAGGTAATGTATTACGCGCGTCGTTTAGCCAAGCGCTGCGTAGTTTCGCCGCAGCGGTCAGCACATTCGGATGCGCGGCAAGCTGCGTGCGACCCGTCAGTGCGCGGCTTGAGGCAAGTTGTTCTTGGGCTACGCGCAGGGCCGCTCGCGCGGAAGCAACTGCATTTTGAGCATGCTCGATCTCTTCAACCGACAGCGCTCCCGATTGCGCCAGCATTTGCCGGCGGCGTAAATTGCCTTGCGCCCGCGCGAGCTCAGTTTGGCGTTGCGCTAGATAAGCTTGGTTCGTCATGTTACCGACATAGAGCGTACGGACTTGGCGTACCGCTTGCGCGAGTCCGGCTTTAGCTTCTTCTAAAGCGAGTTTGGCATCGGCTGAATCGAGCTGCACGATGGGCGCACCGACCTGTATCCGTTGTGTATCGTCAGCATAAACCGCAACTACAGTGCCGGTGACTTGCGGCGTAATTTGGACAATACTGCCATTAACATAGGCATCATCTGTGGTTTCGTAAAAACGCGAATGCAGAAAATAATATAAGCTATACCCGATGACTGTGCTGCCAATGCATGCGCACAGTGTGAGCATCATGCGGTGGCGTTTGCGATTGATGGGCGGTTCGTTGACGGTCACTGAGGCAGACGACTGCCGCTGAGTGCCACTCATATTTTTTTCCTTTTTGAAACGAAGGGGTGGGTCCTAGCATGCTACTTTTTGGGCTAAAGCCAGTACGCTCGGGCGAAGTTGTTGCAACAAGAACGATAACACGAGATTATTTTTTATGCATGATAGGCTGAGCCTCCCATTGCCTATGCACAACCTTATAGACGATGGCCTCGCTTTGCTTCAAATCGCCAAACTCATCATAAGCCAGCGTTTCTACTGTGATCGCAGGCATTTCAGTCTTAGCCAGATAAGGTAAGTATTGTTCGGGTTCAGCTGAATCCGCTGTTTTCATTGCAGTAAACATGGCCATCGCGCCGTCATAAGCATAAGGTGAATAGATCTGCACTTTCTCGTGAAAACGTTTTTCATATTTCTCTGCATATTCTTTGCCGTGTGGCATTTTATCCAGCGGCAGACAGATCGATGAAGCGATAACGCCTTCGGCGGCCGGCCCCGCCACTTTTAAAAAAGCCTTTGATTTAATCCCTTCACTGCCAATTAAAACAGCATCTATATGCAGTGCGCGCATTTGTTTAGCCATGGCTGCCGCTTGCGCATCAACGCCTCCATAAAAGATCGCTTGTGGATGACTCCGCTTGAGGCGAGTTAAGAGGGCCTTAAAATCAATCGTTTTATCGCTGCCGTACTCATGGCCAACGATTTTGATGCCCTCTGCTTGAGCGGCGGTTTCAAATTGATCGGCTAAACCCCGACCATAGGTGGTGCGGTCATCGACAATGGCGATGCGTTCCAATTTAAGTTTTTTGGCGACATAAGCACTGACCAAGGCACTTTGCTGGAGATCTGAAGCGAGCATGCGAAAGGTAGTTTTAAAGCCTTGTTGAGTGTACTGAGGGGCTGAGGCCATGGCAATTTGGGGAATGTTGGCTTGAGCGTAAATATGAGAAGCCGGAATGGTGGTGCCTGAATTAAAATGACCCAAAACCCCCTTAATATTTTGGTCTACCAGATTTTTAGCCACGCTAATCGCCATATGAGGATCGGCGCGGTCATCCTGCGTTAGCAGTACGATTCGAATGGGCTCGCCGCCAATCACCGGTTCAGTTGCATTGAAATCTTCAACCGCGAGAATCACACCATTTAGAAAATCCCGACCGTAATGGGCTTGTGCGCCAGTAATAGGCACTGCGCATCCAACCTTGATTTCGGCAATATTCTGAGCATTGCGCGCCGCAGCGCTGAAGCTAATACCCAACATCCATCCTGCTAGCAAGATGAGGTTTATGCGTTTAAGAAACCGTTCCATTGCTCCTCCATTCTCCTGATGGTTTTATGGCTGAATCGTACGACAGCGCTAGCGAACTCAATGTAGCATAAATGATGCCTGATTTCTAAAAAGTGATGCTGGCTTCTCTCCGTACCCGACACAAGGCTCAAACGATTTGTCGTTCGTAAAAATTGACTTATGAGTGATTTTTTGTACTTTATAGTAACGGGTGTGAAATTTTCACCAAACGGTGAATTCTTGGTCTCGGGATATTGGTGTGAGGATTTTTATTACAGATGCCCAGCTTAAATACTTCTGCATCTTGTTAAAAAATTTAAAGAGATCTTGTGGAAAACTAAGCTTTGTTGCTATAGTTTTTTGGTATTGAACATCAAAGTAAAAATCCGGTTGTTTGACATCTGTTGAATAATGAAGGGGCGTCCTCAGTGTAGCTTTTTTGAGGGCTGGCATGAAATCCCAAAAAGCGGTGACAATGAGTAAAAAGATTCACTGGTTTTTCAATCAGATGCGTATTGCCTTCCTAGAGTGGCCACATCGCATTCGTGAAACGCGTAAAGCGTGCTTTAGTCCATCAAAATCGTTTGAGTTGTGCGCCATGCCTGTTCGATCATGACAACCCGGACCTCAAACTCTAACGATCTGGCGGCAACCCCCAGGGTATGCACGACAAACCGCACAGTCTTCATGTATGGTGGGCAGGGTACCCAGTACTTTCAAATGGGGCGGCAGTTATATGAGAAGAACCTTGTATTTCGCCATCATATGGACGCATGCAGCGCAATCGTTGAGCCTGAACTTGGGTACTCACTGGCCCAGATTATTTATGATGAGCGTCGTAAACGATTGTGCGCTAGGCGGTATGCTGGTTGTATTGGCGCCGCTGGCTCACTTCGAGCAGTATCCTGATGTCTATCAGGGCGTTGAGCTGGGTTGCGCCAATTCTGCTAATAATTTTTGCGTTACCGGTCATAGGGTAGCGCTGGAGCACGTGCAAGCCAGCTTAAGCAAAGCGAGTATTGGGGCAGTCGATCTGCCCGTTCTTTACCCATTTCATTCGAGCTATATCGAATCCATAAAGGATAAGGTTATGACGCTCGCTAATGGCGTAGCGATTCAATCCCCGCATATACCTTATTACTCGTCTACTTACGGGCGTTTGATTAAAGAGTCCGATTAATTAATCCAGGTCAGTATCTTTGGGACGTTATCCGCAAGCCGGTGGATTTTCATGCGCTGATTCAGGCGCTGGTGTTAGAGAGGCCGCCTAATGTCTTTGTAGACCTAAGTGCGACGGGCTCTCTGGCCAACTTTATCAAGTATATGCTGCATGATTCAACGCGATATCATCACGCGATCGATCAGTTTGGTCAGAACCTGAATAGCCTCTCTCTATTGCTGCGCGAACTCGGTTCAGACTACGGTGATGCGAGCTGATTGAAGTTGAATATAGTTCTTGCCAACAATTTATTTTGTGCTACGCTTTGCTTGTGTTGCGTGCTGCGAAAGATAAATAGAGTATGGCCTCATTGAGCAGGTTGCACGTCACATAACTCAAAATATCCGTTATAGCCTTCCAGGTAAATCGCAGCGCGGTGACCGAAGAGCATCATGGCCTGGGTTTTCGTCGCTATAGGGCGGTCTAGCGAAGCGGTCTTGACTTGGGTGCCGATCGGATAGTTGTGATTCCATTCATTGATCTTCTTTTGTAATTCGGCAAGCGCTTGCTCACGGTCAGTATGCGGCATGGCGGCCGGTCTCTCAGGCATAGCAGGAGTCGTTACATCAGGTTGAGAAGTTGCGCTAGGTAGCGGATGCTTTTTGATGTCTGTGAGCAGCTTGGTTAATACGTTTCCTACGCCAAGCTCTTCGAAGAGGGTTTCTCCTTTGGTTAGCAGGTATTGGATGCTTTGGGTCCATTGCACCGGGTGCGTAATCTGGGCTGCTAGGTAGGCCCCAATGCGTTCAGTTTGGTAGGGGTTGGCATTAACGTTTGCGATGACCGGAATTGAAAGCGTAGAGAAAGTAAATTCCTTTAGATAAGCTTCAAATTCTTTCTGAGCGGCTTCCATATAGCGGGAGTGGAAAGCGCCGCTGGTATTCAATGGTGCGTATCGCGCGCCGCCGGTTTCAAAGAATGAGGCCGCGCGAATGATATCTTCTTTTAAGCCAGAAAGAATGGTTTGCGTGGGCGAATTCAGATTGGCGATGTCGATGGATGTCAGGTTATGAGTTTGTAAAATTTCCTTAACCGCTGTTTCCGTGAGTCCGATGACGGCAGCCATCGCTCCTGCGGGCGCTGCGCTCATTAATTCTCCCCGCTTTTTGACGAGCTTTAGGCCATCTTCGAAACGGATTGCGCCTGACGCTTCCAGCGCATTGTATTCACCCAGACTGTGGCCGACAAGATAATCGGCGCGAGTGCTTGACGCGCGGTTGCGTTGCCGATATGCAAGCGCATTAACGACGAATAAGGCGGGTTGCGTATAGCGTGTGTTATTCAGCTGTTTTTCTGAGTCTTTGAGGCACAGCTCCTGGATTGAATAACCCAGAATTTCGTTCGCGGTCGCGGTGAGCTCTGGGAAGAGTTCAAAGAGTTCGGCGCCCATTCCTTTCGCTTGGGAACCTTGACCTGGAAACATATAGACACTCATGACAATCCCCCTCATAAAATGCTAACAGACTGTAAAAACGACTATAGACGCTGCGTAGGCTAGGATCAACTTTACGTTATTAAATCAGATCTAAGCCCCCCAATAAATTCGCCATCCTGGCTGAGGATTTCTGGCACAAAATTGTGCAGGACAAAGCCACAGCGCAGCTTTTTAAGCGCAGCCATGGTTATGGCGGTTGATCGTGTGCCAATCCACGTTAGCAGAGAAGTTAAAGCCTAACAAGTAGCTTCTCGCCTGGAATTAGCGCTTTATCCTATAGGAACGTTGTATCAATGAGCTAAATTGTTTGATCACGGATTGCATGGTTTTTAATCAGACGAATGTATGATTTGGCATGTATTATTTGATTTAAGATGTTAATCTCATGCATAAAATGTCCGACATAAAAGGGGCGGTCTGTTCCGGGGCCCAGTCCTTACTTAACCCGGCTCAAGGAGCTTGTAGCGTAACTGTTTCTCATCATTCTTTGCTCGAATCAAAATAAAGGATTGCCGGATTATGAGAGTTTTTGCGCTGTCAGATTTACATATTGACTACGAGCTCAACCAGCAATGGACTGCGCAACTATCTACTTACGACTATCGTGATGATGTATTGATCCTGGCCGGCGATGTCTCCGATTCTTTGCTACAGCTTGAGTGGTGCCTTAAAAGTTTGGTCAGCCGGTTTAAAAAAATTCTTTACGTGCCTGGTAACCACGATCTCTGGGTGATACGGGATAAGTCTGAGCGTCATTCGTTAGACAAATTTAATCAGATTTGTACGCTGGTTAGAGATTGCGGCGCCTCAATGCAGGCATTCCATGAGGGATCGTTATCCATCATTCCTCTTCTGGGCTGGTACGATTATTCGTTTGGTCAGCCGGACACAGAGCTTTTCTCCATCTGGGCGGATTTTTATGCCTGTCGTTGGCCGGCGCATTTTAGCGCACGTGATATTACTACCCATTTTGTTCAGCTGAATGAGCCTATATTAAGTCATGTCAGGCAAACCGTGATTTCCTTCTCGCATTTCCTGCCGCGGATTGATCTGATGCCCGCCTATATTCCGCTTGATAAAAGAAAGCTTTATCCAGTTCTTGGCGCCTATGCCCTTGAAACACAGATTCGGCAATTAGCGTCAAAAATCCATGTTTACGGCCATAGCCACATTAATCAAAATATCACGATTGACGGTATTTCGTATATTAATAATGCCTTTGGGTATCCTCAGGAAGTTCGCATTACGGCTAAACAACTTCTGTGTGTCTACGAAATTTGAGCAATGGCCGCCATCCTTAAACAACGGTCAATGTACTAGGTTTTATCATGCTGGAACTGAGTCCCGAGAGAATCGATTTATGGTTAGTCTTTTTTGATGCGATACAGGATGAAGCGCTACTCAATCAGTATCGAGGCCTACTCACAGAAGAGGAGCGATATCAGGAAAAACGTTTTTACTTTGTTAAGGATCAACGCCGTTATCTTGTGACACGAGCATTGGTGAGAACGGTTTTATCCCGCTATGCGCGCATTGCACCGGAACAATGGTTATTTGCGGCTAATGCCTATGGCTGTCCTGAAATTGCGAATTCCGGTCTCGCACAAAAAATATCATTTAATTTATCCCATACGCAAAGCCTGATTGTGCTTGGCGTGACCACGGGTAATGCGCTGGGTGTGGATACGGAAAATATCCGCGTGCGGCGGGCTCCAGTTGAAGTGGCCCATCAGCATTTTGCGCCAGATGAAGTGAGAGCGTTACGTGAACTCTCGTTAGAAGCGCAGCATCAGGTTTTTTTTCAGTACTGGACTCTCAAAGAATCGTATATCAAAGCGCGTGGCATGGGATTATCAATCCCATTGGATCAATTTAGTTTTCATTTTATGCAGGATCACGAGATAGAAATTTCAATTCATCCGGTTTTAAAAGATCACCCATCTCGCTGGCATTTTTGGCAGTTTCAGCCCACGATGGATTACCTCGTGGCAGTCTGCGCAGAGCGTTTTGGCAGCGCCCGACAGACTTTAACCATGAAAAATTGTATTCCGCTAATCAAGGAAGAGCCGCTGGATCAGATGCTTTGTCAAATACCTGAGAAAGAAGCTTCAAACTAGTCACAGTCTGAGTTCGAAGTCAATCAAATGTAAAAGTTAAGACTTAGTCTGATATTTTACTAATATTTCAGGTAACTGAAAAAAGGAAAGTCAGATGAATCGCTGTTGCCCGAGACGAGTTACGTCCGCTGCGCGACCCCTGAGAAGATGTCGAAGCAGCTTAAATACACTTTATGTTCCATTGATCCCCAAAGGCCAATAAGTATACTTTCTAGATAGTTGTGTAGCGTTTAGCACAATTTAGCGGCTCATTTGCCCGATGGACCACAAATCCTACGCAAACGCCGGCTCTCCAAATGGCGGGCTGATGGGCCTGGGCAATGCGCGATCAACAGTGGGGGGCTTTTTGGGCCTCAAAGTGGGGGGCGTTACGTTAAGGCCTTGTTCCCATGGAACGAGTTTGACTAAAAACCGGTCAGCATCAGCGATCACAATGTGTTCCCCTGCTAACACGGCTTCAATCAGGCTGCATAACTTGATCTGTGCTTCATAAATATCGACTACTTGCATTTTTTAGCCTCCATTTAATTAAACTGATTAATTAATATTTATTCTATTTGGTTTTGATCGAGATAGCAAGCTAATTGACACGATTTTTGTGTATGATCTTTGTTATGGCGTTCTCGCTAAGGCTCAGATTTCATTAAAAGGGGGCGTGGATGAATTTGTTTGTTACCGGCGCAAGCGGTTTTCTTGGCGCGCATACCATTGTTCAATGGTTATGCCAGCAGCCGAATGGAACAGTCGCTGGTTTAGTGCGAGCACCTACTGATGCGGCTGCGCGCGATAAGCTCATGGGCGCGTTAAAGCAGGCGCTATATGACCAGAATTTGGACCTTGAGTTGGCTCAGCTTGAGCCGCGCATCACCGTACTGCGTGGCGATATTGCGGAATATGGTTGGCATGAACAAGCGGCTTTCAAAAAATGGTTTGCAGCAGGTGGCCGAGTAAGAGTGCTCCATAATGCAGCGAACCAATCGCTACGCGATGAAGATCGCCGCTTGGTTTGGCGTCATAACGTGGAAGGTACGCGGGTTTTACTCTCCGTTTTGCTTGAGCAGCCCGGAATTGAGTCTATTAATTACATCAGCACTGCCTATGTAACCGGAACGCGAGAAGGGCATATTCTTGAAGATGCAACAGAACGTCCGCCAGGCTTTAATAATAGCCATGAAGAAAGCAAATGGCATGCAGAACAAATCGTGAAGCAAGTGTGTAGTGCGCAGCGGTTGCCTTACCGGATTTTTCGGCCGAGTATTTTAGTTGGGCATTCAGTCACGTACCGTGCTTTCGCCATGACGGGTTTTTATGCTTTTATCGATAGATTGCTGCGTACGAAACAACGCCACGCGCTACAGGGCTCAGCGCAAAAATTAATGGCCCCGTCTTTCAAGCGCGCCGCAACGCTGAATCTGGTTCCCGTCGATTTAGCTGCGCTTGAAATCTTGGATTTGATGGAACAAGGCGTGATGAGCGCTTACCGTTGTTTCCATATTACAAATGAGCATCCATTCTCAGTCGCGGACCTTTGCTTTGCGCTTGAAGCGTTGTTGGACATGCAGTTTTCGTACAGCGCGCTACAGCAACACTCGCTGGTGGAATTGGGCCTGTGTCATTACCTGCCTTATCTGATGGACTTTCACCGTTTTGATCGGCGCAACGTTCACTTATTCGGCACGGCGCGTTATCAAGAGCGCTACTTATTCGATTTAACTCGACTACGGGAGTTAGTCAGCGTTTTTCTTAAGCAGCGCGCGCAAGCGGGTATGCTGCGCCAGGATAACCCCGCTGCGCAACCAGTTATTTCAGAAGCTGTATCGGCGATCCTTAAGCGTTCATCCCATGGTGACGCAAAAGCGCATCAATGGTCGGTTCACGACCGCGAAATGCTTTGAATGACGCCATTGCCGGCCGGCTGCCGCCCGCTTCAAGTATTTCTGTGCGGTAGCGAGCGCCGATAATGGGGTCGAGCACGTTGCCATTGTGCGCTTGCGCGGCTTCCTCAAACGCCGCGTAAGCATCGGCGGACAGTACTTCAGCCCATTTATAGCTGTAATAGCCAGCCGCATAACCGCCTGCGAAAATATGGGTAAAGGTATTTGGCCAGTGCGAGAATGCCGCTTGCGGGATCAGATGGTACTTGTCATTAAGCGTCCGCGCCAGTTGGTCGATACGGAGGGTGCCGCTGGGATCGAACTCAGTATGTAAATGTAGATCAAACATCGATAAAACGATCTGTCTGAGCGTACCTAAACCACTTTGAAAATTCTTAGCGGCTAGCATTTTGTCAAACAGGGCGCGTGGTAGCGGCTCGCCAGTCTCGATATGTGCGCTCATTGCGTGCAAGACTTCCCATTCCCAGCAGAAGTTTTCCATAAACTGAGATGGCAGTTCAACCGCATCCCATTCAACGCCATTAATGCCGGAGACGCCACGCTCGTCGATGCGTGTGAGCATATGGTGTAGTCCATGACCAAATTCATGAAACAGGGTCATCACTTCATCATGGGTGAAGCACGCCGGCTTGTCGCCAACCGGGGCTGAGAAATTGCACACGAGGTAAGCGGCTGGCGTTTGGATGGCCCCGTCTCTTTGACGGCAGCGAGACCGCGCGTCATCCATCCAAGCGCCACCACGTTTGCCTTCGCGGGCGTAAAGATCAAGGTAAAAATGCGCCAGGAGCTGACCGCTGGCGTTTTCGATGCGGAAAAACCGTACATCGGGGTGCCAGGTTGGCGCGTGATCGGCGCGTAAGGTTACATTGAAAAGCGTTTCGGCAACTTTGAACAAACCCGCAAGCACTGCGTTCTCAGGGAAATATTGTTTCACTTCATGTTCGGAAAACGCATAGCGTTGTTCACGCAGTTTTTCAGAGGCAAAGGTAATATCCCACGGCGCCAGCTCAGGTAAGTTGAGTTCATGGGCAGCGAAAGCCTGTAATTGCTGCCAATCTTTTTCTGCATAGGGGCGGGCGCGTTGCGCAAGATCTTCAAGAAATTGTTTGACCTGCGCAGGGGATTCGGCCATTTTAGTGGCCAGTGAAACTTCAGCAAAATTGGCATAGCCCAGCATGTTTGCTTCTTGAGCGCGCAAGCTAAGTTGCTCGAGCATATTCTGGTTATTATCCCATTCAAGCTTGCCCTGACTGTATTGAACGCCCGCGGCTGAGGCGCGACTATGATAGGCGCGGTACATCGCTTCGCGTAGCGGCCGAGATTGCGCATACTGCATAATCGGAAAATACGAGGGGAAGTGCAGATTAAACGCCCAGCCGGACTGACCATTTTGACTGGCCAGCTGCTGTGCGCTGGCGCGCACATCAGCTGGCAAGCCTGCCAGCTCAGCCTCGTTCGTCACGAGGTATGAGTAGGCATTGGTGGCATCTAGCACATGATCAGAAAAGGCTTTTGACAAACTAGCTAGCCGTTCTTGCAGTGCCGCAAAACGGGGTTTGCTGGCAGCATCTAACTCAGCTCCGGCAAGTTTAAACTCGCGCAGTGCGTTCGCCAGGATTTTTTTGCGCGCCGCGGATAAATCAGCATAGTCAGCGCTTGCTGCTAGCGCCTTATATTTTTCATAGAGCGCCAAATTTTGGCCAACGTTGGTCCAAAATTCCGTAACGCGTGAGAGGTTGGCGCTGTGTGCGGCGCGCAGCTCTGGGGTGTCGGCTACGGCGTTGAGGTGACCAATGACGCCCCAAGCGCGTGAGAGCGGCTCAGTTGAATATTCAACCGCATCCACTACATTGTGCCAGTTAGCCGGTGTGTCAGCCGCACTCGCGCGCTCAATCGCGGCCATTGCGCTGGCGAGCAACTCATCCAGCGCGGGCGTTACATGTTCGGCGCGGATTTGCGTAAAGCGGGGTAAATTGGAAAAATCGAGGAGTGGATTATGAGCTTGCATAAAATGTTTAAGCGATGTGTGAAGAGAGGCGATCCGCGTAGGCTTGTTCAGCCGCTGTAACCGTATTGACGAGCAGCATCGTGATGGTCATTGGACCCACGCCACCGGGTACCGGTGTGATATGGCCGGCCACTTCTTTAACGGGTTCGAAATCCACATCGCCGCAGAGTTTGCCCGCCTCGTCACGGTTCATGCCAACATCAATCACGGTCGCACCGGGTTTAACCATATCCGCGCGTAGCACATTGCGCTGACCGGCAGCCACCACAACAATATCCGCGGCGCGTGTATAGCTGGCCAGGTCTCGCGTTTTGCTATGGCAGATGGTAACGGTTGCCCCGGCTTCCAGTAACAAGAGCGCCATCGGTTTACCCACAATATTTGAGCGACCAATCACCACTGCTGATGCGCCGCTGAGCGGAATTTTTGCAGCCTGCAGCATCATCATGACGCCATAGGGTGTGCAAGGGCGGAAGCTTGGTTGGCCAGTGAGCAATGCACCTGCATTTGCAATATGAAAGCCATCTACGTCTTTCGCTGCGGCAATCGCCTCAATCACTTTATGGCTATTGATGTGCGCTGGCAGAGGCAATTGCACTAAGATGCCATGAATGGCTGGGTCGCGGTTTAGCGCATCAATGCGAGCGAGCAGTTCAGCCTCTTTAAGATCGGCTGGATAATGGTCGCAGGTAGAGTGCAGGCCGTGTTCCTCGCAGGCTTTTATCTTATTGCGCACATAGACGGCGCTGGCGGGCTCGTTGCCGACCAAGAGCACCGCCAGCCCGGGGCGACATCCTTGTTGCGTCAGAGCCGCCGCGCGCGCCGCGACGTCAGCGCGCATGATTTTGGAGAGAGCATTACCGTTAATTAGAGTTGCAGTCATAGTGAGAGAGCGAGTTTTTTTAGCCTAATTAAAATGGCCAGAGAGGCTATAACACAGCACTTTGTTGTTTAAAAAAACAACAATATTATACTGATAGGCCTGTGAAACAATCATATTTTATTGTTTTAACCCAGATTGATCCTCTTTGCTAGAGAGGAGGGGGTTAGTGATCAATACGCAGATTTAATGCTGCGTCGCAATATTTTCCCGCATTATGAAAATATATTCCGTAATTTGAAAATTCTGCTTGCATTGCTGAATGAGTGCTCTTTACAATTTGGCCGTTACGACCAGCTTGCACTTAAAGCGCCTTCTAAAGCGAAATAGGCTAAGCAGGGGATGATCCTTTCACCAGGAGACAAAATGTCTGCTATATCCAAGGAAGTATTGAAGTATATTGCTGTTGAGCATGATGAAGATCCCGCAGAAACGGGGGAATGGCTAGAAGCACTAGAAGGCGTGCTCGCTAACGTTGGTCCACAACGCGCTCACTATTTGATTGAAAAGCAAATTGAACTAGCCCGCTTGCGCGGCGCGCATTTGCCCTTTTCGGCCACTACGCCTTACATCAATACGATCCCAGTTGAGCAGCAAGCGCAATATCCTGGAGATTCGGACATTGAACATCGAATTCGTTCTTATACGCGTTGGAATGCCGTCGCAATGGTGTTGCGGGCTGGCAAAGAAACCAATGTAGGCGGGCATATTGCTTCATTTGCTTCGGCCGCTACGCTCTATGACGTAGGGTTTAACCATTTTTGGCATGCGCCTTCAAAAGAGCACGGTGGCGATTTAGTGTTTATGCAAGGCCATTCGTCGCCAGGGATTTATTCGCGCGCTTTTTTGCTCGGCCGCTTGACCCAAGAGCAATTGGATAATTTCCGCCAAGAAGTAGGCGGGGAAGGTGTATCGTCTTATCCACACCCCTGGTTAATGCCAGACTTTTGGCAATTCCCAACCGTATCGATGGGATTGGGGCCCATTATGGCGATTTATCAGGCGCGCTTTATGAAATATCTAGCGGCGCGTGGAATCATTCAAGCTGAAGGGCGCAAAGTCTGGGCCTTTTTAGGCGATGGCGAGACGGATGAGCCGGAGTCCCTTGGCGCAATTGGCATGGCAGGCCGTGAGCGACTCGATAATTTAGTGTTTGTGGTGAACTGCAATCTGCAGCGACTGGATGGCCCGGTGCGCGGCAATGGCTCGGTGATCCAAGAATTGGAGTCCTCCTTCCGTGGTGCCGGCTGGAATGTGATTAAGGTCATTTGGGGCAGTCGTTGGGATGCTTTGTTTGCGCGTGATAAAACCGGCGTACTGATGCGCCGCATGAAAGAAGTTGTGGATGGCGAATACCAAACCTACAAATCCGAAAGTGGCGCTTATGTGCGCGAGCATTTTTTCAATACACCCGCGCTTAAAGCATTAGTTGCGGATTGGTCGGACGATGATATTTGGAATTTAAATCGGGGTGGACACGATCCCCATAAAATCTATGCAGCGTTTTCCGCAGCGTCGCAAGCGCACGGTCAACCCACCGTGATTTTAGCCAAAACCATTAAAGGCTATGGCATGGGTGAGGCCGGCCAAGCGATGAATATCACGCATCAACAAAAGAAAATGCCGATTGAGGCATTGAAAAAATTCCGTGATCAATTCCGTCTACCGATTGCCGATGAAGCGCTCGCCGAGGTGCCTTATCTGAAATTTGAAGAGGGTTCAAAAGAGCTCACCTATATGCGTGCGCAGCGCGTGGCGTTGGGCGGTTATCTGCCAGCTCGCCGCACGCAAGCTGAGTCGTTGCCAGTGCCTGGGTTGCCTGGTTTTGAGCCGGTTTTAAAAGGAACTGGAGCCGGCCGCGAAATTTCAACCACTATGGCTTTTGTGCGGATTTTAAATATCTTGCTGAAAGATAAAGCGTTGGGTAAACGGATTGTGCCAATTGTGCCGGATGAGTCACGCACCTTTGGCATGGAAGGCTTATTCCGGCAGATTGGCATTTGGAATCAAGACGGCCAGAAATATGTGCCAGAAGATTCTGACCAGTTGATGTTCTATAAAGAATCAGAAACCGGCCAAATCTTACAAGAAGGGATTAACGAAGCAGGTGGCATGTGCGATTGGATTGCCGCGGCGACGTCGTATTCAACGCATGGCGAGCCCATGATCCCGTTTTATATTTTTTATTCAATGTTTGGCTTTCAGCGCATTGGTGATCTGGCTTGGGCTGCGGCGGATATGCGCGCGCGCGGATTTTTGTTAGGCGCGACGGCGGGCCGCACCACCCTGAATGGCGAAGGGCTGCAACATGAGGATGGGCATTCACATCTGTTTTCCGCAGGCATTCCAAACTGCGTCAGTTACGATCCGACGTTTGCTTATGAACTTGCGGTTATTATGCAAGACGGCTTGCGCCGCATGGTGCAGGAGCAAGAGGACATTTATTACTATATAACGGTAATGAATGAGAACTACGAACACCCTGCGCTACCCACAGGGGCTGAGCAAGATATTATAAAAGGCATGTACTGCCTTAAAAAATCTACCATTCAGCAGGACACGGCGCAGCGCGTCCAATTGCTCGGCTCCGGCACGATTTTGAATGAAGTCATTGCGGCGGCCAATTTACTCGAAAAAGATTGGGGCGTGGCGGCGGATATATGGAGCTGCCCGAGCTTTACTGAATTGGCTCGAGATGGGCAGGCAACCGCACGTCATAATCTCTTGCATCCTACGGCAGTGCCGCAGCAATCTCACGTTGAAAAATTATTAAAAGACGCCGCAGGTCCAGTGATTGCTGCAACGGATTACGTACGCGCCTTTGCGGAGCAAATCCGCGCTTTTGTGCCAGGCCGCTACTGGGTGCTGGGGACCGACGGCTTTGGCCGCTCGGATACGCGCGCGAAGCTACGTCACTTCTTTGAGGTTGACCGCTATTGGGTCACCGTTGCAGCGCTTAAGGCGCTTGCTGATGAAGGAGTGATTAAGCCACAGAAAGTTGCTGATGCATTAGCTCAATATCAGCTTGATCCGGCTAAACCTAACCCGATGACTGTTTAATAGGCTAATAGGCCTGTTCATATTGATTTATGAATAGGATATAGTGCAGTCCTTTACCTAGGGCTGCGCGTCATCCCCTTAGAGAATGCATAATGAGCCAAATCATTGAAATTAAAGTGCCCGACATTGGCGACTACGCCGATGTGCCTGTGATTGAAGTGCTGGTGAGTCCAGGAGATCGGGTTGAAGAAGAGCAGTCGTTACTGACTTTAGAGTCAGACAAAGCGACCATGGATATTCCTAGCCCCAGCGCTGGCACGGTTAAAGAAATTAAAGTAAAACCGGGTGAGCGAATTTCTGAAGGCGCGGTGATTGTATTGCTTGAGAGTGAGGCCAAAGCTCAGCCTGCTGAGAGCGCGCCATCTGCTGCAGCCTCAGCTGCGAGTAGCGTCCAACAGCCGCCGGCGCAGGCGTCAACTGAGCCGCCAGCCGCTAGCCTGCTCCAGCCCAGCACCCAGTCAAGTCCGACATTAAGCGCAACGCATGCAGAGCCGTCCCCGGCTCAAGTGCATGAGCCAAGCGCTGAAAATCATACGGCAAGCCATGCGAGTCCTTCTGTGCGCCAATTTGCGCGCGAGCTAGGCGTGGATGTGCGGCAAATTAATGGCACTGGACCGAAAGGCCGCATCACGCAAGACGATGTGCGAGCCTACGTAAAAGCCGCCTTGCAAAGCGGCGTTGCGGCTTCTGGCGCGGCGAGCGGAGCGGGCGGCGCACTGAACTTACTGCCTTGGCCGCAAGTTGCGTTCACAAAATTTGGCCCGCTTGAAGCGAAGCCTTTGTCGCGCATTAAGAAAATTGCAGGTGCTAACTTGCATCGCAACTGGGTCATGATTCCGCATGTGACGACTAATGAAGAGGCCGATATTACCGAGCTTGAGGCTTTGCGCGTCAAGCTTAACCAAGAAAATAGTAAAACGGCTTTTAAAGTCACTTTACTGGCTTTTTTGATCAAAGCAAGCGTGGCAGCATTAAAGCAATATCCGAGCTTTAATACCAGCTTGGATGGCGATAACCTGATTTACAAGCAGTATTACCACATTGGTTTTGCGGCAGATACCCCAAATGGCTTAGTGGTGCCGGTGATTAGAAACGCCGATCAAAAAGGTGTGTTGGAAATTGCGCAAGAGACTTCTGAATTGGCCCAACTGGCGCGCGAAGGCAAACTCAAATCGGAGCAGATGCAAGGAGGGTGCTTCTCAATTTCTTCGTTAGGCGGAATTGGCGGCACCTCTTTCACGCCCATCATTAACGCGCCAGAAGTGGCTATTTTAGGTGTCTGTCGCAGTGCTCTCAAACCGGTATGGAATGGTCAGCAGTTTATGCCGCGTTTGATGTTGCCTCTCTCTTTATCGTATGACCACCGGGTTATCGATGGCGCTGAAGCGGCGCGTTTTAATGCCTACCTGGCTAGCCTATTAGCAGATTTCCGTCGCGTAACCCTGTAGCAAAGGTTTGATCAATGAGCTCAATTGAGACTAAAGCGCTGCCCGCAGCAGAGGCGGTGGCGTGTGATTTACTGGTGCTAGGCGCTGGGCCTGGCGGTTATGCCGCAGCTTTTCGAGCGGCTGACCTTGGTTTGGATACGGTGTTAGTTGAACGCTATCCAACGCTTGGTGGTGTTTGTTTAAATGTGGGTTGCATTCCATCTAAGGCCTTGCTCCATACGGCGCAAATTAGCCAGGAAGCGAAAGCGTTGGCGGCTCACGGAATCTCGTTTGGTGCGCCCCAAATCGATCTAAATAAACTGCGCGCTTTTAAATCTGGCGTCATCGCGAAATTGACCGGTGGTCTAGCGCAGATGGCCAAAGCACGTAAGGTACGTGTCATAGCCGGGCGAGGCGAATTTACAGACTCCCACCAAATGATGATTCAAACGGCGGCGGGGCAGATGCAGCCGGTTAAGTTTAAGCAGGCGATTATTGCCGCTGGCTCGCAATCCATTGCGTTGCCGTTTATGCCAGATGACCCGCGCATCGTCGATTCAACTGGGGCGCTTGAATTGCGCCAAATTCCGCAGCGCATGTTGGTGATTGGCGGCGGCATCATTGGGCTGGAAATGGCGACAGTCTACTCAGCGCTTGGCGCACAGGTCGATATTGTTGAAATGTCGGAGCACCTGATGGCAGGAGCCGATCGTGATTTAGTCAAAGTATGGCAAAAATTTAACGCCCCGCGCCTAGGGCAAATGATGCTCAAAACAAAAACCGTCCGGGCCGAGGCAAAAGAGGATGGGATTTATGTAGCTTTTGAAGGGGCCTCGGCACCGCGCGAAGCGCAGTGCTATAACCTAGTGCTGGTGGCGGTAGGCCGTCAGCCGAATGGGCATCGAATTGGCGCAGACAAAGCCGGCGTGCAAGTTAATCAACGAGGTTTTATCCCAGTTGACCAACAACAACGCACTAGCGTTCCGCATATTTTTGCGATTGGCGATATTGTAGGCCAGCCGATGTTGGCGCATAAAGCCGTGCACGAAGGACATATCGCAGCCGAAGTAGCGGCCGGCAAGAAAGCCTATTTTGATGCGCAGCAAATCCCCTCCGTAGCTTATACTGATCCAGAAGTGGCCTGGACGGGCAAGACCGAAGCCGAGTGTCAAGCAGAGGGCTTGCAATATGGCAAAGCCGTTTTCCCGTGGGCGGCATCTGGCCGCGCGCTTGCGAATGGCCGTGATGAAGGTTTCACTAAGCTGATTTTTGACCAAACTACGCAACGTGTGATTGGTGGCGGAATCGTGGGGACTAACGCTGGGGATCTGATTAGCGAGCTTTGCTTAGCCATTGAAATGGGTGCAGATGCAGTGGATATTGGCAAAACGATTCATCCTCATCCAACCCTAGGCGAGTCGATTGGCATGGCGGCTGAGCTGTTTGAAGGGGTCTGTACGGATTTACCTCCGTCACGAAAGAAATAGCGCTAGCCGAATCGCCTACTTTATCTTTGACTGACTTTCCGTTAGCATCAAAGCGTTGAGGCAACCCGAGGAAAGGATTTATGCAAGTCAGTGACATCTTGAAAGTCAAAGGCAATACGCTGTTTACGGTAAGACCTGAGATGCCGTTGTTCGAAGCGGTAGAGACTATGGCTACGCACGATATTGGCTCGCTTGTTGTGATGGAAGAGGGGCATTTGGTGGGACTACTCACCTTCCGCGAAATTATCTTAACGCTGCGGGTTAATAACGGCATGCTTGGCGTGACAGTGATCCGTGACATCATGAATAACAGCCCGCTGGTTTGCACGCCTGAAACAGACATTAATGAAGTCCGGCGCATGATGTTAGAGCGACATGCGCGCTATTTGCCGGTGTTAAATGAGCGCACCTTAATGGGCGTCATTTCTTTTTACGATGTGGCGAAAGCCGTAGTTGAAGAGCACGGTTTCGAAAACCGGATGCTCAAAGCCTATATTCGGGATTGGCCTGAGGCAGAAAGCCAATAAAGCGACTGGTTTAACAACGCATACTGAGCCGGCACTGCCGGCTCTCTCTTAATTCTCCGTTTGATTTTTTAGGACAACGGATATGTCTGGTAACACGCTTGGCACGCTTTTCACTGTCACCACCTTTGGCGAATCCCATGGCCCTGCCATCGGTTGCGTGATTGATGGCTGCCCGCCTGGGCTTGCGCTGACGCAAGCGGATCTTCAGCTTGAATTAGATCGTCGCAAGCCAGGCACTTCGCGTCATGTGACGCAACGCAAAGAAGACGACATTGTTGAAATTCTTTCGGGTGTATTTGACGGCGTAACCACAGGTGCGCCGCTTGGGCTTTTGATTCGCAATACGGACCAACGCAGCAAAGATTACGGTAACCTTACAGAAACCTTTCGCCCTGGCCATGCCGATTACACATACTGGCATAAATATGGCGTGCGCGATTATCGCGGCGGAGGTCGTTCATCTGCACGCTTAACCGCGCCCTTGGTAGCCGCCGGCGCAGTCGCCAAAAAATGGTTGCATGAGCAGTTAAAAATCAAGATACAAGCTTATATGGCCGCGCTTGGTGAGATTCAGATTCCGTTCATTGATTGGGCCCAGGTATCAGAAAACCCATTTTTTGCCCCTAATGCAGAGATTGTGCCGCAGCTAGAAGCCTATATGGATCAACTGCGCAAAGAAGGCGATTCAATTGGAGCGCGCATTTCAATCGTGGCAAGTGGCGTGCCGGTAGGTCTTGGCGAGCCCGTGTTCGATAAACTAGATGCCGCTATCGCACACGCGATGATGGGCATTAACGCAGTTAAAGGGGTTGAAATTGGCGCTGGCTTTGCGAGCATCGCTCAACGCGGCTCGCAGCATGGCGATGAAATGACCCCGACGGGCTTTCTGAGTAATCATGCCGGAGGCATTCTGGGCGGCATTACGAGCGGACAGGATATCACGGTCTCTATCGCCATTAAACCCACTTCCAGCATTCGCATGCCACGCCGGTCGATCGATAAAACCGGTGCTCCGACGATGGTTGAAACATTTGGCCGGCATGATCCATGCGTTGGCATTCGCGCCACGCCGATAGCTGAAGCCTTGCTAGCACTCGTGTTGATTGACCATGTGCTGCGTCATCGCGCGCAGTGCGGCGATGTACAGGTGGCCACGCCGCGGATTTCTGCTTAGGTTCTTAGAACGATTAGGGGACATGCGCAGTGGGCGTTGAGTTGATGTTGCGCGAATCTAATGGCTGCCGATGCCATTTTCTTTCAGCTTAAGCCTGTTGTACAGGAAATTAAAAAACTTTAAAAATTAATGATTTACAATTTGTTTCTTAGGAGGTAGGAGTGATCCCTTAGGAGATGTGGGTGACTTTTCAGGAGGCCCGGATCCTCCTCCTTTCGATTTTAGACAGCATACCTCTTTCCTGAGCACGAGCAGTTCCTCCTTTCCCCCCTGGAGGTAGCAGCGCGAGCCTTTCCAAGTACCCTCTACGATAACTTGAGTACGGCGCTCCTCTAGCCCGAGTGCAGGATTGGCTGCATATCCAGCAGAATATAGGGAGTTGTCGTGAACAATCGCTGATCCCTCTTCCTCCGTACGTATGCAACCGTGTGTTGCTGGATAACCTGGTAGGGGACCAGAATGAATAGCAATGCCGTTGCGGCCGAAATAGATCGGATTCTTAGCCCAGATGTAATCAATCAGCACAGGAGCTTTACTGTGCACGATGAATGTACCCTTGGGAGTGCATAATGTATCTTCGGTATTACTGACGGTCTCGTCATGGCATTCATGGCAACAGCGACCCGCTCCCGCAGAAATGTTGTAGGTGCGGGTAGGTAAAAGCAAGTTGCGTGGGTTATTCCATGTCAACGACATTTTCGCCATGCTGAGATTGATCGTGATACGGCTGATATACGTATTGGGGAAGTCAATATTTTCTCGATTAGGGCGTTTGCAGCCTTCTCCACAACCTCGCTTTCCACTTTTCCATGGGCCAAAGTCATATCCTATCTTTTGCCCTATGGCGTGCTGCACATCGGCTTCGAGGGGGTGACCGCTATCTTCCACCTCTGGTCGCCGCACTCCGGTGATTGGCCGAGTAACTGCATGGATAGAGCTCAAACGGAACGCTCCATCAAGCGCATCTGAGTGGACACTTTTGTCGGTGATACGATCCGCTTCCTGCTCATAGTGATAATAGGGTTCGTTGGCCTTGAGTTTAGGCTGTACACCGACCTCATTGCCGCGCTTGTATTCCTCACCCTCGTTAGGGCGTGTTGACATTCCACAGAGGCAACTATAAGAAAGCGCAAGCCATAGCAGCCAAACTCTCATAAGAGAAATTTTAATTTTGAAAAAGTTACAAAAGAGTTGCAAAAAGGTTACAGGACTATGTGGTCTCACTTTAATAGCCCTTCGTCCTAGTTTTTTCATATGTTTACTTTTTTATTACATCTATTAATCTATTATCATGTGACTTCCGTTTCCACACAAAATGACTGACACGCTCAATATAGAGCATATGACTTTATCAATTTATGATGGCCGGGACCAACGTTTTAACTTTTCTTTTTATTCACCGCGTATTCAACTCTAGGGTGTTTCTAAGGTGGATGTTTGCCCTTGGATATGCGTTCGCAACTGACTGTACGCTAGCACAGTCTCTAGCTGAATCAACAGTACATACACTGAAGCAGGCTTTTGAGAAAAAGCGTGTTTCACAATGCTATCGGAATCATCCAGCTGTCGAGGTTTTTATCAGTGATCTAGTGTCGCGTCATCACTTCGAACCCAGCGCGTTACGTGCACTTTTTTCGCAAGTTAAATATTCCGCCATATCTGTAAAGCGTGAGCAACGAACACTCGCGCCATCCCCTCGTGATTGGTATACGTATCAGTCACGCTTTCTTAATGCGCAGCGCATTAATGCGGGCGTGCACTTCTGGCGTACTCATCAAGCAACTTTGCGACGCGCTCAAGAAGAATTTGGCGTGCCGCCTGAGATTATTGTTGGGATCATTGGTGTTGAGACTTTCTATGGCCGCAATATGGGCAGTCATTGTGTGCTAGATGTCCTGACAACACTGGCTTTTGATTATCCAACTAAACCAAACCAGTTGGAACGCATGAGGCTGTTTCGAAAAAATTTGGAAGATTTTCTCCTCTGGACCCGTGCTGCTGGCCTCGACCCAACTCGTATTTTAGGCTCTTATGACGGGGGGATAGGTCTTGCACAATTTATGCCAAGCAGCATTATGCAATACGCAATTGATTATGATGCTGACCAAAAGATCGATTTATATACAAGCGCTGCCGACGCAATTGGCAGCATCGCCAATTATTTGCACCAACATGGTTGGGAGGCTAATCGGCCGGTGATTTGGGAAATCGCTTCCGATAAGGGTAGCTTGGGTATTGCACAGGCAGGAGCGGATGGAAAGATCAAACCACGTCGACCACTGGGGCAACTACTCAAAGCGGGCCTATTGCTTAATGAAACACTCAACACAGAGGCTGAATTAAGCACTTTGGTCAATATCATTGATTTACCCAACGTTAAGCAGCCAACTGAATATAAACTCGGCCTGCACAATTCTGCTGTGCTCATGCAATATAACCGTAGCTTTTTTTATGCGCTGAGCGTCTATCAGCTTGGTCAGCAAATTAAGCGGCGCTTGCAAATGAGTGAAGAGCTTGTGCCGCCTTCTGCATTGGCAATGGCGAGTATAAAATCCTCTTTACCAGCAAGAAAACCTAGCCGGAGAAAAGCAAACGGGACGTGAACAAAATTCGCTTAAGGAGCTATGTAAAATGGGGATCCCCAACAGCCAAATTTTCCAGTTTTAATGGGTCCTAAATATCGGGGTAGGATCAGTTAATCGTCCTTAGGCTTTACATGAACGAATATATCCACACCTATAATTTTACCTTCGCCTTCTCCTCTTTCGTTTATCGTTTCATATCCAGGATTTTTTAGCTCAACGTTAGTCGCTGTTAAACCAAAATCATCCATAATTCTTTGGGTACTTTTCCCATTTTCAGTGGATTTGAAAAACTGACTCTGAAAGTCCGGATGTTCACTTCCCATTCGGTTTATTAAATCTAAAGTACTCTCATTTATTACATTTTTTCTTTTGATTATCTTTGGCATTTTCCCCTGAAAATTATGCCTTTTCGAAACTTGTGTATATTGGTGTCTAGCAATGTCGGATGCGTAAAAATCTCTTGTTTTATCTTTATAATTCTCTTTAAATGTCCATTTGTCTTTTTTGAATTTATTTACAAAATATCCTAATTCGCCTCCATCTTTTCTGTATTCAGACTCATATTGGTAAATAGATGGAAGTTTAGAAGTTTCTGACTCATTAGATGGAGGTTTAGAAGTTTCCGCCTCATTTTCTTTATCGACAGAAAATTGATGTTCAAAATTGCTTTCATCTGCAACAAATTTTCTTCTTTTTGCAAGGCCCTCAAGCATAGCAGCAGAGTTTCTGGCAGGTGCAGAGGTATGAGATGAAGTAGATGCCGAACTCGTTTGAGCATCTAAATGATCCGTATCTTCAAGTCTTAAATTATTAAATGAACTGCTTATTTTGTCCGTCATAATAACACCTATGGTTAGTTAGAAATTTACCGATTTCTAACTAATCTAGTGTGTAAAAATGAAAGGTAATTTTTAGTAATTCATTTTTTGCTACTATCCTTCGCGTCTCTCTATGAAGAATACTTCTTCTAAATTCTCAAGAAATGAGGCTGACGCAAAATTCGGGTGGATTAGAAATATCACGCGTTGACTTAGGTCGGTTCTGCATCCTTTTGCTTTTCTATCTGGTCTTGTTTAATTTCAATTAACACGGATTCATATATTCCCTTCTATCTTAAGTGAATGACTGTGTTCGGTTATTTAAGGGGCCAATCCAAAAGCTGAAAGTTGCATCATCAAGATTTGTGAGCACTACGCGTCACTTTAAGAGTTTTTGTTCAATTGTGCCGAAGGAGACATGTAAAATTGGATGGCTCACATCGTGGGTTGAAAGGAGCCCAGGATGACTGGGATCGTTTGAATGAACCTTTTAAGTAAACTATTTATGCGCACCTCTATTTTGACTTCTGCCATTACGTACTTTCCGGCGGCACAACCGACCGTAAAACCATCGTGCCTCTCGCTACCCTTAGAAATTCGAGAAGAAATAGAAAAGCCGCTGGATCTTTCGAGTCGGCAGGCTTTTTTTAAAGCACTGACTACAGTGACTCGCAATGGTGCGCCTATAGATTCGCCCGCTCTGAAGCTACATCTGATCAAAGATAGGATTCAATCTCAATATCAAGGGGCGTTAATTCGCTCAGACGGAGAGTTAAAGAAATTTGCATTGAGTCAATTACAAAAGTTATCAGACTCAGGGCAACTCGATCAAGTTGTGGAGAAATCAGCCCTTTTTGAGTTGGTAAGCCTTGTTAATGATGTAGAGGTATTTAAATTTTTACAAGAAAAAATCCAGCAAGATACACAGCTAAAAGAGAAGTTATTGAACTGGGTGGAAAGGTCGAAAACAGAAGAAGTACAGCCTGTAGCCGCTCATGCGTTAACGCTGTTGGTTAAAGCAGGAGTAAGTTTTAGTGGGCAGGATTTCCGTGGAATACGCGTGCCTGGAGCGGATTTAAGTTATGGGGTATTTGATTGTGCTCAATTTCAAGATGCAAATATAAAAGATGTAAATTTGACAGGAGCTTGGCTGAGAGGCGCTAATCTCAATGGAGCCAATGTTACGGGGATGGAGTTGGGTGAAAAGCCAGCTTTAAAAGGGGGGGCCTTTAGTTATTCGCAAAATGGTTGTTGGCTTGCTGTGGCAAATTCTCGCGATATTCTGCTCTACAAAACTGAAAATCTGCAAAGAGTTCATTCCTATACGACAGAGCATGAGGGTTATATCAGTAGTATCGTTTTTTCTGCCGACAGTCGTTGGTTGGTCTCGGGCAGTCAGGATGGGAAGATAAAATTATGGAATGTATTGGGTGATCGTTCTCTCATACATACCTATGTTGGCCACTCAAAATTAGTGAATAGCGTCGCACTTTCATCTGGCAATCTATTTCTAGCGTCTGGGAGTAAAGATAAAACGGTGAAATTATGGTACGCCTCGGGTGACCGCTCTCTGGCGCATACTTATGTCGGGCATAAGGGGAGCGTAGAAAGTATTGCTTTTTCACCTGATGGCCAATGGTTAGCCTCCGCAGGTGGAGTGGGTGACGGAAAAGTCAAGCTATGGAATGTAATTGGCAAGCACACTCTTGTACACACTTATAGTTGGCCCAGTATGTCTGTCAACAGCGTGGCGTTTTCTGCAGATGGGCGCTGGCTGGCATCTGGAGATGCCAAAGGCCAGATAAAAGTATGGCGTGTTTTAGGCAACCACGATCTCATGCACACCTGTGTTGGGCATAAAGAGCGTGTGCATAGCGTCGCCTTTTCGGGCGACGGTCAATGGTTAGCTTCTGGAAGTAGTGACCATACCATCAAACTATGGAGCGCCTTGGGTAACTGGTCTCTTATGTACACCTACGCTGGGCACGGAAGTTTGGTGTCTCGTGTTGCATTCTCGGTCGACGGGAAATGGTTAACCTCTTCAGGCGGGGACGCCGTAAAAACATGGGGAGTTTCGTGCGAGCGCCCTTTTTCATATCACTATGCCGGCCATGAGGGTAGCGTAAATAGTGTCGCATTTTCGTCTGACGGAAAGTGGCTAGCGTCCGGAAGCGATGATAGCGTAGTGAAGTTATGGAACGTCTCGGGCAAGCACACTCTTATACATACGTATAAAGCGTGGCATGGTCACGTAAGGAGTGTCGCGTTTTCCGCCGAGAGTCAATGGTTAGCTTCTGGAAGTCAATATTCTTTAAAATTATGGAGCACTTCTGATAGCGGCTCTTCTCCGCACGAATATGTAGGGCATGAGTTTGGAGTGCGGAGTGTTGCGTTTTCTGCCGACGGCCAGTGGTTAGCCTCCGGAAGTTCTGATAATACAGTGATGCTATGGAGCGTTCTAGGCGAACGCTCTCCGATACATACTTATACAGGACATAGTTTCTGGGTTACAAGCGTGGCTTTTTCCACAGATGGGGGGCTATTAGCGTCTGGGAGTTCTGATAATACAATCAAATTGTGGAAAGTTTGGGGGGAGCGTTCTCTCCTGCACACCTATGAGGGACATGAAAAAGGGGTCAATAGCGTAGCGCTTTCTAATGACGGTCAGTGGTTAGCGTCTGGAAGTGATGATGAGACAGTAAAGCTATGGCATGTCTTAGGCAATCGATCTCTTGAGTATACGTATGCAGGGCATGAGGGCAACGTGGATAGCGTAGCATTTTCGCCAGATGGTCAGTGGTTAGCTTCTGGAAGTCATGATAGTACGGTGAGAATATGGTCTATTCACTCTAATAAATGTCAAGTCACACTGCGAGGGTTTTTCGGTGGCATTCATAGCGTTGCATGGCATTCTTCATCGGATGGGGCTACCGTCCTTGCCACAGGTGGAGAGGATAATGCAGTTCGTCTTTGGAGGATTCCTAATGATTTAACACAAGAGCAAATTATGTTGGAATGGACCTCGCAGCAGAATTCATTGACTACGGCAGATGTATTCATCGAAAATGTCCACAATTTAAGCCCAGAAAACCGAGCTTTGCTTATACAGCGTGGTGCGGCTTAGGTCGAATGTATTTGGGTGTTGATTTCAGAAGAATGCTGGATTCGCTGTAGCTGTCTGTAAAACGCACAGCTAACGGCTTGAGGCAGGATTGATCGAGTTCGAAATTGGGCTAAATATAGGTCTTATTTTACTAAAAATAAGATTTCCGGATTTTAATTCTGGAGGTTAAACGGAGACAAGTCGCTAAGTCCTAACCGATTGCGCGCTGTAGCCAGCGCCTCACAAAGCTGCGCTGCACCCTGTGCAATGCGTGGAGTAGGGCGGTCGATTAAATCCGCATGAAGCGAAAAAAGTGCATGATGCTGGGTGGCGGCCAGTTGAGGCCATTTACGCCAGCGCTCAAGGCTTGATAGCGGCTGCTCGGTTGCGCTACCACTAGGGCGCGTAACAATGATTGCCTGCGGGTTAGCCGCCAATACGGCTTCTGCAGAAATAACTGGGGCGATTGGTGCTAAATGCGCAAACACATTGCGCCCACCGCATAATGTAATCACCTCGCTGGCGATCTGTTTACCGTTTAGCGTTATCAGAGGGTGCTCAGATATTTGATAAAACACCCGGATTGGCGCACGCTGCGCATAGCGCTGCCGCAGCGCGTTAAGGTCTGCGCGCAATACAGTGGCTGCTGGCGCGGCGGTAGCGCGGGTGCCCAGTAAGGTGCCGAAGTTTTCAAGCGTCAGCGCAATATCGTCGAGGTGGCGCGGTGCGCTATAAAAAATCGGGATCCCCAGTTTGCGCAAGGCTTCCAATTGACGTTCCACATTGCCATACCGCCAAGCAATAACTAAATCAGGTTTTAAAGCGATGATGCGCTCTAAATCAAGCGCTTGGTAATCGCCTACGCGTGGCAATTGTTTCGCCGCCTCTGGGTAATCGCTATACATGACAGCCCCGCGCAACGTGGCTCCGCCACCGGCGGCGTAAATCAATTCGGTGATATGTGGCGCTAGGCTAATCACACGTTTTGCTGGCACGGAAAGGGTTATGACTGCGCCGCTGTCGTCTATGAGTTGGAGGGTTGCATAGACCCGGCAAGGTCCTAGTGCCAGTAATCCAAATAGCAGATATAAGACGTATTTCATCCCAGATGAAATACGTCTACCGTGGTGACGCGGTTTGCAGCGGGATATGCTCGCGGCTATCTTTAATGTGGTTATTGTGATCCACAAAAATTAGGCTAGGTTTTACATTGCCTGCGCGCACATCGGTATCATCAAACAAGCCAAAGGTCGCAATGATGACCAGATCGCCTAACTGCGCACGCCGTGCTGCTGAGCCATTTAATGAAATAATGCCACTACCGCGTTCAGCGCGGATTGCATAAGTCGAAAAGCGCTCGCCGTTATTGATATTCCAAACTTCAATTTGTTCGTTTTCTATAATGTTGGCGGCTTCGAGTAAATTTTCATCGATCGCGCATGAGCCTTCGTAGTGTAGCTCGCAGTGAGTCACAGTAGCGCGATGGATTTTTGATTTCAGCATAATGCGTTGCATAAGCGGTATTCAATAAAGTAAATGTTAAAGAAATAATAATGCGAACTCGGCAAGAGAGCAAAGTAGGTTGGTTTAAATTTCAAGATTGTCGATCAGCCGCGTGGCGCCCAGTTTAGCCGCTGCGACGGCGACTAATGGCGCCTCTGTCTCATGCGCAGCCGGGGCTTGTAGATCAACTTGTTTGCGAATGGCGATATATTGCGGCGCCCAACCATGCGCGCTAAGCTGAGTGACGGCTTCTTGTTCAAGCCTAGCGAAGTCGCTACGTTTTTCTATGAGAATTTTGTGGCGCAGATCAGATAATGTTTTAAATAACCTCGGCGCTTCAGCACGTTCTGCTGGGTTCAGATACATATTGCGTGAAGAAAGTGCTAGGCCATCCTCAGCGCGTACCGTTTCGGCCGCGATAATTTCAGTGGGTAATGCAAATTGCTGGCTCATCGCTCGCACAATCATGAGTTGTTGATAGTCTTTTTTACCGAATACCGCAATCCGTGGCTGCACACAGCCAAATAGCTTCATCACTACGGTGCACATCCCTTGAAAGTAGTCAGGCCGGAATTCACCTTCGAGGATTGAGCTGATTCCATTCGGTGGTTGCACGCGATAATGCTGAGGTTCTGGGTATAAATCGGTTTCGCGGGGCGCGAATAATACATAGACGTTTTCCTGTTGCAGTTTTTCTAGGTCCGCTTTAAAAGTACGGGGATACTGGTCAAAATCTTCTTGCGGCCCAAATTGCAAGCGATTGACAAAGATGCTGGCGATGACCGGGTCACCATGCTGATGAGCCAGTCGTATGAGCGATAAGTGCCCTTCATGCAAATTGCCCATGGTAGGTATAAAAGCCGCGCGATTTTGTCCGCGTAATTGATCGCGTAGTTCTTGAATCGAATGAATGATTTTCATGGTTAAAATAACACCCTATTGGTTGTTTTTGTGTAATTGAGATGGATCGCTTGAGGCCGACTCATGGTGCGTCAGGGTGTTAGGGATATAAGAAAGACGCAGATAAATCGGCGCAAACGCCTCTGCCTGTGTGATTTCAATCAAGCTTTCACGCGCCAACTCCAGCAGGGCAATAAAGTTAACCACGATGACCGACGCTGGTGCGGCTGGTGTGAAGAGCTCGCTAAATTCAATAAAACGCGCATGCTGTAGTTTGCGCAAAATACCGCTCATGTGCTCACGCACTGAGAGCGTGGCGCGTGGAATCCGGTGATGTGCCACAAGCTTTGCGCGTTTAGCCAGCTCTACCCAAGCCAGGCGCAGGTCGGCCAGGCTTAGCTCGGGCCAGCGCGGCGCAACCAAGCTTGGCGCGACGTAAATATGCGTGCGCAGAAAGTCGCGTCCGAGTTGGGGCTGCTGGTCCAGTTTGAGCGCAGCGAGCTTGATTTGCTCGTATTCAAGCAAGCGCCGTACGAGTTCTGCGCGTGGGTCTTCTGCTTCTTGCTCTGGGTTAGCCGGTTTGACTGGCAGTAGCATGCGCGCTTTAATTTCAATGAGCATGGCGGCCATCAGCAGATATTCGGCAGCCAGCTCAAGATTGTGGCTACGGATCTGTTCAACATACTCAAGGTATTGATGAGTGACGGCCGTCATCGGTATATCAAGCACATTAAAATTCTGCTTGCGAATTAAATATAGTAAGAGATCGAGAGGGCCTTCAAACGCCTCAAGAAACACTTCCAGCGCATCTGGCGGAATATATAGATCGCGCGGCAGTTTAAAAAGCGGCTCGCCATACAGACGCGCATAAGCTACGCTATCTACGGTATCAGCAGCAGGCGCAAGCAACGCATCATCGGTTGGCGCGCTTAAAGCAAGCTGCTTCATTGGTTTAGCCTACTTTAATAATAAACGTAGGGCGTTTGTTTGATACGGGAGGTTTGCTGCCGTGCCCGTTCATCTAGATTAATCGGTGGTCTATCCCACAACAATAAGCGTCCGCGGCGCTGCGTCTCTTCGAGCATAGGCTTTTGCTGTTTGAGGTGGTTAATAAATTGAGTAACCTCGGACTGATAGTGACGTTTCATGTAAGCAAAATATGGGGTAGATTTTATCGTTTAGTCTACGCACCCGTCTGTTTAACGGATGATTGACTGAATTAAGAGCTCAATCTTATCTGAAATTATCCTTGAAGGTTGACTTAGGTTAATTTTAAGGCTTTTTGGGGTGGAAAGGCATCCTATAAATGTGTTCCAATAGTATGCTCGCTGCGCTTTCTAAAGCGACTTAAACGTCTAAAAATTTTATTGGGACCCAGTTTGAGCGAAATCGACCACCCGTTAAGCAAACCCATGCGCGCTTGGCACAGGTTTTGTTGCATTGGACTAGCCAGTATATTTATTTTTTCGCCGGAATCTGCGCAAGCGGAATATACGGTTGATATTAATGCACCGCGCAAGCTCAAAGCATTGCTAAAAGCCCATTTGGATTTGGCGCGTTTCGCAAAACGTACAGATATTAGTGAGGAGCAATTTGAATTTTTAGTCGCCGCAGCGCCGCAGCAAGCGCGCGAACTTGCTGAAACAGAAGGATATTTTAGTGCCGCGGTGATTACAGATGTGAGTGAATTTGCCGATAAACATGTGGTGACGATTAACATTGACCCAGGCCCGCACACGACAGTTTCATCCGTTGCCCTCAATTTTACGGGTCCCATGCAAACTGAAGATCCAGGGCGTGGAAAAGCGGCGCGGCGCGGCTGGACTTTGCGGCGTGGCGAGCTATTTAGCCAAGCTGCTTGGGAAAATTCTAAAGCGGCTTCACTCAAAGCGTTGCAAGCAGAACGCTATGCCGCGGCCCAAATTACGCACTCGCAAGCGCGGATTGACCCCCGCACGCAGCACGCCCAACTTGAGGCCACTTTTGAGAGTGGCCAAACTTTTACGATCGGGCCGATCGAAATTAGCGGCCTAAAACGTTATCCTGAAAAAATCATTCACCATGTGAATCCATTGCGACCGGGCGAACGTTATAGCGTGGAACGGTTGCTTGAGTTGCAAAGGCAAGTGCAAAACACCACGTACTTTGCCAGTGTTACAGTCGATGTGGCGAATGATGCAAAGCAGCCCAACCAAGTTCCAGTCAAGGTAAAAGTCAGCGAATATCCATTTCATGCGATTCGTTCGGGGATTGGCTACTCATCGGATACAGGCGCTCGAGTGCAAGGTCACTATGTCTATAACAATATGTTTGGCCGTAGTTGGATCTTGAGTGCGCAAGGGCAGTTTGAACAGCGCCAGCAAAACACTGCATTGCGCTTATCGATGCCTCCTGATCGCAAAGCCTATATTAATAGTATCTTAGGATCTCACACTCGTACTTATATCGAAGATACGGATATCCGCAGCTTGCGGCTCGGTGCGCAACGCGCGCGCTCACTGCAAGATTATGATTATGCATGGTCTTTGCTGTATTACGAAGATCAGCTGCTGCAAAATGCGCAAGCGCCAGAGGTGAGTCGAGCGCTT
The DNA here is from genome assembly GCF_014218255.1 of Mycoavidus sp. B2-EB. Lineage (NCBI taxonomy): Bacteria > Pseudomonadati > Pseudomonadota > Betaproteobacteria > Burkholderiales > Burkholderiaceae > Mycoavidus > Mycoavidus sp. B2-EB. The sequence goes on from NZ_AP021872.1 coordinate 847,855, forward strand.
GTGCCAGGTTGGTCGTGGACGCGACGCAATGTCGATGATTCGATGTTCGCGCGCCAAGGTAATATTATTTCGTTAGCAACCGGGTTTGCCGTCAAAGGCATTCTGACTGAGCAGTCATTTGGCCGGTTCTATATGCATGGACGTCAGTATTTTCCACTTGGAAAAAATGATGTCATTTTATTGCGCGCAGAATTGGGCAGCGTTTTGACGGGGGGGGGCTCAGATGGCATTCCAGCTTCATTATTATTTCGCGCGGGGGGCGCTAATTCAGTGCGCGGCTACAGCTATCAAAGTATTGGCCATGAAGTAGATGGCTCGGTTCTACCCGCTAAATATTTGGCGACTGGCAGCGGCGAATATCAGCATTGGTTTAATCGGGATTGGGGGGCGGCCCTATTTTATGACGTGGGTACTGCAACCGATCGCTGGCAAGAGAAAATCCTCTATCAAGGGGTCGGTATCGGGGTGCGCTGGCGTAGTCTGGTAGGTCCAATAAATTTAGATTTGGGGTATGGATTGCGGGAGCGTAGAATTCGCCCCTATTTAACGCTTGGAATCGCATTCTGATGAAATTGTGGCGCGTGCTTGGCTGGCTAACGCAAATTCTATTGGCCATTGCTGGGTTACTGGTTGGCGCACTCTTATATGCCAGCCATACTGAACCCGGAACGCGCGTGCTCTGGCACGTAGCGTTGCAGCTATCGGGCGGGCGCTTAAGCGGCGTCTTGGAAGGTGGCACGTTAGCGACCGGCTTGCGCTTGCAACAGGTTGCATGGAATGCCTCAGGCCATCAAATTCAGATTGATCAAATCAATGGCCAGTGGGGTGTGGTGCGCAAACCGTGGCGCTTGAAAGTAGATGAGTTGCAGATCGGGACAGTAGACGCGTACTTAGCGCCGGCTGCCAAGGCATCTGAAACGTTGCCCCTGGCAACTTTGCCCCAAACCTTAGCGCTGCCGTTGCCATTTGAAATTCTAGCGCTGCGGATTAACCGTTTGCGTTTGCACCCGGCTCAGCATAGCACGCCGAACATAGCGCATCAAAAAGACCCAGCAAACGCCGCAGTGACTGAGCTAAGCGCTTTAAGCTTGCGTGCGCGCAGCGATAGCCAGACCCATCAGCTCATAGTTGAACAGCTTACTACGCCATTGGGCAAGCTTAAAGGAGCGCTTGAACTGGGTGCTCAAAAACCTTTTGCGCTTAGTGGTGCGGTTCATTTTTTAAGCCTGCCACGCACCAAGCCTGCGCTGCCGGTTCAGCAATTGCATCTAAAGTTATCGGGGGCGCTGGAGCAGATCGTGGTGGAGCTGGATGCGTTAGGCACTCAGCTCACCGGCCATGCTCAGATTGAAATCATGCCACCGTTTGCAACGCAATCTGCAACCCCGGTAACGCAGGTCAAATTTAAAATCCAGGATAGCGTTTATGCAGGCCTGCCGCTCACGGGTTCAGGTCACCTACAATTAGGCGCAAAACGGGTCGTTCTAAGCGCTACGCAGCTCTTGATAGCAGACAATAAAATACGGGTACAAGGGAGTTTAGGGGAAGTAGGCGATCAGCTTGAGTTTACGCTTGACGCGCCTCATCTGAAGCGGCTCGACGCATTTTACGCGGGCTTAAGTGGCGCACTTAAGGCAACCGGACATTTAAGCGGGCAGCTTGCCGCGCCCAATATTGTGGCAAATTATCAAGCCACCAAGCTGGTATTGGGCCAAACCCGTGTAGCGCAAGCCAAGGGCCAAATTGAGTGGGGCGCCGCAGCGCATAGCGTTCTGGCTTGGGAAATCGATGGGCGTAATATCATGCTGCCGGGCTTGGCGCTGCAAACCCTAAAAGCGCGCGTAATAGGCACGCGCGCGCGCCATCAATTAACTGCAGCGGCAATCGGCCAGGTGGGTAAAAATCCGTTTGATCTGAATCTCGCGGCGCACGGGGCATTGCAAAATACTGCAGCGCAGATGCGCTGGCAGGGGACCTTGACCCAACTTGAAAACCGCAATTCGCACCTCACGAGAGTCACAGGATTGCCCGCTTTACGCCTGCTCGCGCCCGTTGACCTTAGCGTCGAACCTAACCGGGTCACCCTTGGGGCGACGCAATTACAGATTGAACAAGCCACGCTAGCGTTACGCACCTTGATTTATGCGCCAGGTATCTTGCGCTCGGCAGGAACCCTCAAAGGTGTGGAGGGCGCTGAGTTATTACGTCTTCAGCAGGTATTAACCGGTAACCTGCATACCTTCAAAACGGACCTGGTGCTGGATGGCGATTGGGATTTCTCTTTGGGGGAAACCACCGCCACCGGCTATCTACAAGTGACGCGGCGCACTGGCGATATACGACTGAATACGAGCCAAAGATTCACGGCGCTTGGTATCAATGCCCTCGCTGCGCGCATTGATTTATCGGGGCAGCGTCAGATTCATCTCAACTTGCGCGCTCAAGCTGCGCGACTTGGTGCATTAGATGCGGAGCTCGCCTCAACCCTGAGTTTAAACCAGGGGCAATGGTCGATTGCGCCTGAGGCGCCGTTATCAGGACGGATTGCGTTGGCTGCGCCTGCGCTTAGAACCATCAGTGCTTTGCTTGGCCCGCAATATATCTTTGAAGGGCGTTTAGCGATGGATCTGACGCTCGCTGGACAATTTGCCAAACCGAAAGTCTCGGGCCACTTAAGTGGCGACGACTTAGCCGTGAATTTGCTTGATGAGGGGGTCGCGCTATCGCGAGGGATTATCCGCATTGCCTTATCTGAAAACCAGGTGGATTTCCGGCAGGTTGAATTTCATGGGGTGGAAGGCACCGTGCGCATTCTTGGCGGGATTGCCTTGGATCATGTGAATCCGATTTTATCGGCCAAGCTGGTGGCGGATAAATTTGAGCTCTTTGCCACCCCAGACAAGCAGCTCTCGCTCTCTGGCCAGGCTACGCTTGCTAATCGAGATGCCTCAGGTGGACTCGCGATCGACGGCGATTTTAAAATCGATCATGCACTCTTTGATTTACCGGCTACGCCTTCGCCCAAGCTCGGCGATGACGTAATCGTCATGCGCGCTAATGATGAACCTGCACAAGCTGTGCTGCCTGTGCTCGCGTCAGACAAACAGTGCTCTCCCGGTGGTTTCTTACCCGCCGCTAAAATCCATCTCGACCTTGGCCGTGATTTCCGTTTTCATGGTGCTGGGGCGGATTTAAAACTGCGTGGTAAATTAAGCGTGTTAAGCGAATTTAACAAACCTCTTTATGCAGTTGGCGATATACGCGTAGATCCAGGCTCAACCTATGAAGCCTTTGGCCGCAAGCTAGCCATTGAAAATGGTTATTTTGGTTTTAATGGACCGCTTAATAATCCAAGCATTAATGTCCTTGCGATGCGGCGCAATCAAGAGGTTGAAGTCGGCGTACAGGTCAGCGGCACCTTACGCATGCCTCACGCGCTTTTAATCTCAGAACCCAATTTACCCGACAATGAAAAAATTTCATGGCTGCTATTTGGGCATGGTAGCAGTGGCGGTATGAATTTAGGGCAAGTCAATACCGCCGCGGCCGCTTTTGCTTTATTAGGCAGCGTAGGCGGCAAGCAGATCGCCAAAACCATTGGTTTAGACGAATTTTCCATAGGCGAAAGCGAGGCCGGGCTCACTGATCCGCAGGTGGTGAACTTGGCTAAAGCCCTGAATGAACGCTTTATCTTAGGCTATGAACAGGGCCTTACGACTGCCGCCAGCATTTTCAAAGCCACTTGGCAATTTTCCCGCAGTTGGTCGATTACCGCCCATACCGGTACGCTCAACGGCGTTGACTTACTGTTTAACCGGCGCTTTGATTAAATCAACGATTCGCCGCTAAGAGCGCATCAATTTGCTTGGCCTCAACCCGTGTCATTAAATGCTGGTAAGGTCTAAGCGGCTGGTGCGCGCTCAGCGGGGTGGCATGGTGTGACCAGGCCAGCGGCGCGACGCCCAGAAAAGCTTCAACTTGAGCCGCTAATTGTGGCAAAACCGGCTTTAGCGCGAGCGTGAGTAAGCGGAACGCCTCTAAACTAACGCTGCAGGTTTCATGTAAAGCACTGCTTTGTGTTGGATCTTTGGCCTGATTCCAGGGCTTCATGGTATCGATATAAAGATTGATGGCACTGGCTTCTTCCATGATGCGGCGCAGCGCACGCGCGCTATCGCGGTTTTCATAGTGTGTTGCAATTTCTGGCAACGCCGCGCGGAGCTGCGTCAATAATGAATGATGCATGGCGCTCTCTAGCACACAACTATTAAAGTGCTTCGCTAGAAAACCAGCCGTGCGGCTGGCAATATTGACATATTTACCAATTAAATCGCTATTCACCCGAGCGATAAAATCATCCAGATTGAGGTCAATATCCTCGAGTGAGCCATTGAGCTTAGCTGCAAAATAATAGCGCAGCCACTCCGGATCTAGTCCTGCTTGAATATAACTATGGGCCGTGATAAAAGTGCCGCGCGACTTTGACATTTTCTGCCCATCCACCGTCAAAAAACCATGCGCAAAGACGTTGGTTGGGGTCCGGTAACCGGAAAACTTAAGCATTGCCGGCCAGAACAACGTATGAAAATATAATATATCTTTGCCAATAAAATGGTACTGCTCTGCGGTGCTATCGGGCTTAACCCAATCTGCAAAATCTAAGCCTTCTTTAGCGCATAGCTGCTTAAAGCTCGCATAATAGCCAAGCGGCGCATCCAGCCATACATAAAAATATTTTCCTGGCGCATTGGGAATCTCAAAGCCGAAGTAGGGAGCATCACGTGAAATATCCCAATCCGCGAGCTGCGTCGTCTGGCTATCTTTAGCCTCAGCGCCTAACCATTCGCTCATCTTATTACGCGCTTCAGGCTGCGCCAGCTGTGCTACCCATTGGCGCAAAAAATTTTCGCAACGGGTATCAGAAAGACGGAAAAAATAGTGAGTTGAAATTTTTCTGATCGGCATCGCGCCAGAAATCACTGAATAAGGGTCAACCAGTTCTGTAGGCTGATAGGTTGAGCCGCATATTTCGCATGCATCGCCATATTGATCTGGCGCCTGGCATTTAGGGCATGTGCCTTTAATAAAACGGTCTGGCAAAAACATTGCGCGGACTGGATCATACGCTTGCTCGATCTCGCGGGTATCGATTAAGTCTGCCTTTGCCAGTGCCAGATAAACTTGCTCGCAAAGCTGCTGGTTGTCAGCGGAATCGGTTGAATCATAATGATCAAAAGAAATGCCAAAGTCATCGAAGTCCCGTTTGTGTTCAGCCCAGACGCGCTTGATTAAGGCTTGTGGCGTGAGGCCTTCTTTTTCTGCCCGCAGCATGACAGGGGTGCCGTGCGTATCATCCGCCCCTACGTAGTACACCTGATGGCTGTGCATCCGCAAGGTTCGAGCCCAAATATCGGTTTGCATATATTCAACCAAGTGACCAATATGGATTTGGCCATTGGCATAGGGGAGCGCGGAAGTGACAAGAATGCGGCGAATGGGCATAGTGGCGTTCAATCAGGCAAAGCATAGATTTTAGCAAAGCCCGAAGGTATCGAGCGCGATTTAAATTGCTTTGTTATCTAATTCGGCATGCCCTTAGTCAATAGAAAGGAAGTATAGGGTCGTTAGACTGATTTCAGAATAGGGATGACTAAGCCGTGCGCGCAGCATGAGGCGTTTGCGCATAAGACGGTTGTGCAAAGCTCGCTTGATATTGGTAGTTGAGTAAGTTCATTTGAGTTGAAATAATTTCCTGCATGAATTGCATGTAAGAGTTAAGTAGCACGTTTAGAAACGGTACACTCTGTAGCATTTCTTGGAAAAATAACGGCTGCTGATAAGGTTGGAATTGATAAGTAGGAAATGCGGGAGTTGATGCAGAGTGCTGAAGCGGCGGGTGTTTAGCAGGCTGCGCTGCAGGTGGACGAGAAACGTTAGATTGCAGTACTGGCCGAGAGGTATTGTTCAGCGTTATTGGGCGTTGAGTAGGTGGTTTTAATTGGGTATCTGATGCTAAGTGGTTGATAGGAGAGACTTCTTTATTTTTCTGGTTTTGAGCACTTGAGGTTGTTGGCTTAATATGAGAGAGAAAAAGCACTTTCAGATTTGAAAGAATTTCTTTAACTTCACCATATTCTAGATCATTTTCGGAATCATTATTAAGAATAGTAGATATTTTTTTTAACGATGTCTGATCTTCAGCGCTGATGTCTTTCTCATGTTCTTTGAAAAAAGGCTCTAGTTTATTTAATAGATCCTTGCTTTTATTAATATTGATTTTATTTTTTTTATCTTTGTTTTCATTGATTTTAATCGCCTCTAAACGAAATGCATCATTGATTTTTTTGGGGTCTTCATGGCCGCCGTAAATTTTTTGTGTTAAAGAACTAATTAATTTATCTGGGTTTTCATGCAGCTCCGGATGTTGATCTAAAAATGATTTAATATTTTTTAAACCCGCTTTGTTCATTTTATCTACTAATTCACTGCTGGTACTTTCTCGAATCGCATCTTTTGTCTGCATGGCTAAAGTATGGGTTTCTTCAGCATGTTGTGGCCCTTTGGAAATATTCTCAGCTAAAGATGCCATTAATGTATCAATCATCGGTGAGCGTATCTCTGGATGAGCATCAAGGTATTCTTTTGCACTGTCTAGAATTTGTTGACTCTCTTGATGTTTTGGGCTCGCCTGGTCTGATGCACTCGTTTTAGCTATATTGCCAATATGGCTTAGATGATTAGCCATTGGGTGAGGTGAATCCACCCTGTCCGATGATTGATGAGAGGACATTGAGTCAGACTCTGCAAATAACCATGATAAGCCGAAATCGTCCGGCTCAGCATCATTTCTCTCTACTGCAGAGGCAGTTCCATCTATTTTTTTGTTTGAGCTAGCCTCTGTAGGTGAAAATCTATTGCTTCCTTTAACAGAATGAGCACCTTTACTTTTGCTATAACTCAGAGGTTTATTTTGTGTTAAAGAGTGAAGCGCATGATTTCCAGAGGTGAAATTTCTGGTATCTTTTGTTTGCGTTGTGCCTGATGGGCGATTTGCCGAGTGATTAGAAGAGGTTCTAGTAGATCCTATATCTCTATTAATGGATACCATATGTAGCTCCAGAATAATCGCGCAGCAGATTTTTTGCGATCAGTTACAAAATTAAGACTTTAATAAATTACATCGCACTCAATTTAATATAATTTAATTAAATTAGAAATAAAATTCTTAATCTTTGGTAAATTGCGTATAGAAAAGCGAAGTTTAGAGGCAATCAAATATGCCTGTAATGGCTGAAGCTTCCATTATTTTATCCAAATTGCTTGCTGCGGTTATGGCAGCAAGCGGGCATAAATTTGATTGCATCTCGCCAGTCTATTTTGGGTAATAGACTGTGCTTGGTGATTCATCCATTAATCAAGCTATACTGGCTTTAATAAGCCCGCCCAGCCTGGAAATTACCGGTCGGTTGATGCATTACATTGGGTTGATAAGCAGGATTCTGGCCATAAGGCTGTTGCCAAGAATGTGCTAAATATTGGTATTTTATCTGCTCCATTTGTGCTGCATATATTGCATGTTGCTGCATTTGCATCGCATGTTGATCCTGCAAAGCACTAAATACCGCCCCGTAAGGGTTAAAGAAATCCATGACACTGTCAAAAAAACCTCTTGGTTGGACTAGAGGGTAAGGTATGTGCTGAATATAAATCTGGGGTGGGTTGTAATGGTACGGACGTGGCGGATAGAATTGATGGGGCGGCGCTGCATAGCCTTGGGCTGGCAGAGGTTGATAGCTCGTCGCAAAATTTTGGAGCGGCTGATGGTTATTGCTTGGCCCATTACCAATAGAGCGTGACGGTACGAATGCTTGGTTTCTTGGTGGTGGAGAGGGCGTAAATGGTCTGCTAGGTTTAGTTAAGTCTGCATATATGCTTTGTAGCAGCTCAGTTTCATTTGCCAACTTATCTAAATTTCCGAACAGTTCTTTGTGCTCATTTCCGATTCTTGGGTTGTTCTTAACAATTTCTTTTATCTCACTGAGTAGACGACGGTTTATTTCAGGAGCTGCGGGAGCCGTTAGGTTTATGTGTCTTGCACGCATTCTATCTAGGTCAGGTTCAGATGGCGAAAACGATATTTCAGATCCTTCGTCGCTTTCGTTAGATTGTGCTGGTCCTGAAGATCTACGGGCATTTTGCCTGCTGTAGTTTTGTGGGCGTGTAATTTCGAGTATATTTTGTAGTTCATCAACCTCGAAACAGTCTAAATTATCAAATATCAGGGAATTTTCCATATAGATTCCTGGATTCTTTTGAAGATTTGCGTATATTTGATGGGCGATTGACTGACGTAATTTAAGGTCTTTTTTTCGAGCACTTTCGTCTATAACTGTATCTTCATCTAATTCATTCTCATTAATCATTCGTCGGCCACTTGCGGGTTGACTGGAAGTTGATGCTGAAGTACTCGAGCTTCCATGTTCGGTGTGGGTTGTCGAAGCTCCTCCACCACTGTTTGGTCGTAACGTGGATTGACCGGAAGTTGCTGTTGAAGTACCCTTATCTCTATCTTCGAGGTGGATTACCGAGTCTGCTCTGTCTTTTCTTTCTTGCTGCTGTTGGTTTATCGATGCTTCATCGCCTAGTGATGATCCAGGCGTAGCTGTGGTTGTGCAATTCGGCGATACATTGTAGAAACCCTGAAATTTCTCAGATTTTTGCTTGTATATTTTCGGTTGGTTACTACTGGCTCCAGCTGACGGTTTGAAATCTCCGGGTAATTTTTCTAGATTTGCTGAAAAACTTCCGAATGTAGGGGAAGGGGGACGGCGGGCCGATGATTGGCCCTGCTGATCTGGCTCAGAAGTAGAAGAGCTGCCAACCTCTCCTCTCGTTTTACCTGCACTGAACATAGTAACTCCAAAATTTCTTTGCTATAGAAGATTATTCGCTGTTAACGCTTTGTAAAGAAATTTAGCAAAATACTAAATAATTAGCCCCCGTTTGAAGAAGTGATGTGCAGATAAGCGAAGGGCTGGATTGAAGTAAGGATTTGGTGTGCTCGCTAGTGTTCCAGAGATAAATCAAAGAAAAAGCTCATCATTGAGCACTTATGTAAGCCTATTACAGCAATATGTGGTTGCGGTTGATAGGCGGATAGGCGGATAGGCGGATAGGCAGGGGATTGGGTGGAAATTTGTATGGTATGGGCGCTATATTTATGTTGGTGAAATAATTAGCGTGTATAAAAATACTTTGTGAAACTATATAAAACGTTAGTGACAAAGAAAATGCCTGGTTGCGCAGGAAAATTATAAAATAAGAAATAATTTCAGGCATAAATCTAATTTTATTAGCGTTATTAATTAAGAATATAAATAAACTGATTATTTGGATTTTTTGAGGTTAACGGGGATATATTATGCTGTCAAGAATCGACAATAAATTTACTGGAAACTCTATTCGTCAGAAAACAATCGATAAAAATTTTGAACTTGGCAAGATCTATTTGGAACAAGGTCGTAGCTGCAAGAATAAGAATGAGCTGGAACAAGCGGTTGCTTTATTCAGCGAGGCTAAAGAGGCTTTTAAAAAAGTTAAGCTTTCTAATGAGCTGACAGCCGATACCATTCAAAGACTTTGGGGGGAGGCCTATGTGGAGCGCGGCGACGTTTTAAGTCTGCTTAATTTAGAAGAAAAAGCTCGTGAAAGTTATATAAAAGCAAAAAAATATGTGCCTGACTTGGCAAACGAAAAACTAGCCAATTTAAGAACCTTATCCACTTCTTCATCTCACTCTAAGTTTGAAAAAGAATTGCCGATGAAGATGGGTGGTTCCGAGCAATCTAAAGTCATGCATAACTTGGCCCTTATGTCTTTAGAGTCAAGCTTTTCTAGTTTATCCATATCATACAACCATCCATTTTTCCTTAAAGATGACAACTCAGCGCTCGCTTTGAGTCATCCACTCACAGATAAAGTGGAATTAACCGATATTCCCGATACTCAATATTTGGCCCGCTGTTTGCGACAAACGCATTTGTCAAATGAATCGGAAAAGAAGTTAAGCGCGTTAGCCAAAGATGTTTTAGAGATTTTTGCGCATAAAAAAACTAAAATGTTTGAGCAAGTGCACGAAATTGTCCCGCTAGCAACGATCCCCGATGCTCGGTTTTATCGTCAGTTGATTAACCAAATGGTGGTAACGCTGAATGACGAAAGCATATTAAATTTAGATGTGACGCAAGGGCTAGCTGCAGCGATCAGAAACTGTCCCAAGGTCTTATTTGATATGCGAGGCGTCAGTGCAGGGGATTTGGTGGATGTATTAAATGTTTTAAAGAAACGCTTAGTTTTAATCCATCAGAATAATAATTATGTGCAACTTCGTGCTTTGCTAGAAGCTTTCTCATATGTTCTAGATGCCATGGTGCAAACTGGCCTTACTGAGCTCAATCGTGAGCGTTTGTTAGAGCCTCTCAATAACGCGTTGGAAAACTTACTTGAGCAGTCTATTGATCAAGAGTTGGCCTACCAGGTTCGTTACGTGTGCCAAGCGTTGGCGCATATTTCGAATAATGAAGAAACTTGGCAAACCGCGCTACGGAATGCTTTTAACATAGGAAGTGGGCTTGCTTCTTTGAGTGGGGGCGTGATAAACGCTCTTAAACTCAAGATCGAGCCGGCTAAATTTATTGAGGCGTTTCAATTTTTCAAGGCTTCATGGCAAGACCTTGGCCAGAAATGGAGAGGGCGACAGAACACTTGGTATTTAGCGCTACGGTTTGCTGATTTACTGCTAGAAGCTAAGCAATGGGCGAAATTCGAATATTTTGTTTGTAATCACTCAGATTGCCAGAATAAAGATTTTTTGCTGGGTTTATGCCAGCGCCTAGAACAGATTGCCGATACTCAGACAGGAGAGGTTCGAGGCGGTGCAATTAGATTTTTGAAGAGCTTGTTAGATAGTGAAAAACAGGCAGTTCAACTTATTGCTCAAGCTGCTATCGTTCGTCTGGCTAAGCAAACAAGCAAAAGCCAGTCTGGAATTATTCTGCCTGCTTGGTCCTCTATCTGGCAGACGGCTCAGGGTACTCAGTTATTAAAGGAAGCGCTGTTGAAGCAAAAACAAGACGCATTGTGGCAACGTGAAATCGTTCCGTTTGCAGAATTGGGCAAAAATATTCAAGAGCTAAAAAAAACCTATCTAAACGACTTAGAAGCTATAGATGAAATTCGAGAGGCTCGGGCGCTTTATGTAAAACTGCGAGGCACGACTCTGGCCAATACATCGGAATCTTTCGATCTAGATGAAAAAACGGATGCATTTCTTAAGTCAGAAAAACGAGTCCTGCTTTTACTAGGCAAAGCCGGCTCTGGAAAATCGACATTTAATCGTCATTTAGCACAACGCTTGTGGCATCAGTACCGTGATTCATCTGAGTCTGATGAGACGCCGATCCCCCTATTTATCTCTCTCTCAACCCTTAGAGAACCCACCAAAAACCTGATTGCCTCCTTTTTGCAAGAACAAGGATTCTCAAAACAGCAGATTGAAACGTTGCGTACAACGCGGCGCTTTATTTTTATTTTGGATGGGTATGATGAGATCGCGCAACGTGACGGTCGGTTCTATGCGGATAACCGGCTCAATGAATGGAAAGCCAAAGTTATTGTGAGTAGCCGGCCTGAATATTTAAACCCCGGCTATGAACGTCAATTTTGTCCATTGGGCCAACCTCGGCTACTGCAAGTTTATCAGTTAGCCCCATTCTCTGATAAAGAGCGCAAGCTATATATAAGTAACTACAAGGCTTATATCAATTCAGCCACTTCGTCTGCTATCAATTACGAGAAAGCGTTTGAAACGTTTGATTTAAGGATGTTAGCAAGAACGCCTTTTCTGCTGAAAATGGTACTAGATGTTTTGTCTGCATCTAGTGTGGGAGAGGCTACTTTGAGTCAAAACGGTTTGACTCAGCTTGCATTATATGAACAATTTTTGACTAATTGGTTCGCCCGTTCAGAAGAGCGCCTTAAGTCTATTCAACTCACATTAAGCGAAGAGGATGCGTATAAATTTTTAGTTAAGCGAGGATTTACTCAATTAGGGATAGAGTTTAGTCAAGAATTAGCCATAGCTATGTATAAAAAGCGGACAGCAGCGGTTACTTTAGACGCGCTACCGGAATATGCAGGTGATGAAAAAATACGGCTTTTGTACCTTAATGCTCCTCTAATTCGTGAAGGTAACCAATACCGTTTTCTGCATAAATCATTTCAAGATTATTTGGTGGCTAGCGCAGTGTGGAAAGAGCTAGGCCAAGCGCAGGGGCCAGTGCGTCAAAACGCATTATTGAATCGACTCAATTTAGTGAAAGAGCCTACCGCGCTGGAATTTTTGGTTGAACGCGTCAAGCAAGTACCCCTCTTGGAAAAGAGCTTGTTGAGTTACGTGGAGTATTCGAAATTAAATGAAGGTTTTGAAATGGGCGCAGCAAATGCGCTGACTATTTTAGTCAAAGCAGGAATGCAATTTAATCGCTCGGATTTTAATGGGATTAAAGTGCCTGGAGCTGATTTGAGCTACGGTGTATTTGATGGTGCTCAGTTTGAAAGAGCGAATCTAAGCGAAGTAACGTTGCGTGGCGCATGGTTACGTGGGGCGAATATGCGTAATGCAACGTTATCAGGGGCTGAATTTGGAGAAGCGCCAGCGTTAGAAATAGGAACAGAGGTCCATGCTTGTAGTTATTCATTGGATGGTCAGTGGTTAGCTATGGGTGCTTATGGGGGTAAAGGCGCGGGTTACCATATTCAAGTGTATGAAGCAAAAACGCGCAAGCTTAAGCATCTTCTGCAAAATCCCAATGCTCAAAGGTACTACAGTGTCGTTTTCTCGCCAAATGGCAAATGGCTGGTGGCAGGGGATAGTGGTCAGCGTATAAGTTTATGGGATGTTAATTCAAGTAAGCTGTTGAAAGAATTGATAAATCATGAGGGTGAAGTCTATAGCATTGCATTTTCGCCCAATAATCGGTGGTTGGTTTCAGGCAGTGGTGACAACACCATCAAATTATGGAAAGTGCAAGACGACGGTACTCTTAGCTTGCATCATACTCTCAATGGGCATAGCGGGGATGTACATAGTGTGTCTATCTCGCCAGATGGAAAATGGCTAGTGTCAGGGAGTAGGGATAACACAATAAAATTGTGGGCGTTAGAAGAAGGGCAAGCCTCGTTGTTTCAGACGCTTGAGAAATCTCATGGAGGGCATAGCGATACTGTCTGCAGTGTATGTTTTTCGTCGGACGGAGCAACTATCGTGTCTGGGAGCGCTGACGAGACGGTGAAGTTATGGAGTCTCACAAAAGCAGGAGCAATATTATCTCAGACCCTTGAAGGAAGTGATGATATGGCGCTATCTGTTGCTTTTTCTTCAGATAGTAAATGGGCGGTAGCTGGAGGCTTGAGTGGCGGAGTGGCGCTTTGGAATTTAGAAACCTCAAAAATCTCATCTTATCAAAGGTTAGATGGGCACAATGGCGCGGTATCAAGTGTCTGTATTTCTCCGGAGGGGACGGAGTTAGTTTCTGGGGCTATGGATGGTATGGTGAAATTATGGCCGTTGGGAAATCCAGAGGTTTTTTCGCAACCAAAATTTAAGGGACATAGTGCGGGGGTGTTGTATATGTCATTTTCGCCCGAAGGGAGATGGCTTGCCTCTGCGAGTTACGATAAGACGGTGAAGCTGTGGAGAGTAGGAGATAAAGAGGTGGCGTTGGAGCAGACGCTCGAAGGACATCAAGAAATAGTATCGAATATATCCCTCTCATCAGATGGTCAGTGGCTAATCTCTGGGGATGAAGCTGGCGCGCTGAAAGTTTGGAAGCGAGAGAAAAGCTCAGGAATGGTGTTGCAGCGCACCCTTAATGGATATCGTCATAGTACGCAGGCGGTGTCCATTTTTTCAAATAATAGATGGTTGGCCGCATATGGAAAAGATATAGTCGTGATGAGGCTGAAAGCGTTAGCAGAAGGAGAAGAGCTGCCGCTTCAAATGATCAGCGGACATAGCGATCTAGTTTCGAGTTTATCAAGCGCGAGCTCGCTGGAAGGTAAATTGATAGCCTCAGGAAGCTATGATCAAACAGTGAAAGTATGGCAGCTAGAAGGTGATCAATTATCAGAGTTCTTTACTCTTAATGAGAGCCTTGGAGAGGAGTATGACCGAGCAGTTCATAGTGTGTCGATTGCACCAGACTGTGAATTTATGGCATCTGGGACGAATGATGGGGTGGTGAATCTATGGAAGCCTGACGGCGCAGAAATGAAGCGTTATATGTTAGAAGGACATAAAGGTGCGGTACACAGTGTATCTATCTCTCCAGATGGCAAATGGGTGGCTTCTGGAGGGCAGAGTAATACGGTCATGCTATGGTCGTCAGACACACACAAGTGTGAAGTAAAGATTCAGGGTGACATTGGGTATTTTATTAGTTCAATTGTTTGGTTAGAATCTTGTACGGGCTCAATGAAAATCGCGCTGGGAGGAGCGGATCGCGCGATTCGTATTTTCCAATTAGAACAAGAAGAAGACCGTTGGAAATCCTATTTATGGTGGACTTCATATCAAAATAAATTATCTGTAGATGGCCTGTCGATTCAAGGCGTGCGAGGCCTAAGTCCAGATAATGCTAATTTGCTCCGCCAAAAAGGAGCCATTGTGCAATTGCATTAAGGTTCGAATTAAATCAAATTCAATTAGAGAGAAAAAAACGGAGCGTAAAGCCCCGTTATAAAAAACAAGAGAAGAAGGCGGCACCAGAGGTACATCTTCTCTGGGTGCCGCAGAATCAGACAAAGTAATGTAAATTAAGTTCGCTATTTTTTTGCGCTTTGGCAATTTGACTACTTCGGATTTGCTTGCAATGGGTAGAGGAAAATTTCGACGCGTCGGTTTTGGGCACGACCGGTTGGCGTAAGATTGTCGGCAATCGGTTGCGTTTGTCCGCGTCCTTCAGATGAGAGCCGACCAGAGGCGGTGCCTCGACTGACGAGATAGTTAGCCACGGCTAGCGCGCGGCTTTGTGACAGCGTCATGTTGTAAGGTACGGCACCGGTATTATCCGTGTGGCCAATGATGCGGGCCGCCAGCTCTGGATTTTGCACTAGGGTCCGCGCCACCTCGTCAAGAGCTGACATGAAGGTTGGGCGAATTTGATAGCTATTGGTGGCAAAAGAGACTGAGCTGGGTATATTGACTTTGAGTGACCCATCCTGCTGCTCAGTGATTTGTGTACCCGTGCCTTGGGTGGCGCCCGCTAAGCGTTGTTTAATTGCGGTCCAATTGTAACCGGTCAGCCCGCCCGCTAATGCGCCAATTGCGCCACCAATCATCGCGCCTTCTGAGTGGCCAATGAGCGCCCCCACGCCAGCACCGGTAGCCGCGCCAATGCCGGTACCTAGCGCGGCGTTGTTTTGTTGCCCAGGGGGCGCTGCGCAACCTGCAAAAAGGGTGCTCGCCAATAGACAGGAAGCAAGCGGTAGGGCGAGTGTTTTCGAGCTCATTTTCATCATAGACTCCGAAAGTTAAGTTTGGGACTAAGGTTTGTTGCAACCATTGGCACAACACGAACTGCAAAAATAAGCTTTATAACAGAGGCGATCGACTTCTCCTTGAATTTGAATATATTTAAGATTGTTCTAGAAAAGGGAGTTTATGCAATATATTTTGAAGCTATCTTCCTGAACTGTCTGAATTGCGCATCAACTGAATGCTTTGTATAAAATTGAATCATTCAATTTGCTTAGATATCGCGTTATGATCAATAGTTTCTACTCGCTTTTAGCCAGCTTAAAGGATAGCGCGCTTGCGTATTTTCATTGCCTCGTTTGATGCGAGTTACTCGGTGCGCAGCCGTTACAATCAACGAATGGAAATTTTATGAGTATTGATAACGTTCAAATTCAAGCTGCATTGGCTCAGGTCATTGACCCGCAACGGGGGGAAGACTTAATTACGACAAAAAGCGTACGCCATAGCGTGATTGAGAACGGTTGCGTAACCGTGGATGTGGTGCTGGACTATCCAGCGCAAAGTCAGTTTGAAGCACTGCACACTCGCATTACACATGCGCTTGCCGCTGTGCCCGGGGTGACGAGCGTTGATGTTACGATTTCACAGCAGATTGTGGCGCGCGCAGTGCAGCCGGGGATTAAATTACTGCCTAATGTAAAAAATATCATTGCGGTGGCATCTGGCAAAGGGGGCGTAGGCAAAAGCACCACCGCCGTTAACCTGGCGCTTGCATTGGCGGCTGAAGGGGCGAGTGTTGGTTTGCTGGATGCGGATATTTATGGTCCATCTCAGCCCATGATGCTTGGCCTTGAGGGCAAACCTGAATCAAAAGACGGAAAATCGATGGAGCCGCTTGAACGATACGGCATCCAAGTGAATTCGATCGGTTTTTTGGTGGAAACAGATACCCCAATGGTTTGGCGTGGCCCGATGGTCACCTCTGCCTTTGATCAGTTGCTCAGGCAAACCAACTGGCGTGAACTGGATTATTTAATTATCGATATGCCCCCAGGCACTGGCGATATTCAATTGACGTTAGCGCAGCGAGTGCCTGTAACGGGGGCCGTGATCGTTACGACACCGCAAGATATGGCGTTACTTGACGCTAAGCGGGGGCTCAAAATGTTCGAGAAAGTGCAGATCCCGATTCTTGGCATTGTGGAGAATATGAGTACGCATATTTGTTCTAATTGCGGGCATGCAGAATCTATCTTTGGCGCAGGTGGTGCAGAACGAATGTGCAAACAATTCGGGGTTGAGCTGTTGGGCAGCTTGCCGCTTGATATGAGCATTCGTGAGCGGACTGATGCGGGTTGTCCCACTGTAGTGGCGGAGCCGCACAGCCATAATGCGCAGATTTACCACGAAATCGCGTGCAAAGTTGCGCTTGCCGTGGCCCGTAAAGCACGCGATATGAGTTCAAAGTTTCCAGATATTGTGGTGCAAAAAACCTAATGTTTCACCGCCTGCGCGGCCCGCATCTTTGGCTTTGAACGCGTTATGATATGGTTTGCGCAAGGCGCTGAGCTTTTTTAAGCAAGACAATATTTTATTTAAATTAAGTATCAGAGGACTGTATGAGAAAACCACTGGGCAAAATCATTTCCCCAGTTTTGTGTGTGTTTCTGATCGTAAGCGTTTTCAGTGCGCTCAATGCTGGGTGTTCGACCTTATTCAGGCCGCATGAAAAACGCGCGCATGCGGTGCTGCTGCCAACGCTAGGAAGTAGTGCGCGTGGTACGGTGAATTTTATTGAACGGGTCGATGGTATGCAAGTGACCTACAATCTTGTGGGGTTGCCGCCAAACAGTGATTATTCTTTTCGAATTTATGAACGGGGTCACTGCAATGCGTTTAGCGCGCGTGATAGCGGCCAGGTGTTTGACCCGAGTCGTTTGAGTGGGAGCAGCGCTTTGAGTAACGCGCGCCCAGCAGGCAATATGCCCAATATTAAAGCCGATGCAAATGGTGGCGCAACGGGTTTTGTGGTGGTCACTGAACTCACCTTAGACGGCATTCGTTCAGTGGTTGGCCGCTCGGTGGTTGTATTGCACTATGAGGATACTTCGGTAGAAAAATCACGGCTTGCGTGTGGCGTGATTCGGAGATAAACCATTCGTTGCTATCCGTGAACTTCGCGATGGTGCGACGCGAGGCTGCGTAAAGGATTGTCTCGCCTGCCAATAAGCAGTAGAGAGACCAACTGTTCCGTCAGTGAGGTAGGATTGATGAAAAACTGTATCAATTTTAAATCGCTGTTGACGCCACTACCGAGCGGCTTTTTCATTCCACGTCTGCCGCACCTAGAGGAACTGCTTTGTCGAAGGAAGGATTGAGTTGTTGATTCATATTAATGCTTTTGTGAATTTTAAGACGATTCAACTCTAGCTGCTGTGTAACACTCAACAAGCTAGAAACACGTGCCATCACGAATTTTTCTCGACGCTAGGACGCAAACTACTACTAAACACGGATGGAATCATAAGCTGACTCGCCCAGCTAGATCCCCTACGTGCGTCTTGCAAATATAGTAGCGTAGAATAATTAGTCAAGAAAATTTTGTGAGTTTTTTATTAAGCCAGATTTGAGAGGGGGCCAATTCTGGTGGATGGATGTGATAGCGCTACGCGGCTAAAATTTATAATTAAAAATACCCTCTTTGCTGGAGCGGAGTTCGCTGGCTTGACTAAAAAAGTTCAAAAATTTTCTTGCATAATTTCTCTTGCCTTCTATAGTTGGAAAACGCGCGATGGAATTTAGAGGGAATCTTCGTTTTTGAGTTCCATCCGTGTGTAGTTTACTGTCATCCGTCTGCAGTAGGGGGCGGCTTACTTTTCATTATCAGAATAAGGAAGAAGTCATGACCAATAGTAAAGAAACCAAAACACAAGAAACCCAATTGCAAGACGAAACTCTGAGCGAGTTTTGTGCTTCCGAAGCAACCATGGGTGGCTCAGGGCAATATAGAGAGGCGGGTGTTGGCCGATTCCTATAAGGATCATCGGTTTATGACGACGTAGGGTGACGCCAGACCAGGCACTTAAGAGTAGAGCAAGAGTTTGTGTCTGGCGTTTGGGGAAGACAACGAGATAAAAAAAGAATTAGATGCCTCATCATTTGATGCCCAATATTTTTGGAGCTTGCTTTTCAGGGCAAATTATTGTGCTCGACATGATCCGTGACCGGTATGTGGTTTTATCTCATGGGCAGTCAGCCGCAGTTGCTCCTTACCTTGGCCTTGATTCAGCTTTTTTTGAAGCGAAGATTGCCTCCAATACCGGCATTTTGCAGAAATTAGTTGATGCCGATTTAGTCACCGCGCAAACGTTTTCTGTAGTTGATCCCAAGCTAAATTCAGTCAGTCCTTCCCCTCAAATGGGCGGGATGTCTGCTAACGGGTGGAAGCTGGCGGATAATGCTTTTGAGCATAGGCCGGCTTGGCGCTGGATCGCAAGAGCGCTGCTTGACCTAAGAGCGGCGCACAAGTCAGCTGCAAAGCAGGGACTCACTGGAGTTTTGAAACGGTGCTCTCAAGCGATTGGGCAAAATGAGTTGCGTTTTGGTCAAACTGAAGAATATACGCCTTTTGTGAACGCGCTCAATTGGGCTTGTTTATTTTATCCAAAACCCACTAAATGTTTGGAATGGTCTGCCGCACTAACGCTCGTGTGTGCGCGTGCTGGCCTGGCATCGAAGCTGATTATCGGGGTGCAATCTTTTCCATTTTATGCGCATGCATGGTCAGAAACCGACCATGCGATCATTGGCGACAGTACTTTGAGAAGAGAAGAGCTGTCCGTCATCCTTGAATTTCCAACTCCGCTTTTGGAACTCCCTTATGACCGTGCTCGGCATCGTTTATCCTACAGCACAGGAGCTTTTAACGCCAAACCGGGACTGGGTTTTAACGCATGATAAAAGCGGCCAGCTAGCCGGTGCGTTATGGCAGGAGGCAGACGAACGTCATAGTCCATGCGCTTTGTATCAAGAGAGCGAAGCGTATTTCTATGGCTTTTATGGACAGGCATTTTCAAAGCAAGACAATACTGAAATGAATCAGAATGACTTGCGTGAGATTGCTTTAGAAGGCCCGTCTTTGTTAACCGCTAAATTTTGGGGGCGGTATTTATTTGTCTGCTTTGATAAAGTAGCCAAGAAATTCATTTGCAGTTGCGATCCGAGTAACCAGTGGGCCATCTATTGGTCGTGGTCTGAGTGCCACGGGCTATTGTTTTCAGACACCATAACATGTCTGCATCAGGCGCTCAAAGATATAGGCGAGCGCCCTGGATGGAATACCTCGTTTTTTGGCACTTGGCTGCGCACGGGTTCAGTTCAAAGTGGCGAGATGCCATTTGATAATATCTCAGAGCTGCCACCAGGATGCGCTATTTCCTATACGCATGGACATAAGCCAGAAATGTTGCCGGTTTGGGATCCGCTGGTGAACGCTAAGGATAGCTTAGTCGTTCAAAATCCGTATGAGATCTTGAAAAACTATCTCAGCCTGCAGCTGGAAAATCATGAACGGCCGGTATTAGAACTTTCAGGTGGCCTGGAGTCGAGTTCGGTTTTACTGGCGCTACGCGCGATCGCGCCTGCTCAGCAGCAGATTGCTTGTGCTCATTATTACAATTCAGAGGTCGGGTCGTCTAACGAGCTTGAACATGCTCGTCGCGTCGCCCAAAGCGTGGGAGCTCAGCTTGGTGAAATCGACACGGACGTTTTGTCGTTCGCACCGGTTAAACATCTCCCGCGAGTTGCAAAGCCGCATATCCGATATTGCTTGCTCGCATTTAATCAGCATTTTGCGAGCCGGCTCGAGGAGCGTGAAAACAGTGTTCTGATTAGTGGGCATGGCGGGGATTCGTTATTTCTTGCCCCCCCACCTTTTGGCGTGCTGGCGGATGCAATGCTTACGCTGCGCTGGCAACAGCTGTATCGGATTGCGCTTAATTTAGCGTTAATTCGCAGAGCATCGCTGCTCCATATTGCGGGGCAGGCCATCAAGGCGGCATTTTCGGCTGATCCTTCTGAGGGGGTGAGCGGCACCTTCGGGTTAATGTCTAAGGCGGCTGAACTCAAGCCATTGGATGGCCGGTCCCATTTGCACCCGTTTATGCAAAAGACGAAGATTCGCCTGCCTGGCAAGCTATACCAATTATTTCTCGCCTATTTGTCGCTAGATGATGTAAGAACGCCGGCACATCCATTCAAAAAGGGGACACATTATCCCTTTCTGTGTCAGCCAATGGTCGAATTTGCGCTGTCGATACCCAGCTATCGGCATTTTGACGGTCCTCATAATCGAATTATCGTGCGGCAATCTGTCTCCGAGGCAACCGGCTATGCGCATCTTTGGCGGCGCAACAAAGGAGAAACCTCTGGCATTGATTTGCTCGGCATACGCCAACATAAGGAACATGTGATGGCGCACTGTCTCGAAGGTTTTCTGGTCAGGCAAGGGTATATCGACCCGATTAAAACTCATGCGGCAATCCAGGAAAGTTGCAAAGGCCGTAGTGAATATTTCATGGATATTCTTCATCTTTATGCAGCAGAACTCTTTATTCAAGGATGGCAATAGCCCATGAAATTACGCAAAGTTCCTAAAGTTTTCAAGGTGCTGGGTTTTTTGCTGCGTTGCTTATGGACGCATGAGCGTTATGCGCGCTGGCAAGTGGTGGCCGCCACCGGGTGTACTGGATTTTCAATTGGCTTGGCTGTGGTGACGCCGGTACTGCTTAAATTACTGATTGACGATTTTTCGAATTTATCGACCTCATCCATCACCGCTTATCTGTTGTGCGTCGCTTATGGTTGCGCGTGGTTTTTCTCGCAGGCGTTGCGGCGTGGCGAGCAATATCTGGTGACGGCAATCAATGAGCGCATTAAACGGTCAATCACCATCAATTATGTGAGTCAGGTGCTCGGCCGTTCTGCGGCTGCGCTGAGTGAGCACCAAAGCGGTGCTTCGGCGAGCGAGGCGAGCCGCGCCCAAGACAGCGTGATGCGTGCTCTGCTTGGGATTTTTTGGCATATTGCGCCGCTTTGCATTGAAATCGGCTTAGCCTGCATTGTCGTGTTTTCGATGTTTGGCGCGGTTTATGCTTTGGTCTTATTTGGCTTTTTATCCGCTTATCTGTATTCCACGACCCTCACGATTTCATATTATACAGGCTTACAACGTAAGAAAAATCTGGCCTCGGACCGCGCTTCAACGTTGCTGATTGATACCCTCACGCATGCCGATACGGCCAAAGCTTTTGCAAATGAAGCGGGTGAACTGGGACAGCTTGACCGAGTTTACCAAGCCCGAGAACAAGCGAGTGTCCAGCTTGCTCGCAAAATGGAAATCTTTGGCGTGCTGCAATTACTGATTGTTGGCATTGGACTCACGACGTTGACGAGTCTGGCATGCCGGGATATTTTTGCAGATCGGCTTACCGTGGGTGACTTCGCGCTTTTAAATGGTTATCTGTTGCAATTCACCCTGCCATTGAGTTCTTTTGGCTATGCAATTCGTGAAGCACGGCTTGGTTTATTCAATCTCGAAGAGCTGCTGGATAAATTGACTACGCGCTGGGATTTCAACGCGACTAGCCATGCGCTATTTGAGCGAGCACCTTCGATTCAATTTAAGCATGCGAGTTTTAGCCATACCCCGGGCCAATACGTTTTGCGAGATGCTAGTTTTTCCGTTCCAGCGGGTGCCTTTTGTGCGATTGTTGGCCCGACTGGCGCAGGCAAGTCTACCTTGATGAAACTATTGTTGCGGTTGTATTCTCTTGAAAGCGGAGAGATTTTGATTGATAGTCGACCGATTGCATCGTTTTCTGAGGCAAGGTTGCGCCAATCGGTCAGCTACGCCACGCAGGATGCGCATTTGTTAGACCGCTCACTCCGCGAAAATATCTGTTTTGCTTGTCCGCAGGCATCTGATGCAGAACTTGCGCGGGCCATCAGCACAGCGGCGCTCACGCCCGTCATTACGGCGGCAAAGGCTGGGCTAGAAACTCAAATCGGTGAGCGAGGCAATAAACTTTCAGGGGGAGAGCGGCAGCGTGTTACGCTGGCCCGCGCCCTTCTGAGGCAAAGTCACTTGCTCCTTTTGGACGAACCCACAGCCGCGCTCGATGGGCAAACTGAAGCAACAATTTTCAAGCATTTGCATGAACGTTATCGTCAAACCACCCGACTGATCATCGCCCATCGTCTGTCAGCCATTCAACATGCGGATTTGATCTTAGTTTTAAAAGATGGCGTGATTGCGGAGCAAGGCACGCATGATGGTTTGTTGGAGAAAAATAGCATCTATGCAAGCCTTTGGCATAAACAGGTTGGGACGCCTATGACTGAGCGGCGTCAAGTCAGTGCTGTGCTTTGAATTATCGCCTCAGAATTTAAAGTTCAAACGAACCGCCAATTTTCTCACGCTAGATGAGGGAGAGAGAGTCTACGGGCGAGGAAATTTCCATCATTAAATAAAATGAAAGTGATTCATTAAGCACCAGACGGGCATCCGTATAGCGGCTTTCACTAAGCCGCAACAATCAAGTAAAATGATCTCTTTTACTTCTCTTCTCAGCACATCGAATGACAATTAAATCCGACCAATGGATTCGGCGCATGGCCGAAACGCATAAGATGATCGAGCCGTTTTCAGCACACCAGATTCGTACCGATGAACACGGCAAAAAAATTGTCAGTTATGGTACGTCAAGCTATGGCTACGATATTCGGTGTGCGGACGAATTTAAAATCTTCACCAATATCAACTCAACCATTGTCGATCCGAAAAATTTCGATGAAAAGTCGTTTGTTGATTTTAAAGGTGACGTGTGTATTATTCCGCCCAATTCATTTGCGCTGGCGCGTACGGTTGAATATTTTCGGATTCCACGCAGTGTCTTGACGGTTTGCTTAGGCAAATCGACCTATGCACGCTGTGGCATTATCGTTAATGTGACGCCGTTTGAGCCAGAATGGGAAGGTTTTGTGACGCTGGAGTTTTCTAATACGACACCGCTGCCCGCCAAGATTTACGCTAATGAAGGCGTGGCGCAGGTATTATTTTTTGAGAGCGACGAGGTATGTGAAGTTTCATATCGTGATCGTGACGGAAAATATCAAGGGCAAAGCGGTGTGACTTTGCCCAAAACTTGATCGCTTAAGGCGCGGCTTTGGCCGCTGATGTTTGAGCAAAATGCTGTGTGCTTGCTATGCTGGGCAGATATCTTTGTATGCAGGTCTGGCAATTCTCTACCCCGTCTTTGAGAAACCCCTTTAATGAAATTCCGTTTTCCCGTCGTTATTATCGATGAAGATTTTCGCTCCGAAAACATTTCGGGCTCTGGTATTCGTGCACTGGCTGAGGCGATTGAAGGCGAGAGCATGGAGGTACTTGGCTTAACCAGTTACGGTGATCTGACCTCATTTGCGCAGCAATCAAGCCGTGCCTCGTGTTTCATTCTTTCGATTGATGATGATGAAATCAGCGCTAACGGCGTGGATGAAAATGGCGAAATTGTGCATGCCTTGATTGCCTTGCGCGCTTTCATTGCCGAAGTGCGCCGGCGTAATGCGGATCTGCCGATTTTTTTATACGGTGAGACGCGCACTTCGCGCCATATTCCAAACGATATTCTGCGTGAGCTGCATGGTTTTATTCATATGTTTGAAGACACGCCGGAGTTTGTCGCGCGCCATATTGTGCGCGAGGCGAAAAGCTACCTGAATTCGCTCGCGCCACCGTTTTTTCGCGCGCTGACTCATTATGCGGAAGATAGTTCATATTCATGGCATTGCCCAGGGCATTCAGGGGGCGTGGCCTTTTTAAAGAGCCCAATTGGTCAGATGTTCCATCAGTTTTTTGGTGAAAACATGCTGCGCGCCGATGTTTGCAACGCCGTTGATGAATTAGGCCAGTTACTCGATCATACGGGGCCAGTTGCTGCCTCAGAGCATAATGCCGCGCGCATTTTTAGTGCGGATCACGTGTTCTTTGTCACGAATGGCACATCGACTTCTAATAAGATTGTTTGGCATGCAACCGTTGCCCCCAATGATATTGTCTTGGTTGACCGTAATTGTCATAAGTCGATCTTACACGCTATTACAATGACCGGCGCGATCCCCGTGTTTTTGACGCCTACGCGAAATCACTACGGCATTATTGGCCCCATTCCACGGGATGAATTTAAACCAGAAAATATTCGCCGCAAGATTGAAGCCAACCCGTTTGCACGTGAGGTCCTTAAGCAAAATCCGCTAGTACGGCCACGCATCTTGACCATCACCCAGAGCACCTATGATGGGGTGGTGTACAACGTTGAAATGATTAAAGAGCTGCTTGGAGATCTACTGGATACGTTGCATTTTGACGAAGCTTGGTTGCCCCATGCAGAGTTCCATCCTTTTTATCGGGATATGCATGCCATCGGGGCAGGTCGCGCTCGCACCGGCGCACTGGTTTTTGCGACACATTCAACGCATAAATTGCTGGCCGGAATTTCGCAAGCATCGCAAATTGTCGTGCAAGATTCGGAGCACTGTTCTTTCGATCGACATCGCTTTAACGAAGCTTATTTGATGCACACTTCAACCAGCCCACAATACGCGATCATCGCCTCCTGCGATGTGGCTGCTGCGATGATGGAGCCGCCTGGTGGCACGGCGCTGGTTGAGGAGTCGATTGCCGAGGCGCTGGATTTTCGTCGCGCGATGCGCAAAGTGGGTGCTGATTATGGCGCGGATTGGTGGTTTGAAGTGTGGGGGCCAGAAGCCTTAGCAGAAGAGGGCATTGGCGACCGTGAAGATTGGATGCTAGCGCCGCATGATCGCTGGCATGGCTTTGGCGAGCTAGCCGAAGGTTTTAATATGTTAGACCCCATCAAGGCGACAATTATCACGCCTGGATTGAATGTAGAGGGAGACTTTGGCGCAAGCGGCATTCCGGCAGCGATCGTGACCCGTTATCTGGCCGAACATGGGATTATTGTTGAAAAAACTGGGCTCTATTCTTTTTTCATCATGTTTACGATTGGCATTACCAAAGGCCGATGGAATAGCATGGTGACCGAGCTCCAGCAATTTAAGGATGATTACGATAATAATCAGCCACTATGGCGTATCTTGCCCGAATTTGTCGCGCATTATCCGGCGTATGAAAGAGTCGGCTTGCGTGATTTGTGCCAACAGATCCACACCGTCTATAAGTCAAACGATGTGGCACGCATGACCACCGAGATGTATCTATCCAATATGGAACCGGCGATGAAGCCGGCAGATGCGTTTGCCAAACTCGCCCATCGCGAGATTGATCGGGTTCCGATTGATGAGTTAGAAGGCCGCGTCACGAGCGTATTATTAACGCCTTATCCACCAGGCATTCCGCTGCTTATTCCAGGCGAGCGTTTTAACCGTGCAATTGTCCGTTATTTACAATTTGCGCGTGAGTTTAATCAGCATTTCCCAGGTTTTTATACGGATATTCATGGCCTGGTGACTGAGGTTGTCGATGGGCGCGCAGTCTATTTTGTCGATTGCGTGCGCGATTCATGATGCGCTCTCCGCTGTGCGGCGGAGAGCAGGTTAGTTAAGTTGTATAGAGCGCCTTGCGTGCGGCATTGAGTGCCTGTTGGACTTGTTCCGGCGCGGTGCCGCCCGGATGTTGGCGGCTTGCTACGGAGCCCTCAAGCGTCAAGTAGCTAAATACTTCAGGTTCGATGAGCCCTGCGTGGGTGGGCAAGATACTGCGTAACTCATCTAGGGTAAGATCGGTCAGGTTACAACTGCGCTCAATACAAATCCGTACGGTATGCGCGACGGCCTCATGCGCATCACGGAATGGTACGCCGCGCTTGACCAAATAATCCGCTAAATCAGTGGCGGTGGCATACCCTTGTAACGCTGCTGCACGCATGGCTTCGGGCTTAACTTGAATGCCGGCAACCATGTTTGCAAAGATGCGTAAAGTATCGACCAAAGTGTCAACGGTATCAAAAAGAGGTTCTTTGTCTTCCTGATTGTCTTTGTTATAGGCCAGAGGTTGCCCTTTGACGATGGTTAATAACGCGATCAAGTGGCCATTGACGCGACCGGTTTTGCCGCGCACCAGCTCGGGAATATCGGGATTTTTCTTTTGCGGCATGATGGACGAGCCGGTACAAAAACGGTCCGGCAAATCAATAAAAGCCACACGCGGGTTCATCCAAAACACCAATTCTTCAGATAAACGCGAGAGGTGCGTCATAATTAGAGCGGCCACTGACACAAATTCAATAACAAAGTCTCGATCAGAGACGGCATCGAGAGAATTTGCGCACAATTGATTAAAGCCAAGTAATTTGGCAACCCGCTGCCGTTTAATCGGATAGCTGGTGCCCGCTAGAGCTGCTGCGCCTAAGGGCAGGGTGTTAACGCGTTTGCGGCAATCCAGTAAACGTTCGCTATCGCGCGCCAACATTTCAACGTAAGCCAGTAAATGGTGGCCGAAAGTGACCGGCTGAGCCACTTGTAAATGTGTAAAGCCAGGCAAAATCGTAGCCACGTGCGGTTCGGCAAGCTCAATCAGAACTCGCCGCAGCTCGATCAGCAATGGATGGATTTGATCTATTTCACCGCGTAGCCAGAGCCGCATGTCAGTTGCAACTTGATCATTGCGCGAGCGGCCAGTATGTAAACGTTTGCCCGCATCGCCAATCAGTGTGGTAAGACGCGCTTCAATATTTAAGTGAACGTCTTCTAAAGCAATCTGCCAGTTAAATTCACCACGCTCTATTTCGCCACGGATTTGCGTCATCCCACGCTTAATGTCGTTAAAGTCGTCTAGGCTAATGATCGCGCATTCCGCCAGCATAGTGGCATGCGCAAGCGAGGCTTCAATATCGACGAGAGCCAGTCTTTTATCAAAAAAAACGGATGCAGTGTAACGCTGTACAAGTTCGGGTAACGGTTCAGAAAAACGAGCCGACCACGCTTCGACTTTTTTATCAAGTTGAGAGGTCATTGAGATCGCAAATAGAGAGGGAAGGCTAGCTAGCCCGACAAACTTCAAAAGTTGCTGAATTATAGCAAGAGCTTGGCGGGAGTGAAAAATAGGCCAGTTTGGCACTCTAAGGCGAATGCACGCTCCTAGGCGGGTCAAACTGGCTTAATTTAACTTGTAATTTAAAGTCGTTAATTTATGATAGTTAAATTTCTTTTAAACTAGTATCTAAAACCGCTAATGGATTTTTTAAAGTCTGTCGGCTTATTATATTATTGATCCGGAAATTTATTTAAGGTTTCCATCACGGAATCATTCATTAGCAACTCTGAGCGCTTTAATTTTATCGTCAGAAAGTTGCGTGACTTGTTTAATAAAATCGAGCTTTGTGCCGCAGGCTAGTAGATTTTTAGCAATTTCAAGCGCAGCCTCTTGCCAACCTTTTTGCTGCCCTTCTTGTAACCCTTCTTGACGTCCCTCTTCAATTAAATATTGTGCAGCAGACATAATATCCTCCTGATAATGTGGTGAGATGTTAATCATAGATTGGACAAATTGCTTGTCGATTCCTCGACTTTCATTTGCTAGATAATATAGCAATCCTCTTCTTTTTTCAACTGAGAGAGGATAACGCTCAAAGAGCTCAAATATTTTAGGCGCAAGCTGCGTTAGCTCCCAACGGTGGATGTACTTTTGCGCTAAGCTCATGGCTGCGCAACGCTTATGGGTTATCAACACCTCGTCTGGTATCGCTGATAAATCAATCAGTTGAATTGAGTGAGTTAACGCAAATATTTTTTGTGCTAGTGATTGGTGTTTGAAGCATTCTAAAAGACTGAGTGGCCCTTTATAGGGGCCTATGCCCCGATTAAAAATTAATGGCACCACCACCGGTAGTAATGCATGACCTTGATTAAGGTGTTGTTTCATAATGGCGCTTTGATAACGCCATAGCTTAAAAGGTGTTAATTGACCCGCTGCGCTTTCATGTTCTAACAGAATATACGCGGGGCCTTGGCCTTTGATGGCTTGGATTGAATAGGCAATGTCACTGTAATGCTGGCTTAAATTGTCTTCAACAAATGCGCCTGGCGCGAGGGTTAAAGTATTGAAATCAAATTCTTGTTGCAAAGAATTAGGTAAATGGGTTTGTAGAAATTCTCTGGCAATCTCTACATCCATCAGAAATAACTTGCATAAGGCGTCATGCGGCATGGATAAAGCATTCATTTTGTTGATCGACGTATCGCCCCAAGAGGTTAAGCATGCTCCACATTCTGCCGCGCCGCCTCAATCATGAATACTAGGCTAAATAGCTAATTTGCTGATGATGCAATGCTCCGTAAATCAAAAAAATCGCTATCGAGGTTTACCACCACTGATAAAAGTGATGCACTGGACCTGTGCCACTTCCCACGGTCAGCTTTGCGCTATTGATCAAGGTTTGGGTTAGATACGCTTTGGCATCGCTTACTGCATTTTCTAAATCTAGTCGTTGCGGCCTTAAGGCCGCAATAGCGGCGGATAAAGTGCACCCTGTGCCATGCGTATGAGTACTTAAAATGCGTGCGCCGCCAAGACGTGTATGATGACCATTTGCTTCAATGAGCCAATCCGGGCTGAACTCGCTGCCTAGGTGGCCGCCTTTCATCAATACTGCGCGTGCTCCTAAAGCGCATAGCGCTTCGCCCTGGAGCACCATTTCTTCTTCGCTCGTAGCGCAGTCTTGTTCAAGTAGAGCGGCTGCCTCAGGTAGGTTGGGCGTAATCAGTTCGGCAAGTGGGATAAGTTCTGCGCGTAAAATTGCAATGGCTTCTTTATCGAGCAATGCATGCTGGCTTTTTGAGAGCAACACTGTATCAAGGATCACATGCGCGGGTTGGTAGCGGTGCAGCGCAGCTGCTACCGCCCGTACAATATCTGCCGTGGCGAGCATGCCAATCTTGACCGCATCAATCTGAATGTCGCTCAAGACAGCATCAAGCTGCGCACTTACAGATTCTGCAGTCGCTGCATAAACGCCCTGTACGCCATGCGTATTTTGTGCCGTGAGTGCCGTGATAACCGTGGTCCCATATACCCCCAGCGCTGAAAAAGTTTTTAAATCAGCCTGTATGCCAGCGCCGCCCCCAGAATCAGAACCAGCGATAGTCAGCACATTGTGAATGGAAGTAGACATAAAAAGCTTCCTTTATCCGACCTTTAACAAAGTTTAAGGCTTATTTTCGCCAATCGATGCCACAGCATCAAATTGACGCTGATTGGCTCGATGTAAGCACATTAACGCCCACATCATGACGCAAACGAATAGGCCGAACAAGATAATCACTAAGGTAACTGGCATTTCTAACCAAATCAAGGCTGCATAAAGGCATAACATCGCCAAGACCGATAAATTCTCGTTAAAGTTTTGCACGGCAATTGAGTGACCCGCAGACAGCAAAACATGCCCTCGATGTTGCAATAGCGCATTCATCGGCACTAAGAAAAAACCAGAAAGTAGGCCAACTGTAACTAAGAGTAGATTGGCCAAAAGCAAATAAAGAGGGATGTGTATAGAGCCAAGATTTAACCCCTGATTCGGCGCTAGATCGTTGGTGATAAATGCCATGGCAATCAGTGCTAAGCCCATCAAAATACCGATTGGCAAAACGCTTAACGAGCGCTTTAGCGGAACTTTAGCCGCTGCAATAATGGCGCCTGCGGCAACCCCTAACGAGACGACAATTTGGAGTGCGGCTGCTCGTGATAGGCTCATGCCCAGCGATAGCTCAGCCCATTTCAGCACAATAAATTGCAGGCTTGCGCCTACGCCCCAAAACAATGTGGTGACGGCAAGAGAAATTTGCCCAAGCTTGTCACGCCATAGCGTTACAAAACAATCGGCAAAATCCGTTATTAAGCGCAGCGGATTGCGTTGCTGTCGCGGATAGCGGGCGCCTGTATCGGGAATGCCAAGATTAAAGACGGAGGCCAAAATATAAATCCCGGTAATCACAAGAATGGCTGCTTGGGTACGAGTTTCAATCAGAGGAAAGTTCAGTCCTAGCAAATAATGCGCAACCGAGGGGTTAATTAAAATGCCGCCAAGGGCTGCGCCAAGAATAATTGAGCTGACGGTAACGCCCTCAATCCAACCATTGGCGACAACTAATTTTTCAGGGGGTAAAAGTTCGGTGAGGATGCCATATTTGGCCGGCGAATAAGCTGCTGCGCCAAACCCCACAATGCCATAAGCAAGCAGTGGATGGGCGCCCAACAGCATGGTGAGACAGCCGGCTACTTTAATCGCGTTGGTGATAAACATCACCCGGCCTTTAAGCATAGAATCAGCAAAAGCGCCAACAAAAGCCGCGAGTAGCACGTAAGAAAGCACAAAAAAAAGCTTTAATAGCGGGGTCATCCAGGGCGGTGCCAACAGATCGCTCAATAACGCAATGGCCGCAATCAGCAAAGCATTGTCGGCCAAAGAGGAGAAGAACTGCGCGGCCATAATAATGTAAAAACCTTTTTTCATTGAAATCGAATCGCTTAGCCTACTGAGATAAAAAAAGTAATGTAAAAGAGGGTTGTTTTCGTGACGTTATAACACGAAAATACGGTTTTTTAAGTGAACCGTCTTAGGACAATCGATTTGTCCTCACCATCAGAATCCATGCCTCGTCCAATTTCCGCTGCTATCGATCTTACGGCGCTTGCTCATAATCTCGCTACCATTCGCCGTTTGGTACCTCAGTCAAAAATCTGGTCTATTGTTAAAGCGAACGCTTATGGGCATGGCTTGGCCCAGGTTCTGCCAGGGTTATGTAAAACCGATGGTTTTGGTGTGCTTGACCTTGACGCTGCAATCAAATTACGGGAGCTGGGCTGGGCCGGGCCAATTTTGTTACTTGAAGGATTTTTTCATACGACCGATCTTGAGGCGGTTGATCGATACAGCTTAGCCACGATTATTCATAGCGATGAACAGTTGCACATGTTGGCGGCAACGCGTCTGACCAAGCCTGTGAATATTCAGTTGAAAATGAATACGGGTATGAACCGACTTGGCTACCGTCCGGAATTTTATCAAGCGGCTTGGCAACGTGCCCGCGCCTGCCCGAATATTGGTCAAATCACGCTTATGACACACTTTTCCGATGCCGATAACGGTCGGGGTGTTGAGTATCAAATGGGTGAATTTGAACGTGGCGCTAAAGAGCTGACCGGCCCACGCTGTTTGGCTAATTCAGCCGCTGTGCTATGGCATGCGCGCACCCATACTCACTGGGTGCGTCCAGGTATATTGCTGTATGGCGCATCGCCTTCTGGCGTTGCGGCAGTGCCTGCCAACTATGGCTTTTTGCCGGTGATGACACTCACCAGCGAGATTGTTGCAGTGCAAACCCTAGTACCAGGAGACACGGTAGGGTATGGTTCCAGCTATAAGGCGGAAAAGCCGATGCGCATTGGCGTAGTAGCGTGTGGTTACGCGGATGGTTACCCTCGCACTGCGCCCTCTGGTACGCCAATTATGGTGGACCATATCAGGACTCAACTGGTGGGTCGGGTGTCAATGGATATGATAACGGTTGATTTAACGGCACTGCCTACGGCCAGGATTGGTTCAAAAGTTCAATTATGGGGCGCTGAACTGCCGGTAGATGAGGTCGCGCAGGCTTGTGGCACGGTGGGGTATGAATTGTTGTGCGCCCTCGCGCCGCGTGTCTCTGTGGTGTAAATGAATATGGCGAAAAAAGCACTTTATGTCTGCAGCGCTTGTGGCGCGCAATCACCTAAATGGCAAGGGAAATGTTTTGCCTGTAACGCGTGGGATACGCTGATTGAAACCCTAGCTGAAACGCCCGCGGCTCATCGTTATCAAGCCTTGACGCAGTCAACCCCAAGTCAGAAACTGGCCGCTATTGAGGCCGCCGATGTGCCGCGCTTTTCAAGCGGCTTACAAGAGTTTGACCGGGTGTTGGGCGGTGGTTTAGTGGCGGGTGGGGTGGTCCTGATTGGCGGAGACCCGGGCATAGGAAAATCAACATTGTTATTGCAATCACTTGCCGCCTTAGCCCGTGAGCGCCGGGTATTGTATGTCAGCGGTGAAGAATCAGGTGCGCAAATCGCCTTGCGCGCGCAACGTTTAGGTCTGGTGGATAATGCTACACGCGCGAGCGAGCTACATTTACTCGCCGAGATTCAGCTCGAAAAAATCCAAGCAGCTATTGTGGCTGAACAACCGACCGTAGCGGTGATTGATTCCATCCAAACGC
The DNA here is from genome assembly GCF_014218255.1 of Mycoavidus sp. B2-EB. Taxonomy (NCBI): domain Bacteria; kingdom Pseudomonadati; phylum Pseudomonadota; class Betaproteobacteria; order Burkholderiales; family Burkholderiaceae; genus Mycoavidus; species Mycoavidus sp. B2-EB. The sequence continues at coordinate 880,682 of NZ_AP021872.1, forward strand.
TCTACTCAGAAGCGCTTAGCTCAGCACCTGGTTCAGTCGCGCAAGTGCGCGAATGTGCGGCACAACTTACGCGCTTAGCCAAACAAATGGGCGTAACCATTATTATGGTTGGCCACGTCACAAAAGAGGGCAGTTTAGCTGGGCCGCGCGTGCTTGAGCATATTGTGGATACAGTGCTGTATTTCGAGGGAGATACGCATTCCGCCTACCGGCTCGTGCGCGCTTTTAAAAATCGTTTTGGCGCAGTCAATGAACTCGGCGTCTTTGCGATGACCGAGCGTGGCTTGCGCGGTGTGGCGAATCCGTCGGCGTTGTTTCTATCGCAGCATGAACATCGCGTGCCAGGTTCTTGTGTATTAGTGACGCAAGAAGGCTCGCGGCCGTTGTTAGTTGAAATTCAGGCTCTGGTTGACACGGCTCACGTGCCCAATCCTCGTCGACTCGCCGTTGGGCTTGAGCAAAATCGGCTCGCAATGTTATTGGCGGTGTTACACCGTCACGCAGGTATTGCCTGTTTTGATCAAGATGTATTTTTGAACGCTGTTGGCGGAGTTAAAATCTCTGAGCCGGCTGCCGACCTTGCGGTCTTGCTTGCGATTCAATCCTCCCTGCGCAACCAGCCACTGCCCAATGGTTTAGTTGTATTTGGCGAAATTGGACTCGCTGGCGAGATTCGTCCTTGCCCACGCGGACAAGAACGTTTGAAAGAGGCGGCAAAATTAGGTTTTTCATTGGCGTTGATTCCAACTGCAAATGCCCCTAAACAAGCCATTGAAGGGCTTGAGATTATTGCGGTGGATCGAATTGAAAAAGCCATTGAACAGATACGTGTGAGAGTGTGAGAAATAGTGGCGCGTGAATTTTCCCTAATAAACAAGAACAAATAACATCCCGTCTTAATACAGAAGCAGGCTCTCCGACTGTGAACACCGCTTAGCCCAATGCGGTAGGCATTTAAATTTGACTTTCAAATCGCATTATTTGCTGGGGGATTACGGACTATCTCATTATAACGACAGATTCGAGTTTTCCGCAGCAGCTCTGCTAAAATCGCGCTTACCTTCGGCAGCATATTGTCGAGGGTTTAAGAGCGCAGCAGAACAAGAAGATTGATGAGTAAAATCTGCCTCTAAAAGCCTTTAGAAGCACGTTAAATGCATTTTTATAATATCTTAATAAAGATAAGGAGATTTACATGCAATCTACATCAGGCGTAACCCCGATAGCAGCTGCCCAAAGCCAAACCAGTACCTTAACGTACTTGACTCTTGCTGACCAGGGCAAGCAAGCCATCAACATTGCACAGAATTACTTAAATAGCAGAGATTATGAAGGCGCACTGCGTTCATTGGAGATGGCGAAAAACAATTTTAAGGATGCGTTGGCTCAGAATAGAGTATTTGCTTTTGGTGAACAGCAGGATATTCAAGCTCATCTAGCTCGAACCTATCTAGTCAGTGGAGATATTTTATGTAATCTGAGTAGATTTGAAGAGGCGTGTGTTAGTTACGAAGATGCTTTGAAATATGGCGCGTTGGAGGCGCAGCAGAAATTAGCATCCTTGCAAAACCCGAGCAGAGAGCGAGAGGAAGTTGTAATCCAAATTGCAAATGGCTTGGGAGGACAAATGATAGATGGTTCGGGGAATACTAGCTATCTGCATTTCAACCCGACAGACAAAGATCTGCAGTTATACGCGGAAGTTCAAAAACAGCAAACCTCTTTAGAGCAAGTGTTGGCGGTGCTGCCTCAGGTACGTGCAGGGAAAGGAGGAAGAACGGTTGTCCAATTTGCATCTGGTGTGGCGAATATCCCAACATCTGGCCAAAATAATAAAATTACGACGATATGGGGCGTAAATAATACCTCTGAAACAATTCCTGGACCCAATCCTATGAATTTAGGCTAGCGCGAGCTTGAGGGGTGCTGCCTAATAGAAATTAGGCAGTATTAAGTATTTGAATATCGGAGAGATAAGATGATAGGTTTGAGGAAAGTGGACGCTGCAATTGCTTTGCAAAAAGGTGAAAATTATCTAAAAGCTGCTCGTGAGCATCGGGATAAGCAAGAGTTTGATTTGGCGCTGAATCAGTTCAATCGAGCAAAAAGTGAACTGAAAAAGGCGGCTCCAACTAATTCGGCGGTTGAAACAGCGATTGCCACGGTCTACCTGGAAAGAGGGGATCTTTATGAAGCACGCGGTCAGCTCTCTTTGAGAGAGGATTTGGCCTGCGCTCACGACCTATTCAGACGGGCTCATGCGAGTTATATAAAAGCGACTGCCGAGCCTTATAATGCCCGTCAAAGTGAGGCGAAAGAAAAACTAGCTAAATTAGCTCTGCCGGAGACACCAAGCCCTTGGCAAGCAGCCTCTAGAGCTCAAGAAGCGATCAAGCAAAAGTTTTCATCTCCGTCTCAGGTCGCCTTAAGTTTTTTTAAGTCAAGTCAAAACCAGCCCCAGCCATCCCCACTTGCTCAGACCTATCCTCTTGTTACTGAGCTCGCTCAGCTGAGCGATACTCGACACTTAGCCTGGTGTTTACAGAAGAACTATCTTTCTGAGGCGCAAGAAAAACAGTTTAAACAGCTCGCACGCGATATAGTAGAAAAATTTTCTGATACTAATGCAAAAGGTTATTTTGAGCTGGTACGAGAAGTTGTACCACTCGCTACCATTGCTGATCGAGAGCTATACCAGCAGTTACTCAGCCAAACGGTAAATGCGCTGTCTGAAAATCAAGCGATTTTTCTGAACATACCCGTTGCACAAGGGCTGGCGGTGATGATTCGAGACTGCCCAAAAGACCTATTCAATCAAGTACCTTCTGGTGATTTGGTGAATGCGCTTAAATTGTTACACAAGCATTTGGATAAAGTTCATAAAACAAACAATTTGCTCCAGTGCCAAACCTTGTTGTATACGGCCTCACAACTGCTTGATGCGATGACGTGTTTAGGCGTGAGTGGAATTGATCGGGAAGAGGTTCAAGCACCGCTGTATGCCACGTTAGATGGATTAATCGGCCACTCCGATCCCGAGCTTGCTTGGCAAGCGCGCTATGCGCGTCAGGCATTAGCTCATATTCCGAACAATGAAGTGGTATGGAAATGCATATTGCGCCACACCTTTAGTGTAGGAAAGGGGGTTCTAAATCTTGCGTCTGCGATTAAGAATATAGACATAGACAAATTGGAAGCCTCACTGAACCGGTTTGAAGATGCCTTCGTTTGTGCCCTGCAGACACTCAATCAACTGGGTGAGGTCGCAATGGCTACTGCTGAGGCCTTGCTCGCGCAATATGAAGCAGCAAGTGAGGGATTGCAGCAGCTCAACCGTCCGCATGGATGGTATGCGGCGCTGCGCTTTGCAGATTTGTTACTGGAGGAAAATCAATTGGCGGCGCTGGAGAAACTTGCGCGTATTCCTCGCTATAGTCACAATGAGAAATTCTTACAAGGTTTATGCCAACGGTTAGAGCGAGTAGCACTCACGCATGAGGGCGAAGTGCAAAAAGGGGCGAAAGAATTTCTAAAGAGCCTTGCGCAAGATAAGCAGTGGGGCGGGCACGAGCGTGTTATGCAAATGGCGCAGAAGGCTTCGCAGCGCTTAGATCAGCCTCAGCCAATAGGTGACCAAGATTACATACCCGCGTGGTCTCCGCTCTGGCGTGTGCCACTTGAGACACAATTGTTAGATAAAGTACGAGGCGAGATTCGTCTGGAACAGGTGCCGGATAAATTAGATGTGATCAGCCTGCTGTTAAAAGGCATGCCTGATCTAGAGCAGAAAATGCAGGCCATATTAGAACAGCAGATGCAGCAAACGCAAAGCATGTTGGAGCAGAAAATGCAGCAAATGCTGGGCGTTTTAGAACAGCAACAAGCGCAACAACCGTTACCTGACCTTGCTCCATTAACCACTTTACCGACGGACCTGAAAGAGCAAAAAGATCTGTATCTAAAGAGCCTGGAAGAAATTGGGGAGATAAAGGGCGGACTTACTCTCTATAGAGGAATGTACGGGCAAGCGGCATCGGGTGGAAACGGGTATTTTGGTTTAGATGATATCGCGACGGTGTTTTTTGCGTCCAATGAGAGGGTTCAGCAAATTTCTGAGCGGCTTGCTGAGATGAGGTACAGACTCTTGCCGCAGCTATTTGAGCTTGCAATGAGACGGAGTGCGCAGGGACTGCCGGAAGAAAATCAAGACACGCTTATACAAATATCAAACGGTGTGAGCAGTGAGGTGGTGAGTGGCTCAGGTAACACGAGCACTGTGCATATCAACCCCGCAGACTTAGATCCGCAGTTTTGGGCTGCAAACTCAAACCAAGTACAATTTTCTCAGGGTTTAGATGCAGCGCTTGCTTCGCGTCGTCAGTCAGGAGGGAAAGTTGTGTTCCAGTACGCGGGGGGGCTAGGCAGTAGAGCGGTATCCGGTAATAACAACGTAAGCACGACTTATTTGGGTTCGAGTCCTACTTCTACACCGGCCTCTGATCCAACAACCCGAGAAATAGAAAAGAAATAATTCGAAGGTTTGTCGATCAGTCCAATTGATTCAAACCAAAACGCACCACCCAAAAGCTTAGCTTGTATAGCAAAGCTAAATGGCGTGGTGCATTTGCACAAAATGGCATTAAACTAAATGCGCATGCCCTTGAATATCTGTACATAAGCGGGCAAGTTCACCACTTGGGATTGAGGTGGGAGAGGCCAGCTCTCTTATAAGAGAAGGCTCTACAGGGCTTGAGCGATAAGCGCGGGAACGTGTCTGGATCTCTTTGAAGGAAGGGTGGCGTAATGGTACGGTGCTCTTCAACCAGGTGTTCATAAAACCACCCATGTGTTGAGTGGTTAGAGAAATGGACTTCTTTAGCCCAGCCGTTGTATAGAAATGCAGTCTATTATTGTGCATATAAAGCGGTGCAATATGGGCGCAACTCCATGGGAATAAAACGCTCATATAGAGTGACTGTATTTGCTCAGGGGTTAGGCTTGGCAGCAAAGTGTAAAGCCGATCAATGTGTAAATTTAAAATCTTGGTAATCGCAGATAAGACAAATTTATCATTTTTCTTCTTCTCTAGCGTAGCGACCAAAGTTTGAAGCACGGCATCAGGTAATATTTCTTGTTGGTTGAGTGCTTTAGCCGTTGCGAATATGACAGAGTCTGCTTCATTCGGCTCTGCTAGCACCGTCGCTAAGGTTTGCATCACGGTTTCTGGCAGCGCCTTGGGTTGGCCTAGTGCTGTGGCTGCGGTAGATCTGGCGAGCTTTCCTCTTGCTTTATTTTTGAGGATTGCTGCCCACGCTTGAATCACGGTTTCAGTCTGTATTTTTTGTTGGTTTAATGCTTTAGCTGCGGCGGATATGACGGAGTCTTCTTCATTCGGATCTGCGATCAACGTCACCAAGGTTTGTATCACGTTGCCTGCTAGCGTCTCGGGTTGTCCGAGTGCTTGGGCAATGCTGGATCTGAGGGAGGCATCCTCGGCTTTATTTTTGAGGATCGAATCCCATGCTTGAATGACAGCCTCAGTCAGTTCTTTTTGTTTGCTTAAAGCTTGTATCGCCTCAATTCTGAAAGTGCACTGTTGATCCAGTGAGGCTTGGGTTAGGACTAATTTGGCGTGCTCGGGCAGCGTTTGGTGTTGGCCTAAGCTCTTAATGGCCTTAGCTTGTATATCTTGATCTGCACTCGATAGCGCGGCGATCCAGGCTTGCATCACTTCGTTAGATAGGTTTTCTTGTCGGCTTAATACCATGGCGGCTGCAGAGCGGGTTTTTTGATGCTCATCTGTGAGCGCTATAATCAAGGCGCGACAGGTATTGGCAGGTAATCTTGGCTGTCGATGCAAGGCTTGAATGGCGGCGAGCCGGATCCGCCATGTTTCGTCCTGATTCTGTACTATCTCAGTTAAATCTTGAATAATCTCTTCAGAGAGTACGGTTTCTTGGCCTAATGTATCGGCAGCGGCAATTCTGCTTCCCAAGCTTTCTGTTCCAAGCTCACTTTTTAACACGGAAAGTAAAGTTTGCGTGAGGCAGGGCGGTAGCGTTTCCTGATTGTTGAGCGCTTTGGCAACCAACACTCTAATGTTTTCTTTCTCATTCTTATCTTGTAACACGGTAGACAAGGCTTGAATGGCTGTTTCAGGTATTATTTTGCGTCGATTTAATACTTGTGCCGCGGTAGACCTGATATATTCTTTTTCATCTTTATCCAGCAGCAGCGAGATCAAGATTTGAAGGGCTGTTTGAGCAAACGGTTCCCGCCAACTAAAAACCTCGGCGGCCGAAGCCCTTAACTCTTCGTTTTCATCTTTATTGCGCAAGACTGTGAGCAAGGCATCTATGGTCGCTTCGGACAGCGTTTGCTGCGAGCTGAATGCGTTCGCAGCTATTCCTCTGATCTCCTTGTCTTCACTTTTATTGAGTAACACTGCAACCAAAGCTTGAGTGATGATGTCAGAGAGTGGCTGCTGTTGGCCTAAAGCCTCAGTCGCCGTAGACCTGATATGCTTTTCTTTATTCTGTAAGGCGGCTATTAAGATTTTAAGCGCCGTGTCAGGCAGTGTTTCCAGTCGGCCCAATATTTTGCCTGCGGCATATCTAATTTCCCAGTTTGCATCTAGTAATGCTGAAATTAAGGTCAGAATGACGGCTTCGGCCAATGGTTTTTGCCGGCCTAAGGCTCCAATGGCTGCAATTCTGACATCCTCATCTTCATCCTCATTTTGTAACACCGTGCTTAAGGCCTGAACGACGGCATCAGACAATGTGTGCTGTTGACCCAAGATTTCGGCCGCTGCACTTTTCGCCTCTTTATTTTCTTCAGGCTTAAGCAGCACTGAAATAATCGCTTGAGTCGCATGGTGAGATAGCGTTGAGCGTGCATTGAGGGTTCGAATAAGGGTGGCCTTATTGCTGTTAGGCTGATGTAGATAAGTGAGCAGCAGATGCTCTGGGAATCCCGGTTGGCGCCCTAATGCGCTGACCTTATCTAGGTTAAGACTGATCTCAAAGTGTAGCCACTGCAGCCACTCTGTTTCTAGTCTATCGATAGTTTTTTCTTCTAATTGGGCGCGTGCTACCTGCACGCATCCCATCATCACGTGTTGATGGCGCGCGCTAAGCAAGTCCTGAGGCGTCTCTTCTAATAGCGTAAAAAAGTGTTCTAAGGCAGCGCCTTTAAGCAACCCGGCCAACATTTGCCACATTGGCTCATAACGAGGATCGTATTTATGTTCGGCGATAAAGACATGCAATTGTGTTGGGCTGAGGATTAAACCGGAAGCGACAGGTATCTTGTTTGTATGGGCAGACGTTTGCTCGGCTTGTGCATCAATTTTCAGCTGCTGAGCCAGGAACTTAGCTGCAAAAAATTCCTGCAAGGAGGGGTGCAAGAAATGATAACGGCGCTCGACTTCCGGGAGCCTAATATCAGTCGTGTGTAAGAAGGAGGTATGTTTCAAATCAGTTCTGAGCCAGAACGGCGATTTTATTCCTAGCCGCGCTTGATCCTGGGTCAGCTTATCCAGATCCACTTCAAGGGTTCCGGCCTCTAATCCTTTAAAAGCTAAATAGCTTAAAGCGTGGAGTTCCGGAGCGATGAGCTCTTCTAGTATAGTTTGAGGTAGATTTTGGAGTGCTAAGGGTTCCAAGCGTTCGCCTTGATGTCTTTTCTTTAAGCGAACGCAATCTTTACGCCAGAGCTGATTGACGATCGCCTCGTAGAGCGTGGCTAGAGTGATGTCTTGATTTGCGTGGCGTTTTTCCCAGTTTGCACAAAGTGCATCAAGCAGAAGCGGAAGATTGACTGGCCCCTGAGTCAGCGAGGTACTTTGCATCAATTGTTGGATTGTGGCTGGGTTTGATTCAGGGATAAAGTTTTGCACGTAGGCCTGCACATCATCCAGATTTAAGCCCACGGTTTCTAGCTCTAAATCAAACTGACCGAGTGCCCGTGAATTCACGCCAACTGGCCGAGAGGTGATTAAAACATGAGTTTGACTGAGTAATTCTTGTAACAGTGGATGTAAAGGGCGGCCTTCTTCCAGCTCGCCAATGACTTCATCTAACCCGTCCAAGATAAACAAGGTTTTGGCTTGATGGCGCTCAAAAGTTTGGGCTAATGCTTGCGCGTTTGCTTGATGCGCAAAAAAGTGCTCGCAAAGTAAGATTTTTAAATTGAGGGGCTGATCGGTCTTGAGCTGTGCCAATGGCAACCACAATACGCAATCAAAACGATTGTGCCAAAGCGCATGGTGCTGATAGTCAGAGACTAGCTTTTTGCATACAACGGTTTTGCCACTGTCTGCTTGCCCATGCAGCAAAACCCGTTTAGGCTGACCGATTGAGCCATCACGTAACGTTTGGGGCTCAAAGAGGTGATTGAGTGTAATGGGACTCTTGGGAGGCGGCGTAGAGTGCGATTCGCTATTAGATTGCTGCTCGGAAGCGGTGCTTGGCTGCGTCAGCGCAGTGTGCTCTGATTGCGGTTGAAGAGGATGCTCAATCCGGGTGAGATTGGCATAGCAGGTATCAAGCGCTGCGTTTTGAGCGGATAACGGCTGAGTCGATAAGCCCGCGCACTCATAATGTTGGTAGAGCGCATTGCGCAAAGCGGCTAGGGAAATGGCTTGGGTCGACAACTTCTGTAGCCGCGGGTTGAGCGGAGTGAGTGGATAGAGCGCAGTAGCTAGCTTACTGCGCGGTATTGGGTTGACTAATGGCGCGCTTGGCGGTGTTGCCCAAAATGGCATCCAAGTAAAAGGTCTAGAGACGTTTTGCTGAGTCGTGGGGCGCGGTGTGAGCCATAACTGCTTTAGCCTATTTAGGCCGTGGCTCACGGCCTGTCGGACCCGTGCTGATGTTTTGCTTTCGGTTGGCTCAAGCGGTTTGACGGTTTGCTTCGTGCCGGTCATCCAATGACGTTGCTCACGGACCGACGCATCATCTTGCGGCACAACATAAGCGAGAGAATCCGTTTTTTGTACCGGGCTACTTGGCGGGTGGGATGTACCTGCCTGAGGGGAAGGGGGGAGCCCAATGCCGGAATCTTTGCGCGTGATGGGTTGATCGTTTTTTTCAGGGGCACGATTTATGGGTGACGGGGTGCTGCAGCCAGGCGATATTGAAGAAGTTTTTATGGGGTTTAGTAAAATACCTATTTTCATTATTTTCTACATCACTCTTTTAAGATTATTCCTTATGCGCTGCAAGTCGAAAAAGGCTTGGCTCGACCTAGCGCTGAACTTGAATTGTATAGGATTTAGCCTTAAACTACCTTCAGATTGTTCTTACTTGCATCGAATTTCATTTATCCAAGCAGAAAGAGCGATTTGCCTTGCGTTCCAAAAAAATGATTTAATCGATCGATTCACATATTGGTTCACAACGAATCTTCCTTGCGATGGTAGAATTCAGGGTGACGGGCCTCCTCGCATGGCGGTGCGGCCAATCTGGTCAGGTCGGGAACGAAGCAGCCACAACCGCTTCCCGCTAGTGCCGAGGATTGGGCTCGTCACCCCTAATTTTAAATTTTTCAATGACCTATCAAGTTCTCGCGCGCAAATGGCGACCCAAGGATTTTGCGTCGCTCGTTGGACAAGAGCATGTCGTAAGAGCGCTTACGCATGCGCTTGAACAGCAGCGTTTACACCATGCCTACTTATTTACTGGAACGCGTGGCGTTGGCAAAACGACTTTGGCGCGGATCCTTGCTAAAGCATTGAATTGTGAAACTGGCATTACGGCAATCCCTTGTGGTCAATGTACAGCATGTTGCGCAATTGATGAGGCGCGCTTTGTTGATTATGTAGAAATGGATGCGGCGTCCAATCGTGGCGTTGACGAAATGGCTAGCTTGCTTGAGCGCGCTGTTTATGCGCCAGTCGATGCGCGCTTTAAAGTCTATATGATCGATGAAGTGCACATGCTGACTAACCATGCGTTCAACGCAATGTTAAAAACGCTTGAAGAGCCGCCGTCACATGTCAAATTTATTCTAGCTACGACAGATCCCCAGAAAATCCCGGTCACGGTACTATCGCGCTGCTTGCAATTTAATCTTAAGCGGATGCCGGTTGTGCATATTGTTGCGCACTTGCAGAAAATCCTAACTGAAGAAAAATTTAGCTTCGAGGTGCAAGCGTTACGCTTATTAGCGCGCGCGGCGGATGGTAGTATGCGGGATGCGCTGTCGCTAACCGATCAGGCGATTGCCTATGCTGCAGGCCAAGTGAGTGAAGCCGCGGTGCGCGATATGTTGGGCGCGCTTGATCAGCATTATTTGATTCGGCTACTGGACGCGATGGCACTGGCCGATGGTGCTGCAGTATTGGCCATTGCGGATGAACTGGCCGCGCGTAGCTTATCGTTTTTGTCGGCCTTGCAAGATTTATCTACACTCTTGCACCAGGTTGCATGGGCTCAAGTCGCGCCACAGTCAGTCCTTGACGAACTGCCTGAGGCGCAAGATATTCGGCGCTTTGCTAGCCTATTCTCGCCAGAACAGGTGCAGTTGTATTATCAGATTGCAACCATCGGCCGCTCTGAGCTTGGACTTGCGCCGGACGAATATGCGGGTTTTACGATGACGCTGTTAAGAATGCTAGCGTTTTATCCGGCAACTACAGCGGCAGCGGGTATATCATCTACAATTGCTGCCAGCCAAGCCAGCCAAGCCAGCCAAGCCAGCCAAGCCAGCCAAGCCAGCCAAGCCAGCCAAGCCAGCCAAGCCAGCCAAGCCAGTTCAGTGACGGATATCCAGTTCGAACCTGAGCTAGCAACGGCTAGTCGTGCAGCGGTCGCCATGCCTAATCATACGGATGCTTCGGCTCAAACAGATTCACTCGCAGCTTTAGGATGTGAACATGATTGGCCCGCGCTGGTTACGCGCCTGCCATTGCGTGGCCTTGTAAAAGAACTTGCGTATTGCAGCGAGCTGGTGCGTATTGAAGGCACAAAGTTAACCTTGAGAGTCTCTGTAGCGCAGCTCGCTGAGCGTGGGCAATTGGATAAACTGTGCGCAGCGCTGACTGAATATTTAGGTAAACCGCTCAAATTAGTCGCGGAGATTGGCCCAGTGACGCAAACTGCCGCAGCGTTAGACGCGGCGCATAATATCCAGCGTCAGCAAGCAGCAGAACAAGCGTTGGCGCAAGACCCATTTGCTCAAACCCTGATGCGCGATTTTGATGCAACCATCGTACCAGGCTCGGTTAAGCCGGCGCCTTCTACCAACACCCCCAATATTTAAAGAGGAGTCATTAATGTTGAAAAACCAACTCGCCGGGCTGATGAAGCAAGCTCAGCAAATGCAAGAAAATATGAATAAAGCGCAAGAAGAGCTTGCCTTGATTGAAATTGAAGGGCAATCAGGTGCTGGTCTGGTCAAAGTAACCATGACATGCAAGCATGAAGTGCGCCGTGTGGTGATCGATCCAAGCCTTTTTGACGATGACAAAGATATGCTCGAAGATCTGATTGCTGCCGCATTTAATGATGCGGTGCATAAAGTCAGTGAAGCAACCCAAGAAAAAATGGGGAAAGTGACCAACGATTTACCTTTGCCAGCAGGCTTTAAGCTGCCATTCTAAGTTTCAACCTTATGTCTATCCGTGTTTTTGAATGACGTCTCCCGCAAGTTTGAGTGCGTTAATTGACGCTTTGCGCATATTGCCCGGGGTTGGCCCAAAATCCGCCCAGCGTATCGCTTTCCATCTGATGCAACACAACCGCGATGGCGCTGCTCGCTTGGGGAGCGCGTTGTCGCAGGCGTTGAAGAATTTACGCCATTGCGTGTGTTGCAACACCTTAACCGAGGCTCAAACTTGCGAGACTTGCGCAGATTCAAGCCGGGATGCGGCGCTGCTGTGCGTGGTTGAAACCCCTGCGGACCAACTCATGCTAGAGCAAACTTTAGCTTACCGCGGGTTATACTTTGTGCTGATGGGACGCTTGAGCCCATTGGATGGCATCGGTCCGCGCGAGATTAATTTTGAACGTCTGATGCAGCGCGCTACTGATGGCCGAGTGCAAGAAGTGATTTTAGCTACGAATTTTAATAATGAGGGAGAGGCGACTGCCCATTACCTCAGTCAGATGTTAAAAGTCCGCGGCTTGACAACAACCCGGCTCGCGCGTGGCGTGCCAGTGGGTGCCGAGCTTGAATATACGGATGCCGGCACGATTGCGCGCGCGGTGTTAGATCGACGCCAGCTTTAAAGTGGGGAGGGTGGGGTAGCGTGCAGAATAAAAAACTACCTTACAGCATGAATTTAGAGTTAAAAACTGGAGACAAAAGATGAAATGGGTCGACATTCAAGAAATCGCTATGGCGCTCACTGAGAAGCACCCAGAGATTGATCCACAATATGTCCGCTTCACGGATTTGCACCGTTGGGTCACGGAATTGGCCGGCTTTGAGGATGATCCGAAGCGCTCAAGCGAGAAGATACTTGAAGCAATCCAAGCCGCCTGGATTGAAGACTCGGATTATTGATAGACAAAAATTATGAATATCGTCTATTCTTTAATTGGGCAGTCAACGTAATGTGTGGGTGTATTTTTTAGGCATAAGCGCGAGAGAGTGCCCTTAGAAGGAGGGATTATGTTTAAGCATATTCTGATTCCAACTGATGGATCTGAGCTGTCGCAAAAGGCGATTAACAGTGGCATTGAGCTTGCCAAGGCGCTAGGTGCTCACATTACTGCGTATACCTGTTTGTTGCAATATCCTTATCCGCTTTTTGCTGAGGCGACTATTGAGGCGCCGGTTGAATTCCGACAGCGCCAAGAAAAAGAAGCGCATGAGTATCTGCGGCGGGTTAAGGAGGTGGCAAGGAATGCGCAAGTGCCATGTGCAAGCCATATCAGTGCGCATTCATCGCCTTATTTAGGGATTATTGAAGCCGTACAAGTGTGCGGCTGCGATGTCATTTTAATGGCTTCGCATGGCCGCGGTGGACTTAGTGCGCTGTTAATTGGCAGCGAAACGCAACGAGTGCTAACGCATACCAAGGTCCCGGTGATTGTTTATCGTTGACGTGCTGCAACGCGCGTGCCTGAGCTGCGGCGGCCGGGTGCACTGTTGCTGTTATTGCTCGGACCGCGGTAGCCATGGTTGCTGTTAGACGGCCGGCCATTATTGTTATGCGATTTTGCATTGCGTGAGGGCGGGCGCTTGTTGTTTGGGCGCGACGGCGCTGCTGCGGGTGTGCGGCGAGGCTCAAAGCCTTCAACCACATTAACGGGTAAGGTTTGTTTTGTAAAGCGTTCGATACGCCGTACGACCTGCATTTCGTTATGGTGAGCTAGGCTAATCGCGGTCCCACTGCGTCCCGCGCGGCCAGTACGGCCGATACGATGCACATAGTCCTCGGCAAATTTTGGCAAATCATAATTAAATACATGTGTAATGCCAGGTATATCGATGCCACGCGCTGCTACATCGGTAGCAACGAGTACCCGCACGCGTCGCTCGCGCAAGGAACGGATGGTTCGGTTCCGTGCGCTTTGCGGTAGATCGCCATGCAACGCTGCTGAAGAGAAGCCTGCATCGAAAAGCAAATCGGCTAACTCATCTGCGCCGCTTTTAGTGGCGGTAAAAACCACAGCTTGGTCGAGGGTTTGATCGGCCAATAAATGTCTAAGCAAGCGGTCTTTATGGGAGCGGTCATCTACCCAATGAACGGTTTGCGTAATATTTGCGCGTTGTTCTGGGCGGCGTGTAATTTCAATGCATTCAGGCGCATTTAATAATTTATGGGTTAAATGGCTAATCCGGTTATCGATGGTGGCTGAAAACAGTAGTGTTTGCCGATTTTCTGGTGTTGCCGCGACGATGGTTTCAATATCTTCGATAAAGCCCATATCTAACATGCGGTCAGCCTCATCCAACACGAGCATCGTCAATTTAGACAAATTAATACGACCGCGTTTAAGATGGTCTAGCAAACGGCCAGGCGTTGCGACGACGATCTCGGGCTGCTTGGCTAGCAACGCAAGCTGTTGAGGATAAGGTACGCCGCCTAAAATACTGACGGTGCGCAAAGATTTTAAATGTTTGCCATAGGTTGTTGCGGCCGTTGTAACTTGTGCCGCGAGCTCGCGTGTAGGAGTCAAGACAAGTAAAGCGGGGAAGGCCGCTGGCTGCTGCTGGCGGTGAGCGCCGCGGCGCTCACGAGAACGCTCAGTAGGGGCGGCAGCAGCAGCGGGCGCTTCTTCCTTTTGCATTTGCGCAAAGCGTTGAATGGCGGGCAGCATAAAAGCAGCTGTTTTGCCTGAGCCGGTTGGGCTGGAGACGAGCAAATCGCGGCCGGCAAGAGCCGCTGGAATGGCTTTTTGCTGAACCGGCGTGGGCTCGGTATAACCCGCTCCCTCGAGCGCCGATAAAATTGCTGGGCATAGGCCCAGTGCGGCAAAGGCTGAAAGGCTTTTTGCTTGCTCAGTGGTCGTAGGGGTTGGTGTAGGCGTAGGTGTGCTAGCTGAAGAATCAGAATTCATTGAGGATCCCTAAAAGTAAACAATGCGTCGGCTATTTGTAAGCTAAAGTCATACCATGCCGAAATGCGCGATACGATGTAAAAACCCAAGGTTTATACGTTGCGAGCATTGTTTGGAAGCTGTATTAAAAACGACAGCCTCTGAATGGGGAATCCGTGCAAAGCACGACCTAGACGGAGGAACAGTTTCCAGGCGGGGTAGGAACAAAACGCTGAAATGCTGACCCACTTATAAAAGTTATAAAATGGAGAGCAAAGGGCATTATACTGAATTTGTTGCTTTAACTCAACAACTGATTTTTTTAATCAAGTCGGGGGGGGCGTTACTTCGTTTTTTGCTTGGATGCTTCGCGTTACATCCGCGTAATTATTATCAAAGCGCCATAATGAAATGGGGTCAGTTCTGGGTTTGAAAAAATGCTCTATAAAATATAGGGCGGGCCAGGGCTGAGCGTATAGATATTGCAAAAGCAATTCAAAGATTTATTGACCAAGTCTCGGGGTAGTTATCATGGGTACTTTTCGTACAGTTCACTCTTTTTTCTCGGCTCACTCATTTCAGAAAAAAACTGAAGCAACACCCAAAACTGAAGCAACACCCGTTTATCAGTCATTTCCATCAAGGCGGGAGGCGATGACTCAGTTAGCGGGTTTACCTAAGCGCCCATCTCGTCCGCAGCAAACTTCATTAACGGACGAATTAGCGGATGAGCCAATTTTTCCGCAGTGGTTGTCTGATTATCAAGCAGGCGCGTGGGGCGCGGAAATCTCCATGGAAGCCTCCGAGCTGGAAGTCATGCAATGGGTTGAGCAGCTTGTGGCACCCGTTCAGCCTGTTGTGTGTGAAAAAATATTGCAAGAGCTCGGCATGCAATTACCCACGGTTAAATTGGAAGTCGCTAGAAAAGTGATCGCCAAAGTGGCCCAAGCATTAGAGGCGATACCCCGTGCGTTATGGCCTCAAGTATTGAATTTGGTGGATACGTTTCCGATTGATCGGCGAGCGCAAGTCCTTACAAGTCTGAATTCTGCTTGGCAGCAGCTGGATCTAGATCTAGCCTCGCGGAAACAGATCTTTAACCTAATCGAACCTTGCTTAGCGCGTTTGACGGTTGCTGGGCGGGCGCAATTGCTTGAAAGCCTTGTCACTGAGGCTAGAGTCCAACCCGATGTGATTCAGTTTGTTATAAAATTTTTGCCAACCTTAGGCAGAGAGACAGCCCTGTATAAGAGGGTGTTGGCCGAGGTGCGACGCGCGATACAAACTTTGCCTGCTGACACCAAAAAACCAAGTCTGGCTTGCTTCTAAGCCAAAGCACTCAGAGCCATTGCCCATTTATACTGGATTACAACGTCATTTATTTATTAAGAGCCGATTGTCCATCGTATAATAAAGGGGACCGATTCTAAAATTCCCCCATGGCTGATTTACTGAGTTCTTTAAACCCCGAGCAACGAGCCGCAGTGACTTTGCCGGATGAGCCAGCGTTAATTCTTGCTGGCGCTGGCAGTGGCAAAACGCGGGTGCTGACAACCCGCATTGCTTGGCTGATTCAGACGGGCCGTTTGAGTCCGGCGCAAGTGCTGGCCGTTACGTTTACGAATAAGGCGGCGCGCGAGATGATTACGCGTTTGAGCGCACTGCTGCCTATCAATCCTCGCGGCATGTGGATTGGCACGTTCCATGGCTTGTGTAACCGTTTGCTGCGCGTGCATTGCCAAGCGGCAGGTTTGCCTGCGACATTTCAGATACTTGATATCGCCGATCAATTGTCTGCGCTTAAGCGTTTGCTCAAAGGGCTTAATCTCGATAGCGAGAAATACCCGCCCAAACAGCTACAAAGCTTTATCAATCATGCAAAAGAAGAAGGTTTGCGACCTTCTAAAATGGATGTGCATAATCCCTTTAACCGTCAATTTGTTGAGCTCTATGAAGCTTATGAAATTCAATGCCAACGAGAAGGTGCGGTTGATTTTGCAGAATTACTCCTGCGCAGTTATGAGTTGCTCGCACGTGAGCCATCGCTGCGGGAGCACTATCAAGCTCGTTTTCAACACATTTTAGTGGACGAGTTTCAAGATACGAACAGATTGCAATACCAGTGGCTCAAGCTTTTGGCGGGTCCCGCAGGGAGCCTATTTGCGGTTGGCGATGATGATCAAAGTATCTATGGTTTTCGGGGCGCTAATGTTGGCAATATGCTGGATTTCCAGCGTGAATTTGAAGTGCGTAATTTGATCAAGCTGGAACAGAATTACCGCTCTCATGGCCACATCTTAGATGCCGCCAATGGCCTTATCGCAAATAACGCGCAGCGCCTGGGCAAAAATCTCTATACCGAAGCGGGCGCGGGCGAGCCCGTGCGAGTCTATCGAGCAGAGACTGACACGCGGGAAGCCAGTTGGTTGGTGGAAGAGATCCACGCTTTGACCGCACCAGGGGAGGCGCTCGACCAAATCGCTTTGCTTTACCGCAGCAATGCGCAATCTCGGGTGCTTGAGCATATGTTGGTCAGCCAGGGGATTCCATACCGCGTATACGGTGGATTGCGCTTTTTCGAGCGGCAGGAAATTAAACATGCGCTGGCGTATTTGCGCTTGCTTGATAATCTGGATGACGATACTTCATTTTTACGGGTTGTCAATTTCCCAACTCGCGGCATTGGCGCACGCGCGCTGGAGCAGTTAAATGATATGGCGCGCCTGCATCAATGCTCGCTGGCGGCTGCTGTTTCCTATGTGGGGGGTAAAACGGGCGCCAATCTCATCGCATTTGTTCAGTTTATTGAACAAATGCGCCGCGCTACGCAAGCCATGAGCTTGCCAGAGGCGGTTGAATATATTACGCAGGCAAGCGGTCTGATTAACCATTATGAAACCGAGCGTGAAGGACAAGATCGGATTGAAAATTTACGTGAATTAGTCAATGCGGCGGTTGCTTTTATGGCCGAGAATGGAGATGAATTGAACACGCCAGCGCGTTCGATCCCTCTAGCGCCTGGCGCTACGCCAGCGGCTCAGTTGCCGGTAAACGATCCATCTGCACAAATTAGCTTGACGGCTGAAGCAATAGATAGCATGACGCCGCTTTCTGCCTTCCTGTCTCACGCTTCGCTTGAGGCGGGGGATAACCAAGCGCAGACGGGGCAAAATGCAGTGCAACTAATGACTGTGCATGCGGCTAAAGGGCTTGAATTTAATGCGGTTTTTATTACAGGCCTCGAAGAAGGGCTGTTTCCTCACCAAAACAGTACAAATGATGCGAATAGCCTGGAGGAAGAGCGGCGTTTAATGTACGTTGCGATCACTCGCGCGAAAAAACGCTTATACTTATCTTTCGCGCAAAGCCGTATGTTGCATGGGCAAACGCGTTATAACATCGGCTCTCGGTTTATCGATGAATTGCCGGCCGAAGGGCTGAAATGGTTAACCTCTAAGAATGATTCATTGGCCCAAAATAGCATGACGCGGAGCCGTGACGAGAATAGCTGGGGGCGTAACTGGTTTGCTAAAAAGTCTACGCAAGAGATACGCCTTGCGCCGTCCGCCCTCGAGGCGCGTCAGCGTACGGCGGATACGGGGTTCTGGATCGGGCAGGCGGTTTTTCATACAAAGTTTGGTGAAGGCACTGTAGCGGCGCTTGAAGGCAGTGGCGCTGAGGCACGCGCGCAGGTCAATTTTGGTCGGCACGGCGCGAAATGGCTGGCGCTAGCAGTGGCGAAATTGCAACCGATTGACGATTAGGCACCTTTATGCGTACTTTGTTTAAAGACTATGGTCGACACTGTAATTCTGGTTCTCACTACGCTACCTTCGACTGAAGCCGCAGCTGGCTTTAGCCGCGAGGCGCTCGATACGAAATTGGCGGCCTGTGTCACACAATTTGCGCCAGTACACTCGCGCTATTTTTGGCAAGGCAAATTTGAAGAAACCGAAGAGATTGCGCTTCTTTTTAAAACTACGGTGGAAATGGCGCCAAAGTTAAAAGAGTGGATTGCGCGCCATCATCCTTATCAAACTCCCGAAATTCTGAGTTGGCCAACTTCGGCTCATCCAGCTTATGCGCAATGGGTCGCTGCCCAGACCACCGCGCTCTAGCGCGCTGCTTGGGCATTGGCTACTCGCTCGCTAGAAGACAAAAATCACGACTGTATAGTCGGCGGTGGCTCAGTTGGAAAACAGCTTATATAGCTTGCATAACGGGTACAAAAAGAAACTGGAACTAAAATAATTTGCATAATAAATATTAAATTTTGCTTAATTTGTTCCTCAGTGCTTCCGAAGGCGGACAAGATACTGAACACGATTAATGACAACGCACAGGCAAAGCCTAGCCACAACAGTCCATGCACAACAATAGCGCTTAGATTTCTCCAGCAGACCACCCCACTAAAGAAAATTGCCTTATGCAAAGGCACTTGACGCCATGCGGTTAACGCAGGAGAGAACCAAAGTAGCATCGCATTCGCAATTGAACTTAGAATCATCGCCAGCATCAATACAAATAATATTAAAGGGTTGCTCTCCATGATTTTGGGTTGGGCGTTCAGAAGTGCGACCTTCTGTATCAAGAATACTAAAATGAAGAGTGCGAATGCCTGGCACAGGCCGAGCAATAACAATTGCCATACAACCCTCTGGCTAAAAGTGGTGCGCAAGCTGGCAAGTAAAGCGATGGGTGACGTCGATTCATGATTCAGCGTATTGCGACATACGGTCATGAAGCAAATCGTTACGAGCGGCAGCAAAACCAGCGGCAGGTAATGACCCAACACCGGTGCCGAGGAAATGAGCAGCATTAAAAGCGTATAGCCCAAAGAGCCCATTAGAAAAATGGTTAAATTTTCCCAAAAGAGCTGGAGCCCTTGTTTAAACCATAAATAGCCAGTTTTAGCGGGAACTTGATTAAAGTACATAGTATGGGTTCATTCTTAAAATTGAAGCTATGGCCGTGCTTAAGATGCTACTTGTTTAACTAAGCAAATGCTAACGGATGGTGAGCGGAATAACGCGCAATTATTCCTGGCGCATCTGATCTTGTTTCAAAATGAGCGCGTGCATAAGGCTTAAAGCGTTTGGATCTAGCTTATCGCTTAAAGCCTCAATCTCGGGTGAAAAACAGTCAACGTAGCTCACATAATTCATACACCAAAGAATGGGTATCGAGAAGATAGGAATGGCCAGTGCTAATACTACAAACACCAGCGTATTAACGTTTAACATAAAGAGTATGCCAAACGCTAAGATATAGGCAGCACTTAAACATAATAGCCACAGAAGTGAACTCAGCATAATGGCGCTCAAATTACGCCAACATGCAGTCATGCTAAGACTTAGTGCTTTATGCACTGGCATTCGATGCCAAGCGATTAAAGCCGGCGCAAATCGGGTCAACATACGAAATATTCTGTAAATTATTAGCCTTATCACCACTGCGCATAGCCATAGAAGGTAAAGCGATTCATAATTTTCTGTGGTTAAGTATTGAATAACATGGTTGGGATTGACCCATATTGAGACTATTAATAATGTTAAAATAACTGAAATCAGAAGGGCGAACACCTCATATAAACCGAGCAATAACAAACGCGCAACAGTTTTCTTATTATAAATACTATGTAGCGTTGGCTGGGTGGCGGGTAAAGTTGATTTTTGATTGAGTTTATTGCGGCATACTGCCATAAAGCCAACTCGTATGAATGGACTTAAAAGCCATTCTCCCACAATTAACAGAGGCATGATTAAAAACACACTGCACAAAGAGCCGATCAAGAAGATAAACGGGTTTTGCCCAA
Source organism: Mycoavidus sp. B2-EB (assembly GCF_014218255.1). Classification (NCBI taxonomy): domain Bacteria; kingdom Pseudomonadati; phylum Pseudomonadota; class Betaproteobacteria; order Burkholderiales; family Burkholderiaceae; genus Mycoavidus; species Mycoavidus sp. B2-EB. The sequence continues at coordinate 900,989 of NZ_AP021872.1, forward strand.
ATAGCCAAAGTCCTTGTTTAAACCATAGATAACCAATTTTGGCGGGAAGTTTATTGATATTCATATATAAGGCGCCGGGAAATCCCTAGCATTAAAGTGATGATAAAGCTGGTGTCATTATATGAGCACGTAGGATTTTCTCAAAGTGCTCCGGGTCATGAGGTTTAAGCATTTGCGCTTGACGTGGTAAATAAACATCATAAAGGCGCGATAACCAAAAACGTAATGCGCTGGCACGTAACATTGCGCGCCAACATAATGTTTCAGCTGGAGTAAACGGGCGCACCGCTTGATAGCTGCGCAAAAAAGCGTTTGCCCGTACTGGATCAAGCTCGCTGCTTAACGGCTCAATACACCAATCATTGACACACACCGCGATATCAAAAAGCCATTTATCCACACCCGCAAAATAAAAATCAAAAAAACCGCTTAAAGATTCAGCTTGATGAGCCGTGTTAGCTGGCGCAAAAAGCACATTATCGCGAAATAGATCGCAATGGCAGGGTCCTTCAGGTAAGGCAAGATAGTCAGGACTCTTCTGCAAAGTGTGTTGAAACGCCAGTTCAGTCTGTAATAACTCCCGCTGTGGCAGGGTCAAAAAAGGGTCTACTGCGCTGGCGGCTTGCTGCTGCCAACTCAGGCCGCGTAAATTAGGTTGCGTTAATGAAAAAGTGCGGCCCGCTAGATGCATGCGCGCCAACATTTGCCCGACTTGGGCGCAATGCTGCGTACCAGGTGTAAGCTGGGCTACGCCCTTCAGTTTGGTAACGATCGTAGCGGGCTTGCCGCACAGCTCGCCGAACAAAGTACCATCATTGCGCACGACTGGATCTGGCACGGGCACCTGATGTACCGCTAAATGCTGCATCAGATTAAGATAAAACGGCAGTTCACTGGCAGTCAGTTTTTCAAAAATGGTGAGTACATAACTGCCACGGCGGGTTGTGAGAAAAAAATTACTGTTTTCAATCCCCGCCGTAATGCCACGTAAACTGAGCACCTGCCCAAGAGCGTAGTGTTGTAGCCAAGATGTAAGTTGAGCGTCGGTGACAGGGGTGAAAACAGCCATGTGGGTTTATAAAGTAACAGCTTGATTGGAAAGAAAAGGTGATTTTAGCAAACCTACTCAGTCCACTGGTTGCAAAACCGCGTGTTTGTACAGCAAGAATGCTACACTCCTTTAGCGGGTTGCGTGCAGCTCGGCCTCTACCGTGAGCCGCTTAAAGTAAAGTGGCGGGTTACCAAGCCAAGATGGTTAAGGGCGTGGGTATTTATTTAAAAATATATTCAATAAAATATGACAGCTACAGAGCACATTAAAGATCCAATCCTGGCCGTCAAACGGGTGGCCGAACTCTATGAGACGAGCACGGCTGCCTTGCGCGATGCCTTTACGCGTTACCAACGCGGCGACTCGTTTGCGCGCCGAGTCCGCGCTTATTACCCCTATGTACGAGTCCGCACTGAAAATAGCACACGGCTTGATTCACGCCTATCGTATGGATTTGTATCCGGTCCAGGAGTCTTTGAAACGACGCTGACGCGCCCAGATTTATTCGACCACTACTACCAGCGGCAATTTAGCTTATTGGCCAACAATCATTCGGTTCAGCTTGAAGTGGGGCTATCAGAACAACCGATTCCGATCCATTTTGCGTTTGCCGAGGGCATTCATTTAGAGAGCGCGCTAGATTACGAACAGCTCAGCCAAATGCGCGATATTTTCGATATGCCTGATTTAGCAGCTTTTGATGATTGTATTGTCAATGGTTCTTACCAACCATTGCCTGGCGCACCTCACCCACTGGCTCTTTTTACTGCGCCACGAGTTGATTTTTCTTTACATCGGCTCAAGCATTATACGGCGACCTCGCCGGCGCATTTTCAGAATTATGTACTCTATACGAATTATCAATTTTACATTGACGAATTTGTACAGCTTGGCCGTACCTTAATGGCGCCTGCCAGTGATCCGGTTGAGAGCGCATATCGTAGTCAATACGTGGCCTTCATTGAACCAGGCGATGTCGTTACACATAACACCAACCTTGCTGGTCCAGGCCTTAAAACGGAGGGTGATGGAGTCGCGCCAACGCGTTTGCCGCAGATGCCTGCGTATCATCTAAAGCGAGCGGATGGCTCTGGCATTACGATGGTGAATATTGGCGTGGGGCCTTCTAATGCCAAAACCATCACCGATCACATCGCGGTTTTGCGCCCCCACGCGTGGATCATGTTAGGCCATTGCGCGGGCTTACGTAATTCGCAACGCTTAGGCGATTATGTATTGGCGCATGGCTATGTGCGCGAAGATCATGTGCTGGATGCGGATTTGCCGCTTTGGGTGCCGATTCCGGCATTGGCTGAAGTTCAGGTCGCGCTTGAGCGGGCGGTGGCCGATGTGACACAGCTCGAAGGCCAAGCTTTAAAGCGCGTCATGCGCACTGGCACGGTAGCCAGCGTGGATGACCGTAATTGGGAGTTGCGCAGTCACCTGGAGCCGATACGCCGCCTCTCGCAAAGCCGCGCGATTGCACTGGATATGGAGAGTGCGACGATCTCGGCCAATGGTTTTCGGTTTCGCGTGCCGTATGGCACCCTTTTATGCGTGTCTGATAAACCGCTACACGGAGAATTAAAACTGCCTGGAATGGCGAATACATTCTATCGTACGCAGATCAGTCAACATTTAAAAATTGGCGTGAGGGCCATGGAATTACTGCGCGAAAACGGCTTAGATAAATTGCATAGCCGTAAACTGCGCAGTTTTGCTGAGGTAGCGTTTCAATAAACTACAGTGCGTTGAAGTTTGTAATTTTCTGTGGTTGACTATATAAAGCGTCAACACCCCTGGCCTTAAATTGAAAACATACGATCGCCATCAGACTGTTTGGTTTCTTGTGTGACCTTAGCCGATTCTTCAACCAATTCAGGGGGGATCGCGTGTTCTTCGTAAAAGGCTAAGATGGCATCGAGCACTTGATCTGGGTCATCGATGACTTGTATCAAATCCAGATCCGCCTGGCTAATTAACCCCCTAGGCAGCATTGCCGTGCGGAACCAATCAAGCAAACCCTGCCAAAATTCAGAGCCAACTAAAATCACTGGCACGTGCCGCGCCTTACGGGTTTGAACTAAAGTGAGGACCTCCGCCATTTCGTCTAAAGTACCAAAACCACCAGGCATCCCAATCACTGCATCAGAATGTTTGGTGAAAGCGACCTTGCGTGTAAAGAAATGACGAAAGCGCAGTGAGATATCTTGAAACGGATTCCCATGCTGCTCATGTGGCAATTCAATATTCAACCCAACTGATGGGGCTTTGCCAGCATGCGCGCCTTTATTGGCGGCTTCCATCAACCCTGGGCCGCCGCCAGAAATCACTGCAAAGCCTGCATCTGAAAGCTTGCGCGCAATTTTGATAGTGAGATCATAATAAGGCGTATCGGGTTTTAAGCGCGCGGAGCCATAAATACACACCGCTGGTCGGATTTCTGACAGATATTCAGTGGCTTCGATGAACTCTGCCATAATCGTAAACATTTGCCATGATGCGCGCGCTTTTTTTGCAGTGGCACGCTCTTGATCTGCAATTGCGCGTAAGCTTGGTGTCATTTTTCTATTGTTTGGCGTATTCATATGTCTGTGCAGTCCAATTTAAAAGGCCATACCTTGTTATTGGTCGATGGCTCAAGTTATTTGTATCGTGCTTATCATGCATTGCCCAATTTGCGCAGTCCCAATGCGGAACCGACTGGCGCGCTGTACGGCATGATCAACATGCTGCGGCGCTTGCGCAAAGACAACCCGGCGCAGTATAGCGCGTGTGTGTTTGATGCTAAAGGTAAAACTTTTCGAGAGGACTGGTATCCTGCCTATAAAGCGCATCGTTCCTCCATGCCAGAAGACCTGGTTCAGCAGCTTGAACCGATTCATCGCGCAGTGCGTGCTTTAGGCTGGCCGTTGCTGATGGTCGATGGAGTTGAAGCGGACGATGTGATTGGCACTTTAGCGCAGCAAGCCGCGCAGGCTGGCATGAAAGTCATTGTCTCAACTGGCGACAAAGACCTGACGCAATTGGTGACAAGTCAAATTACGCTAGTCAATACAATGAGCAATGAAGTGCTCGATGAGGCCGGCGTCACGCAAAAATTTGGGGTACCACCCAGCTTAATTGTGGATTATTTAGCGTTAATCGGCGATACCTCAGACAATGTGCCTGGGGTTGAAAAATGCGGCCCTAAAACCGCGCTTAAATGGCTGGGACAGTATGGTTCATTGGCGGGCGTGGTGGAACATGCTGCGCAAATTAGCGGAGCAGTCGGTGAGAATTTGCGCCGTGCCCTGGATTTTTTGCCTTTAGCGCGCAAGTTGATCACAGTCCGCACGGATTGCCCGCTTGAGCCGCAGGTTCAGTCCATTGAAGCCTCACTGGAGACGCGCCCTGAAGCGCAAACCGAACTGCTTGATTTATTCACCCAGTACGGCTTTAAAAGCTGGTTGCACGAACTTGCAGCGGCAGGCGTAGCCGGGCCTGAGCGTGGTGTTTCTAGCCACTCAGCTGCACCCGCGCTGGACAACGCTCCGCATTATGAGAGCATACTGAGCTGGGCACAATTCGATCTTTGGTTAGAAAAAATCAAGGCCGCCGAACTCACCGCCTTTGATACTGAAACCACTGCGCTTGATCCGTTGCGCGCGCAGCTGGTTGGTCTTTCATTCTCAGTCGAAGTCGGTCATGCAGCTTATCTGCCGTTGGCCCATCGGGGACCCGATATAGGCGGAGCAAGCGTCCAATTGCCCCGCGCTGCTGTGCTGGAGCGGCTTAAAGAGTGGCTGCAAGACCCGACTCAAAAGAAAGTGGGCCAGCATATGAAATACGATGAGCAAGTGCTGGCCAACTACGGCATCGCATTGGCCGGCATCGAGCATGATACTTTGCTGCAATCGTATGTGCTCGAATCGCATCGAAGACATGATATGGATAGTCTGGCGTTACACCACCTGGGCCTGAATACGATCAAATATGTCGACGTTTGCGGTAAAGGCGCAGCTCAAATTGGTTTTGATCAAGTCCCGCTTGAGCAGGCAATACAGTACGCGGCGGAAGATGCGGATGTGACGTTACGCCTACATCATGCGCTCTATCCACAACTTTCAGAAGAGCCTGGCTTGTTGCATGTTTATCGTGAGATTGAAATGCCCACAGCGCGTGTACTACGTCTGATGGAGCGTGACGGTGTCTTAATTGATACTCAATTGCTGGCTCAGCAAAGTCATGAGCTTGGCGTGCGTCTGATGCAAATAGAAACAGAAGCGCACACCTTAGCCGGTGGTCCATTTAATTTGAGCTCGCCTAAGCAAATCAGCGAGATTTTTTTTGAGCGCCTGCAATTGCCGGTTATCAAAAAAACCCCGGGCGGCGCGCCCTCAACGGATGAGGAGGTCTTGCAACGGTTAGCAGAAGATTATCCGCTACCCAAATTGCTGCTTGAGCATCGGACCCTGTCAAAGCTCAAAACAACCTATACCGATAAACTGCCCAAAATGGTTAACCCCCAAACTGGGCGGGTCCATACGAATTATGCGCAGGCCGTTGCCGTCACAGGACGGCTGGCTTCAAACGAGCCTAATTTACAAAATATTCCGGTACGTACGGCTGAAGGGAGGCGGATCCGCGCAGCGTTTATTGCCGCACCTGGAGCGCAGATTGTGTCGGCGGATTATTCGCAGATTGAGTTGCGCATTATGGCGCATATTTCAGGCGATGAAAATTTATTGAGCGCTTTTGCGCGGGGTGAAGATATTCACCGGGCCAGCGCTGCCGAGATTTTTGGTATTGCGCCACAGCAGGTCTCTGATGAAGAGCGACGCGTTGCCAAAACGATTAATTTTGGCTTAATTTATGGCATGAGCGTTTTTGGGTTGGCAGCAAATCTAGGTCTTTCGCGCGATGCCGCTAAGGTCTATATTGACCGCTATTTCAATCGTTACCCAGGCGTCGCGCGTTATATGGACGAAACGCGTGTGCGGGCCAAAGAGCAGGGTTATGTCGAAACGGTCTTTGGCCGGCGTTTATGGTTGCCTGAGATCAACGGCGGGAGCGGGCCGCGCCGTCAGGCGGCTGAGCGGGCGGCCATCAATGCACCCATGCAAGGCACTGCAGCTGACCTAATCAAACTATCGATGATCGCTGTGCAGCAGTGGTTGCAGCAAGGGGCGCATCAAGCGAAGCTCATCATGCAAGTCCACGATGAGCTTGTGCTTGAAGTGCCGGACGCGGAATTGGAGGCAGTCCGCACATGCTTGCCAACGCTTATGGGCGACGTGGCGCAGCTGCGCGTGCCGCTGGTGGTTGAAGTGGGAGTAGGCAAAAATTGGGAAGAGGCGCATTAATAGGGAGAAATAAGCGCGAGTAAGGCCTCCCTTGAATATTCATTGTCTGAATTGTACCCTTCTCGTATGATCGTTACATTTTGGCCAATAAAGTGAGCTATTGGGCCTCGAACCGGGGTCGCCCCAAAAGCCACTACGTCTTGAGGAGAACCCAGTGGGGTTGAGGCGATAGCCTGGTTCTCTAATTGAACAAATTGACCCACTGAGTCTGGCGTAATGGGTTGTGAGAAAAAATCATCAGATTGACTCTCATGGGCTTGCATAATAATCGGAGAGGTGCCGGTAGTACTCTTAAAAGTTGTTTTTGCGAAGTGAGAAAGACACCCGATGGTGTAAGGCGGTCTTCTTATAAGCGGGGGTCTTGGGGGTTTGCTTTTAAGATCTTTAGGAGGTGCCGTAGATGAGATGAATGGATGAGAGGAAAAAACTGATACAAAAAAATTGTGCGCCATGGACAACCCTATTTAAATCATAAAAAACCAAAACTTTGAGGCATTTTTTATGCCTGAATAAGTTAGAGAGTATATTCGTTGGTGTTTTTGCAAACGAAACTATACTTCGTTTAACTGGCCTAGATTTCGCTTCTTATTAGGATTTAAACAGATATGCATCGCATTGTGATCGTGGGCGGAGGTGCTGGCGGGCTTGAGTTGGCAACCCGTTTAGGTGACCGGTTTGGCGCTCGCCAAACTGCGCACATTGTGTTGGTTGATGCTCATCCGACGCATTTATGGAAGCCTTTGCTGCATGAAGTCGCTGCTGGCAGTATGGATCCTTTTACGCATCAGCTTGAATACGCCGCGCAGGCGCATTGGCATCATTTTGAATTCCGGCTTGGCGCATTGAGCGGTCTTGACCGCTTGGCGAAGAAGATTACGCTAGCGGCTGTCGATGATATGGATGGCGCTGAATTATTACCTTCACGCGAACTGGCTTATGATACATTGGTCATTGCCATCGGCAGTGCTACGCATTTTTTTGATGTCGTGGGCGCTCAGCAATATGCCCTGGCGTTAGATACCGTCGCACAGGCGCAAAACTGCCATCGCCATTTACTGGCTGCATGCATGCGCGCTCATGCAAATCCGCAACCCTACCTCCAAATTGCGATTGTTGGTGGTGGTGCAACCGGGGTTGAATTATCGGCACAATTGCGCCAAACCGCCCAAATATTAGCCACCTATGGCGTATCCCCGCTTGACCCTAAACAAGAGATTCGCATCGTTATTATTGAAGCTGGGCCACGCATCTTGTCTGCGTTGCCTGAACGCGTCTCAAAAGCCACCACAACCTTACTCGCCAAACTCAATATTGAAATCATTCTCAATGAGCAAGTTGCTAGCGTGTCTGAACCAGCATTGTTGACAGTGAGCGGCAAAACGATACCCACGCATCTCACGATATGGGCAGCAGGCATTAAAGCACCGGCGATACTGAGTCAATTAGATGGACTTGCGACCAATCCACGTGGTCAGCTTAAAGTTTGCGCAACGCTACAAACTGAAAGCGATCCTGACATCTTTGCATTTGGCGACTGCGCGAGTTGTCCGTGGCCAGAGAAAAAAACCATCGTTCCCCCTCGTGCCCAAGCCGCGCATCAACAGGCCAATTTTTTACTCCATGCCTTAACGCGCCGCTTGAAAGGCGCCTCCCTGCCTAATTTCCGTTATCGCGATTTTGGCTCACTCGTTTCGCTCGGTCATTTCAGTGCGGTAGGTAATTTAATGGGCGGCATCAGGGGGGGTAATTTGTTTATTGAAGGGCTTTTTGCGCGCCTTATGTATACATCTTTGTACCGGATGCATATAGCTGCTTTACATGGTTTTGTATGGATGGTGACAGATACCTTGGCGCATTGGTTACGCCGTTCGACGGTACCAAGGGTGAAGTTGCATTAAGGTGATAAAAAGGGTTCATCCCAAATGCTTGCTCAAACGAGAAGCGTTCATATCCTGTTGCATACCCAAGACGCCCTCCTTGACGGCCGGGGGTCTCGATCAACACTCTCAAGGCGGGGGCCACGGCACAACTTGCTCCATTGCCTCTAAAAATTGCCGTTTACGCATCTTCTTTGGCTTACATTCGAATACCGTTAAGCCTAGGCTTTGTTGTTTTATAGTGCCAGTAATGAATCCGCTAACTCAAGGGTTATGAGGCTCCTTAGCCTTTTGTGCATAGAACCTATTGCAGAAATGATGCAAATCAATAAAAATTTATTAAAAAGATTATTTGCGAAAAATAAATAATTACGCAAGTTTATTTGGTGTTTTGAGAATCATCATTTAGACTGAGCGCATTACATATGATTAAACGGGGTGAATGATGTTAAGACCTATTCATGGTATATCCACTCAATACATTCGGACTCATTCGATTACACCAGATAGGCCAGAGCAAATACCCGCCCCTTCTAATCCAGAAGCGGATGCACCGACGGCGCACCGTGCTCACTCTATCCCCCGCAGCCTGAATCGCGTTATAAAGATGGCTGGAGAGCCGGCCCAATTGATTTTTTCTAATGCCAATGGGATGGAGTGCTGCGGCTATCAATTTCTCCATACCAACCGCCTTGTGCTCACAACCGGCGAACCGGCTTTAAATCGTGACGGTGAGTTTCAGGCCTTTCGTCTAAAAACAGGTCAAATAACGATTCAAAGCAAAACAATCCTCAAAGGATATGAGCAGATTGATGTAATCGCGTATTCGATTAAAATAGAGGGCGAGTTATCCGCCAATCAAATTAACTTGAATACAGCGGTGAATGGCTCAAATCTGAGCTTGCCCGTTACGCTGCAACAGGACATAGCCGACACGACCATTCATTCGGAGTTCCCCCGTCTGTTGCAATTCACAGGCACCGCCAAGGTAAAAGCAGAAGAACATTTGAGCATTCAAGCAGATACGCTCGATAATGCCAGTTCTCAGATTCAATCAAACGGAAATATTACCCTCAAAGCCAACCGTTTGATCGGCGCAGGAACGCTCGGCGCCACACTGGATCTTACGGCAAAGCTGGAAGAGAATTACACGCATCGCACTCAACTCAACGCCGGTCGGCATCTATCGATTTCAACGGCCCAAAGTTTCACGAATCAAGGCACTCTAAAAACGCGAGGTGAAATCACGCTTAAAGCTAAAACGTTTGAAAATCAATCCACCTCTTTGATAGACGGTGTTCACCTTAAATTCAAGGTAGAAAATGTGCTTAAGAATTATGGAGTGATTCAGGGCAGCACAGTGGTGATTGATACGCAGCATTTGCTCAATGATGGCACTGAAGATACGGATGAGCAGCAGGCTGGGGCTATCCTCGGGCGAGATCAACTGATGCTTGGAGCAAGGACCCTGCATAACCAGGAGCATGGGTTACTGCATAGTGATGGCGACCTGACAATAGGAGATGCTTTTTATAAACAAAACACCGTCACGGATTTAGCCAAAGAGTTTATGAATGCGGAGTTTTCCACGGTTGAATCAAGAGGAAAGCTTCTGATTAAAGCTATATTTTTAAATAATCAGAAAGGACAGATTACCGCGGGTTCTGATCTGGTTCTTGAAAGTGACACGCTCACCAATGATCAGGGGCATATAGAAGCGAAGGGAGATCAAAGCGTATTGAAGGTGCGGGCTGATATCATTAATAATCACTCAGGTTATCTGATTCATAATGGTGCTGGACCCATCCAGATAGTTGCCGACATGATGGAGAATCATAATGTTGAAGCAATAAAAGGGGCGGGGTTAATTAGCAGTAAGGGTCCGATAACGATCAGCGTTGCCAAGCTGTCTAATCATCAAGGTGGGACCATCCTTTCGGATCAAACACTCAAAATAGGCACTTTTTACACAGCTTCTTTGGTATGCTATTTGAAAAATCTAGCCGGCACACTATCGGCGCACCAAAAAATTGAGATTGATACATATCAACTAGATAACAGCAAAGGTCTGATTGCCGTAGGGAAAGATGAAGCTTCCGAACCGGAGATTTCAAGTGATCCAGACCGTTCCACACAGCCGACGTATCCAGGCAGTGTCCTTGAAATTCGTGCGCATACAGTCATTAACACGGAGGGGGGGCAAATCGTTCAAAGTGGACAGGGTCAGATCCAGCTTTTTTTAGATGCGAGCGGCGGTGGCTACATAGCACAAGGGGGCTTAATGAATGCCTGGGGTCGCATCACGATAGAAGCGCCGAATATTGTCCATACGAATAAGAGCCAGATGACGGGAAAAGACCTCAATCTGGTCATCGGAGAAAGAATTCTTAACCAAGCCAATGCAACGTTATTTGCCCGCGATAGATTGTCCTTAAAAGCCTTAGCGCTCGATAATATGCAACAAGGGGTTTTGCAAAGTGAGGGGCGCATCTTCATTTTAGCGATGGCTTTTTGTAACGAAGGCACGATACACAGCCAAGGGGAGATCCGGATCCTTTCTAATAAGATGCGTAACCGTCGAGAAAGTGGCACATTGACCCAGCACTTATTGCGTTTGGCGATTCACCCGGGCCTGATTACGGGCGATACGATTTTAATCAGTGCGCGTGGGCCTGACTCTCTGTTGAGAAATACGGAGAGCATGATTTTCGCGCAAAACAACCTTCAAATCGGGGTTCATGAGATTCAAAATCGTGCCGGTGGTACGCTTTATAGTGGCGGTGGTTTAGCCATTGGCCGTAAGCTGAATGCGGAGTCTATCGTGCAGGGTCGCAGTGAACGCATTCTCAATCATGGCTCCACGATGGATGCGGTGGGAGATCTAACGATTCATGCAAAAGCGCTAGTCAATCAAAATGCAAGATTCGAAATCGAAGAAAGGCTGATTGAGGAGCGGGGCATACACGAATGTCACGATGACCAGACAAACCAACGCTTTGATGGCTCCCAAATCGCCTGGCACGGCGACGTAGGGGGCCTCTACCGTGTGCACAGCTCCGGTCATGAAATATTTCGTTTTATCAACTATGTCTTTACGCGCCGAGTGACCACAACCAGGGTGACGCACAGCGAACCTGGCAAGATTCATGCAGGTGGCGCGATCTCTCTGTCAGACCAGGTGATGAACGATAAAAGCATGATTATCGCTGGAGGGGCGCTCAGCGACCTTGAAGGCAGGCCTGCCCAAATTGAAAACCGGGATGCCATCGGTCAACGCGTCACGACTGATCAGGGAACCTTGCAATACTCAGATAGAAAGTGGCGAGGCGGGTTCAAGCGCTATTTTCAACGGGAGTGGGGTGGGCACGCGCCCTACCATCCGGCACCAATGGTCGAGCATCACACGCTGACGGTCGCCGTCTCTCAACCGCATACGGCAGTAGAGCATTCTGCGCCCTCTACCGCCTTAGTGCCGAGTTCTTCGGCTTTAAGCCGTAATACTTTATTAAATAGCGGTTTATTGCGCCTCAACACCGATCCCAATCAACGCTATCTGATCCAGATCGATCCCCGTTTTACTCGCCACAGCGACAGCGTTTCGAGCGATGTATTGCTGCGCTTACTGAATCTGGATCCTCAGCACATTCCCAAACGCCTGGGCGATGGATTCTATGAACAGCAACTGATTCGAGACCAAATTATTGGTCTAACGGGCCATTACTACCTCTCTAACCATCGAAACCCGTTTGCTGAGATTCGGGACTTGATGCACGCCGGGGCAGACTGGGCCAAACGGTTCAATTTGATGCTCGGCATTGAACCGACACCTGAGCAAATCAATGCGTTAACCACCAGCCCCGTCTGGCTAGTGAATCAACGTATTCAATTACCCGATGGCTCAGAACAGACGGTCCTGGTGCCTAAAGTGTATCTGGCCCCAAGCGATGCGCCGGCCATCCCACGAAGCAATGCACTGATTTCAGCCGATACGATCGAGTTAGAGAGCGACCGCCCCTTTAAAAACACCGGAACCGTGCTCAGTCGCAGCACAACACGTATTCGCGCAAGCCAGATCGATAACGCGCGCGGCACGCTGGCCAGCCGGGGCACCCTCTCTATCCAAGCCCGCGACGACATCGATAGCCGCGCCGGTAAGCTGATTGCCGTTAAAAAACTCACCGTACAGGCCGGCCAAAATCTACAATTGCAAAGCCAGACACAGACCACTCATGCCGCCAGCGGCAGCCGAACAAACTTAGCGGGCCTCACCCAGATCCAGGCCGGAGAGCTGGAAGCGACGGCGGGATCCGATCTCCACCTAGCCGCCACCCAAATTGAAGTGGAACACACGGCAAGGTTGGACGCTCAGCAAGATCTGATCTTAGGGACCGCCACCACCGGCTTGCAACAGAAGATCGTCTGGGATGAACGGAATGCCCTCAGCCTAAGCCAGCACACTGAAGTTGGCACCCAGATTCAGGCCGGCGCGCTTGAGCTGAAGGCTGGGCGCGATGTAACTGCAACCGGCGCGTATGTCAAAGCGGCAGAGAAACTCGCGGTGAAAGCCCGCCGAGATATTCATTTGGAAGCCGCGTATGAAGAGACGGATTTTGAGGAGTCTCATTATCATGAATCGAGTCACTTCTTCGGTTCCTCAAGCGAATTAACGCGCAACGTGCTGTATAGAAAACAAGCGTTAAGCAGCACCTTATCTGGAGGCACAGTACAGATAGAAGCTGGACATGACCTGAATATCCTCGGTTCAAACGTGGCGGGGATGCATGATGTGGATCTTTATGCGGGAAATGCCCTCCAGCAAAAGGCAGTCGAACAGGCTGAGCGCACTCAGCGCTATTCCGTTCAAGAACGCTCCGGCTTATTAGAGAGCGGGAAATTCGGCGTGACGATCGGCACGCGAACCCAAAAAGACGCTCAAGAAAAGGAGCACACCCCTCAGATTGGCTCAGTCATAGGCAGCGTATCAGGTCCTGTCAGAGCGATTGCCGGCCGAGACTACGAGCAAAGCGGCAGTCAATGGGTGGTGCCCACCGGCGATATAGAGATTCGAGCCGGTCAAGGCAAGATTGAAGCGGCCTATGAGCAAAGCCGAGTCTGGCAGCGCAGTGAATGGCATCAATCGGGTCTGACGGTATCGGTCAGTGCGCCGGTGATTGCCGCGGCGCAAACGAATCGTCAGATGCTGCAAACCAGTACCCAGGTCAGCGATGCGCGGATGCACGCGTTAGCGGCCGGTGCAGGCGCACTGGCGGCGAAAAACGCCTACGATGCGATCAAAGCAGATCCCAAAGCAGCCGGTGGCGCCACCGTGAGCGTAATGCTGGGCGAAGAGCATTCTGAAAGCGAGCAGATACAGCTCAGCCGGACAGCGCTCAACAGCACCCTGGCAGCCGGAGGGGATATCTCGATCCAGATCGGTGGCTTAGGAGAAAAATCCACGTTGGATCTGATGGGCGCTCGCATCGAAGCCAAACAGAATATAGCGCTTAACGTAGAAGGCCGTCTGAAGATGGAAGCCGCGCCGAATAGCCTGATCGAGCAAAGTCAGCAGCACAGCCAGAGTTCTGCAGTGGGGGCCGTGGCAACGCTGGGCAGTCAGAGCTCAGTGGGCGCATCGGTTGCACTCAGTGTAGGGCATGGCCGTACAAAAGGAGCGCAAATTAACTATACGCCGACTCTGATTCAGGCCGGTGGCACGCTAGAGCTCAAAGCAAAAAGTGATGTGCGCCTCAAAGGCGCTCAGATGGTGGGCAAGCAGGTTAAAGCCCAGATTGAGGGTGACCTTGACATAGACAGTGTGCAAAACACGGCGAGGTACCAAAGCCATGCTCAAAGTATCTGTGGCAGTGCGACCGCCGGCTCTGTCTCGGCAGCGAGTCTGAATGTCTCACAACGCAGGATGGACAGTGATTATCTGAGTGTGGCAGAACAAGCGGGGATTCAGGCTGGAGAGGATGGCTTTCAGATCAGCGTTAAAGGAGATACGAAGCTGGTTGGTGGCGTGATGGCAGGTTCTGAGCAGGCGGTGCAGAAAGGCAAAAATAAACTGATAACAGCAACTCTGCACAACACGGATCTGACGAATCAGGCGAGCTATTCTGCAAGCAGTATCAGCTTAGGCGGTGGGTATAGTCAAAGTGGCAAAGGAGTGGGCTCAGACCCATCAGGAAAAGCCATAACGCCGGCGCATAGCGGCAATCAACTGGCAAGCCGGGGTGGAGTGAGTGCTGCGCTACCGATTGTGATGAGTGCTTCAGGCCAGGCAAGATCCACTACCCGCAGTGCGATCAGCGGTGCGGAGATGGTGATTACGGATGAGGCGCGGCAAATCGAGCTGACGGGACATAGCGCGGCCGAGACGATTGCAGACCTAAACCGTCATCCGGCACAGAGTCATCAAGCGTTAGCGCCGATTTTTAATCAAGCGGAGATTGAAGCCGGCTTTGATATTGTCCATGCATTAGGTCGGGAAGCCAATACTTTTATCGTCAATCGAGCCCGGGAAGTAGATCAAAAGCTCGAGCAAGCTAAGCGTATCGAGATGGCGGGTAATGAGCCAATGCCTGTGGAGCAGCAAGAGGCATTACAAAACATGGCAGTTGAATTGCGCGCCCAGGCGCAAGCGCTGAATCAGCAATGGGGACCTGGTGGCTTAAGCCGGCGGATATTGACAGCGTTAACCGCAGCCGCCTCCGGTAATGTAACAGGGGCGACCGAACAGTTTGTGCAAAGCGGTGTTGTGAATTTGCTCCAACAGCACGGGGCAGGCTACGTTGGCGAGTTGGTGAAATCTGGCGCAGTAAACGAAGGCAGCGCAGCGCATGCAGTGTTGCACGCACTGGTTGGGTTAGGTGGCGCAGCCGCCTCGAATCAAAGCCTCGGCGCGGGGGCATTAGGTGGCGCGGTATCGAGCATTTTAACGCATGCCTTTAGTCCGACCCGTCCAGATGAAACGCGTACTGAACAGGAAGCCAAACACAATCTTGCGACCACACTGGTTGCGGGTGTAGCGGCACTGACTGGGGCCGATGCGACTGTGGCTACACACAGTGCCGCAGCGGCTATCGATAATAATTGGCTGGCTACAGAACAACTCGTGCTAGCCCAAAAAGAATTAGATGCCTGTGAAGACGATTTCGTCTGCAACGCAGGGACAATGATTAAATGGACCGGTGTTTCGGCGAAGCAAGATGCATTGACAATGTCGGGTCTGATCAGCGGTTTGGCTGAGGCGGGTTGGCATGATTTAAAAGGATTGGCCGAATTTTTTAAAGATCTTCCCAAGAGTCTAGCAGGATTGGCTTCTCTGGTTAACCAAGAAGTACGCGATCAAATAGGAGAAGAGATTGCTGCTGAGTTCAATGCCAAAATCAACCGGATGCAGGTTGCCTTAAGAGAAGGCGGCGACCAAAATGCATTACAGCTTGGCCGGGATTTAGGCAATTTAATCTGGCAGATAGGCTCAATCGCAATGGGAACAGTAGGTGCGGCTCAGCTCACTGCATCGCTGGGTAAAGTTGGAGTTCGTTTAGGTAAGGAAGCGGCAAAAGAGTTTTTGCATGTTGACTGGGTGACGATGGGGGGGAATTTCGGTCATAACGGCAAGCCATTGCTAGACTTTAAGCAATTAGCCAACATGGAAAAAAGCATGGTGGGCGAGCACTTTGGTGGCAAATTTATTCAGAATTTACTGCCCGATGCACAACCCATTGCACGAGTGGGGGCGAGTGAAAAAGGCATTGATGCTTTATATAAGGTCAATAAGAATGGTATCGACTATGTCATAGTGGAATATAAATATGATAAATCTAGATTAAGCAAAAAAACCGCTGACGGGCCACAAATGAGCGATAGCTGGTTGATTGGGAAGAAAACAGGGCGTAACCGGATTTTGAGATTTGCAGGTCCAGAAGAAGGATTAAATATTACAGAAGCGTGGAAGATGGGGCGTGCTGAAAAATGGCTCGTCCATACGAGCCGTCATGGTAGAGTGTCCGTTAGTCTCTTAGATAAGAATGCCAAACGGATCCCTTATAATACCTCGAAACTGCTGGGGGAAAAATGATTCGCGATAGCTTAAAAGATAAAGAGTGGTTTGATAAGTGGACTAAATTTGACGAATATGCAATTAGTAAATATATTGAGGGGTGCAAAACTCCTTTTCATGATCCTACATATAAACCACAATATATCTTCGAGTTAGTGCAAGTATACTGGCGTCTAATGCAGCGCCGTTATTCTCGAGGCGATGCCATTCATGAATTAGCACAGTACTTCCCGCCTATGCTTGATGCTTGGGAAGAGTCTGAAAGGTTGGGGAAAGATATCTGGGACAAGCAAACACAATACACACGTAATGCGTGGGAGGTCAATTTTGATCAATACATTGATTGTTTCTGGCTGGTAGGTTTGGCTCTTGTCCTTGAAATCCCCAATGACCAATGGCAGCGATTACTTGCTTTGATTAATAATGATGGTGAAGATGAAATACTAGATCGCATTATTGCAAGCCGATCGCCTTCCCGTAAAATTGGGAACAAGCTATGCCATACAAAACCTTATCAGCGCTTGCTTGATGCTATCAATGCACCCAAGGAGCAACAAGCAAAGAAACTCAAAATTTTTGTTGAAAAATGGTACGCTGAATTAATTCGGCAGCCTAAAAAAGAGCAACCCAAAGAAGTAGAGGCTCTATTTCCTAAGCGCCCCTATTGGTATAAAGATCATGAAATAGACGGAGCCTATTTTGGTTATTGGTGCATCGAAGCTGTAGCTGCCGTCAAAGCCTTTGGTTTAGATGACTCTTTATGCCTAGGCCATCCCAATTATCCAGGCGATTTACTACGGCCTAATGGGCCTTCTACTCACCCTGAACGAGTAGAACCAATAGAGAATGATCTAGCGGCTAAAGAAGAGCATGCTAAGGAAACACCCAAAAAGAATTTCTATCATTTTTGGTCGAGGATTTTTAATATAAAAAAGCCTAAGCTTTGATTAATATTTTTATGAATCTCAATAAATATAATTAAAAACCGCGGAAGGTGCAGGCGAAACATTGCACCACAATCTTACTTCGGGACTCATAGAATCAAGCATATTGCAGATGGCCTGAATGATGAAACGATGCGTGCTGCGTTGCATGGGGTATTGGCTTATGGCGGTGCAGTCGCACGGGGGCAATCGGGTGGCTCAGCGGCCTTGGGGGCGAGTGCCAGTGTATGGGTGAATCATCTGTTAGGTCCTGTAGAGGGTTCGTCTGAAGAGGAGAAAGAAGCGCGCAAAAATATCGTCACCAGCCTAGTAGCGGGGGTGGCCCGTGTCGGAGGAGCGGATGCGGCCTCCGCGCAGAATGCGGCGCAGATTGAGACAGAAAATAATGCTGCCGTGGTGCTGGCCGCACCATTAGCGTTCACCCCACCTGGGGTTGTTGTATTAAGCGTGGTAGCTGCGGGCTTAGTGGCATGGAATGCTAATGAAGCGTATCAAAAATATCGAGCCAATAATGCAGGGCAAGATGGAGAGGATGGGGATGAGGATCAGTTAATACTACGGCCCCCGCGGCCGATGATCACGCCGATGGAGCCACCGCAGTCGCGCCAAATTCCAGGCAGAGAGTGGCGTCAAGATAAAGAAGTGCTGCTTGAAGGTATGCCGGATCAATCGGGTGAGCATCTCGTTCAGCCTTTTGTGACGCCAAATCAATTTGGAGAATATACGGTAGCACCTCTGATACTGCCGATTACTGAAGCGCTAGGGAAATTAGGGAATGCAATTTTTAGTAAGGAGACGAAGGCTAATAGAGATAAGGATTATGTGCCGAATGCTGGCTCTGTGCAGAAGATGGAGAATTTCTTTAATGAAACGGAGTTTGGGAGGGAGATGAAGGACATAGCTAATCCTACTAAAGAAATTTATAAAGGGTCAAGAGTATACGAAGCAACTGAAAGAATTAAAGGTAAAATAGAAGAAGGTGATCTGTTTTATCTAGATAGAAAACACAAAAATCACTTGGAAGTATATACTGAAAACAGAGTTTCCAGGCATGTTTTGAATCTTGATGGAACAGTTAATCGGAAGAAAACAGATAAAGCGAGAGGCAGAAGATTGGAGGGTTAGAGTGAAAATAATGTTGGATTTTAATAAATTTAAATTATGTTTAATGGGGTTTTTTAAATCGCATGGGTTTGCGTATTCAGATCTAGAGGCCTTGAATAAAAAAACTGGATATTCTGAATGGCGTATAAATTGGAGTGGTGATTATAATGAATCTTTTAAAGAGAAGTTGGATCAAATAAAAGATTCGGTTGAATTGTATAACAAGGCATTATTAAGAAAAGATTTGTTGGCAGCTAAGGCTGGCCTTATGGATATTTCCATAAGAATTGGGTTTTTGGCTAGTCGTCCATTTAATGCAATTTCAAAGGATTTAAGAAAAATTCTGAATAATAAGCGTTTTAATTGGCCCTCTTTGGGAAATGGTTATGTTATTCCAAATGAGTATTTTGATGTAAAAATAAATGAGGTGGATCAAAAAGAATTGATTGATTTAAATGGGGTTAAAATAATATTAATGGATTTCACCAAATTTCATGGCGTAACAGATGAAGAATTGGAGCGTGTGGATAAAAGAACAGGGCGATTGGTATGGGGTGTCAATTTAAAAAATGACTTTAATAAATCATTCAATGAGAAGTTGCTAGCTTTGCAGATAGCCTTTGATGGGTATGAAAAAGCATCAGTACAAAAGGATTGGCGTGCAGTTCGAGCTATTCTTCAGAGAATTAGGCTAATTAATTTTCAGCTATATAATTTTTCTAATGCTATTGGAATCGCTTTAGAAAATGCCTTGTCAGATAAGTATTTCAATTGGCCCTCTTTCCCGGAAGATTATAAAGTGCCAGCGCACTATAACTATAAAGAATGAACTAGGCCGTAGAGCAAGGTGAATTTCGCTTTGGATGACTCTTACTGTACGATCAAGTAATGACTAATACAGGTTATTGTCGATCGGCAAATCGCCTCGCTCGGTATAGCGTGTCAGCATCCCCCAGTGATTCCGCATATAGGACAGCGCTTCACCCAGTGCACTCTTCGGCGTCACACCAGGCACAAGCCTTTCCATCCAGGTGCGGAGCTTCTCAAGGATTGGTAGGCTTTGCTTCTGACGCGCAAGCCAGCGCGTCTCATCATCCACGTCTTTATGAAGACGTTCAATGTGATAGAGCTCACCAATCAGGGTAACGGCTTCGTCAGCATGACCCCGTTTGCCTTTGGGCTGTACTTTAACTGCGTCGACATAACGCCGCCTCACGTGCGCCCAACAAACCAGCCGCTCGACCCCTTCAGTTTGGGCCAGTTTGCTATAACCCTCGTAGCCATCCGTCATCAGATAACCGCGATAGTCATGCAACAAGCGTACCGGGACCTCCTTGTTTCGACGAGGATCATAGTCGTAAATCACCACGGGCTTACCAGGCGGCCCTCCGGTTTGCACCCACATGTAGGATTTCGAAGTGGGACTTTTGTCCGGTTCTTTAAGCACCTGCACCTCGGTTTCATCTATATGCAGCACAGCGCTTTCAAGCAAGGTATCGCGCATCAAATTATGCAACGGCTGTAACACCGCGCTACAACCGATCACCCAGCGCGCCAGGGTCTGGGTCGGCACAGGCATACCGTGCCGATCCAGCACCTTGGCGAAACGGGTCAGCGGCAAGCCGTCGACGAATTTAACTGTCAACAGCATCGCCAGGAAGTTCGGACTTGCGTTACTCGTAGGCAGCGGCTGGGGCGGCAAGGGCGCTGTAACTGGAGCATGAAGGCTGCTCGGGCAGCCATAGCGCTTACGAACATGGCGCAATACGCGTATCTGCATCGGCACAATGTCGAGTTGCTCGCTCACGTCCTGTCCAATTTCCACCATGGGCGTATCGCAGGCACAGCTGCGCTCGGCTTCGGGCACCTCGTGCACCACCTCAACGCGTTTCAGTTCCGCAGGTAATGGACCCCGCTTACCACGCGCCGGCTTATCTTTACGTTCTGACTGGGCCGGCAGCGGGGCAATCTCCTGCGCCTCTGTGCTCGCCTGGGCTAATCCCTCGGCCTCATCAAACAAACGGCCCTGGCCGCTGGCTTCACTACTGGGCCCAAACATGCGTCGCCGCGACAGCACAATTTGCTCGATCAGGCGCTTAAATTTCTCTTGCACCTCGATCAATTCGTTCTGCGCTTCGATCAACTCGCTCTGTGTTTCGACCAATTTGCTCTGGGCTTCCATCCACAACGTCTTGCTGGCTTTCTCTTGCGTGTG
Organism: Mycoavidus sp. B2-EB; assembly: GCF_014218255.1. Taxonomy (NCBI): domain Bacteria; kingdom Pseudomonadati; phylum Pseudomonadota; class Betaproteobacteria; order Burkholderiales; family Burkholderiaceae; genus Mycoavidus; species Mycoavidus sp. B2-EB. Next base: position 921,590 of record NZ_AP021872.1, read on the forward strand.
CAACAGCGCCGTGAGTCCTGCCACATCCGTGGGCAATACCTCCGGCAGCTTGATCTCCGGTAGATCAAACTCTAGGGATACATTCGATTCTTTGGCAGGGCTTTCAAGCATGCCGTATTTTAACAATTTCCCCTATGCAATCGTATTAAAATAAAGCGTTTTATGCGGTTTATTTCGCCACAGATCAAAACCCTCCAGCAACCACTCAAACTCCTGTACGCTTATTGTTTGTGTCGCCCCTTGTGCATCTCGTGGCCAAGCAAATCTCTCCGATTCAAGCCGTTTGAGCCATAGGCAAAATCCATTCCGATGCCAGTACAATACTTTCAGCTTCGTGCGCTGCCGATTCACAAATACATACAGGGCTTCTCCAAACGGGTTAAGACCCAACTCTTGTTCCACCAGCGCACTCAATCCGTTGATCGCTTTCCTGAAATCAACCGGCTCCTGGCACAGATAGACCTGCTCAATCTCACAGCCTGGATGCATTAGCGCACTCCTTGCGCTGCACGACCCAGCGCTATCAGCCATTCCGGGGACGGCACCCCTGATAACTCTAGCCTCACCCCTGAGGCCAGAATTAGGCTGCTGCACAGACGCGGCTCACTTGTCTTCTCCGACACCCGCAGCGACACAAATTTGCTTTCTTGCTTTGGCTCTACTCTTTCTCCAACTACACTCAACTTTTTTTTCCAGTAATACAGCGCTTTTCTGGATAACCCTTCTCGCTTGGCATAATCACTCAAGGACAGGCCTTCTTTTCTCGCTGATAACAAATGCTCTGACCAAATCTTGGCGCTTAATGTCTTCTTGGCCATATCGCTCATTCTTAAGTTCGAAAGCGAAAGTATCGCTGTGGATCATTTCGGCGAATAGCCTGGGGGTCGTGGCGTTCTTACGAGATACAAGCTCAGGTGGGTGAAGCGAAATGAATCGAATAGAGGTTGCCATAGCGGAAGGCGGGGACCAAAATGCTGTGCAACTGGGGCGCGATGTAGGTAATTTATTCTTTCAGGCATTTACGGCAATCACTGCAGTGGGAGGGGCTGTGAAGTTGGCTGCCTCACTGGGTAGAGTAGGGATTCATGTAGGTAAGAAAACTTTAGAAAAAGTATCCAGGCTATCGAAATCTGAGAATTTGGCAAAGGTGGGTGGTTCTTCTGTAGCTGATGGTAAACTGCTCACGACTGCTAGCCGATCAGCAAATACCTCAAAAATAGAAGGTACATTTGGCAAAGTACTAGACTAATACTCAGCAATCAAGATAGGCCCGTTGCCAAATAAATTGGCTGAAACTTTTTCTGGTGGTCGATATACTGAAGTTTTATTAACACAAGACACCGTTCTTTATCGAGCTGGGATCGCTAGTCAGCCATTTGGAGAGTTTTTTAGCCAACAAGTCTCAAATAGTGTGATTCAAAGCCGAATCGATAAGGCCATTCTACCTAAGTGGCCAGGAGGTAATGCTTCACCTATTGATTCATTAATAACGGTTAAGATACCAGCCGGAAGCAAAGTTTATATAGGTGAGATTGGTTCGCAAGGAAGCTTTTATGTTGGTGGAACCCAGCAGATTGTTGTGCAAAAACCTTGGACGATTGAGGGTATACAAATACTTAATGTGAGACCACTAAAATGACGCAGGCCGAAGACATAAAGCTGATATTAGTTGAAATGTTAGCCTTGCTTAAATTAAGTAATTCTAAAGACTGGGAAAGGACCATCCAAAAACTCAGTTATGAGATTCTAGGCATGCCTAATGAAACTAAGCGAGAGATACTGTCATTATATGGAGGTATGGGATCATTAAATGATCTCATTCTCCATAAAGATGGATACCCTTTAAGAAAGGAAAATGACGAATTTGATTCTTTAAAAACACAACTATTTGATTTGTGCCACGAAGATTTATAATTAAAAAGCCTTTAAGGGTCAACGGACCACAAAGTGGTGCTGGCCTAGAGATGGTATGAAGCTAGAAACGTATTGAGATAGAAATCGCCTAATATCAGGAACAGCATTCGGGCTGCCCACCAACTAAAATACAACGACACTGATCACAGTTACTGAGAGTTATGATTCTGTAAGAGAAATGAAATATTGGTTCCAGGATAAACATGAAAAATGGCTAATCCTCGGCTCCAATCATGAAGCAATTTATGAATGCTGCTCACTTGAATCTGACTCAGATGAATTTGATTTTGGGCTGGGTATAGCGGTTGCAATCAGAGGGGTTACACCTAAAGCACTACTCGTCGAAAGTTATCAAACAGTGTACATAGGATTTGACTCTTATATAGCAGCGGTCTCAACTGATAGATCCACTTCAACTATCGAAAACCTACTATTTCGGCTATATGGAGTCTTTTTTGAGTTGCTCCTACTGAAAAATGGAAATCTTTGCATTATTCATGAAATAGGCGCGCAAGTTGTTACGAAAGAGTTAACTGAGATATGGAGTGTTCCTACAGACATTGTTTCAGATTGGGTTCTTAATGAAGAACAAGGAATACTGTCATTGACTGAAGTGTATTCAGGAAAAGTGATAAATATTTCAATCTCAACAGGCGCTATTGTGCCCACTCCATTTCTAAAAAAATCACACAACTATGGCGACACCGGCCGCCAAGTTGAGCTGCAACCCCCGAGGGTTAGGTACAATAGCGGTCATGTCAAATCCTCGCTTTATCCACCTTCGCCTCCATTCCGAGTATTCAATTACAGACGGCATCGTACGCATTGACGATGCGGTTAAAGCCGCTGCAGCTGACGGACAGGGAGCGCTTGCGCTCACTGATTTGGGCAACCTATTTGGTCTTGTTAAGTTTTATCAAAAAGCGCGTAGCACAGGTGTCAAACCGATCATCGGTTGCGATGTCTGGCTGACTAATCCGCTCGATAGCGACAAACCCAGCCGAGTTTTGCTGCTCGTGTGCGAGCTGCAAGGTTATTTAAATCTTTGCGAATTGTTAAGTCAGGCATGGTTAACCAACCAGCATCGCGGCCGCGCCCAGATTCAAATGGAATGGCTTGAGAATGGCCTGGCAAGCGGTTTAATGGCTTTATCGGGCGGACTTTCTGGTGATATTGGACAGGCTTTTGCAGCGGGTAATGAAGAGGCTGCACGTCGCTTTGCACAACGCTGGATGCGGATTTTTCCTAAGCGTTTTTATCTGGAAGTGCAGCGCGCGGGGCTGCCTGGCGAGGCGGCGTATATCCAGCAAGTCGCCGCGCTTGCCGCTGAGTTGCAGTTGCCGTTAGTGGCGACGCACCCAGTGCAATTTATGACGCAAGATGATTTCACTGCACATGAGGCGCGGGTTTGTATCGCTGCCGGAAATTTACTAGCTGATCCACGCCGCGCCCGGCCGTTTACGCAGGCTCAGTACTTTCGCACGCAAGCTGAAATGGTGGAGCTTTTTGCCGATTTGCCTTCTGCCGTAGCGAATACAGTTGAGATTGCTCAACGCTGCAATTTAACGCTAGAGCTGGGCAAGCCCAAGCTCCCCCTCTTCCCAACGCCAGCCGGTCTATCGTTGGATGACTATCTGATGCAAGAAGCACGGCAAGGGTTGGAGCAGCGGCTCGAGCAGTTATTTACTGACGTAGTTCAGCGTGAGCGCGAGCGGCCCAATTATTGTCAGCGGCTTGAGTTTGAATGCGCCACGATTATCAAAATGGGCTTTCCCGGCTATTTTCTAATTGTTGCTGACTTTATCAACTGGGCTAAACAAAATGGTGTGCCGGTAGGTCCTGGTCGGGGTTCCGGTGCAGGCTCGTTAGTGGCATTTGCGTTAGGCATTACAGACCTTGACCCGCTGCGTTATAAATTATTGTTTGAGCGCTTTTTAAATCCTGAGCGCGTATCGATGCCGGATTTCGATATTGATTTTTGTCAGCACGGGCGTGATCGCGTCATTCAATATGTGAAGAGTAAATACGGTGCAGATGCAGTCTCGCAGATCGCTACTTTTGGCACGATGGCGGCTAAAGCTGCGGTGCGGGACATTGGCCGTGTGCTTGATCTAGGCTATAACTTTACGGATGGGGTCGCCAAGCTCATTCCTTTTAAACCCGGCAAGCATGTGACGATTGCTGACGCGATTAAAGAAGAGCCGCTGTTGGCGCAACGTTTGGCGGATGAAGATGAGGTGCAGCAATTACTTGAGTTGGCGCAACGCGTTGAAGGATTAACGCGCAATATTGGCATGCATGCAGGTGGCGTGCTGATCGCGCCCGGCAAGCTCACGCATTTTTGCCCACTCTATACGCAACATATGCCGCTGGTAGAAAACGGAGCGGGTCTTACCGAGGCCCAAACCCATAGCGGGGCGGTAGTTAGCCAATATGACAAAGATGATGTAGAAGCCGTTGGCTTAGTCAAATTTGACTTTCTAGGATTAACCACCCTGACTATTTTAGATTGGGCTGAGCGGGATATCCGCCGGCTTGATCCAAACCGTTCTGGTTGGTCGCTCGCGCAAGTCCCGTTGGATGATCCGGCAACTTTCTCGTTTCTAAAAAAAGCTAATACAGTGGCTGTATTCCAGCTTGAAAGCCGCGGTATGCAAGGGATGCTGAAAGACGCTCAGCCGGATCGCTTTGAAGACATTATTGCGCTGGTTGCGCTATACCGTCCTGGGCCAATGGATCTGATTCCAAGTTTTTGTGCCCGTAAGCATGGCCGCGAGAAAGTCAATTATCCTGATCCTCGCGTAAAAGACGTGCTGGCAGAGACCTATGGCATTATGGTCTATCAAGAGCAGGTCATGCAGATGGCGCAGATCATCGGTGGTTATTCATTAGGTGGCGCTGATTTATTACGCCGCGCCATGGGTAAGAAAAAACCCGAAGAAATGGCGCAGCATCGCGCGCTCTTTCGGGAGGGCGCGGCGCATAATGGGCTGATGGGCGAAAAAGCCGACGAAATTTTTGATTTAATGGAAAAATTCGCCGGCTACGGTTTTAACAAATCGCATGCGGCGGCTTATGCGCTGCTTGCGTATCAGACTGCTTGGCTCAAAGCGCATTATCCGGCTGAATTTATGGCGGCTAATATGAGCTTGGCGCTAGATGACACCGATAAAATCAAAATTTTATTTGACGACTGTCAACTGAATCAGCTAACGGTGTTGCCACCGGATGTTAACCGCTCAGTGTACCGTTTTGAACCTGCCGCAGCGAGCGCGGGGCAGCCGGCGCGCACTATTCATTATGGGCTTGGTGCGATTAAAGGAAGCGGACAAAGCGCGATTGAAGATGTGTTGCGTGCGCGCGCTGAAAAGCCGTTTACCGATTTGTTCGATTTTTGTTTGCGGGTCGATCGCCGCATTGTCAATCGCCGTACTATTGAAGCCTTGATTCGCGCCGGCGCATTTGATGCTTTGCACCCCAATCGCGCTCAGTTATTGGCCTCCGTATCGCTTGCGTTAGGCGCGGCTGAGCAGCGTTGTGCGCACGAATTGCAGGCGGGCTTATTTGACCAGACTGAGCTGGCCGACGGTTGCGAGCTTGTAGCTGAACCTGCATGGTCAAAAAAACGCGTGTTGCAGGAAGAAAAAGCGGCCTTAGGTTTTTATTTGTCAGGGCATTTATTTGATGCCTATCGCAGCGAAATCAGTCGTTTTGTTAAACAAAAACTGAATAACTTGCAGGAAGGGCGGGAGAAGCTGGTTGCTGGGGTGATTAACAGTATCCGTACGCAGCTTACACCACGCGGAAAAATGTTTATGGTGATGCTGGATGATGGCACAGCACACTGTGAAGTGACGGTGTTTAATGAGCTTTATGACGCGAACCGAGAGCTGTTCAAAGAAGATGAGCTGCTGATTGTAATGGGCAACGCGCGCTATGACAGCTTCACTGGCGGCATTCGCTTAAGCGCTAGTGCGGTGTTAGATTTGGCACGTGCGCGCGGCTCTTTTGCTCGAGCTTTGCGTATCTCTGTGAATCACCCTGTTAACCCGCGTAGATTGCATGAGCTTTTACAATCGTACAAGGCCGTGAGCGATCTCAGCTCGTCTAGTAATCCAAGGCATAAGCCGGTCGGGCACGCTCATGATTCTCCCAAAAGAGAGTCCGATGGCGGCCTGCCGGTGCTGATTGATTACTGTAACCAAGCGCTACGCAGTGAATTTACGCTGGGGGATGGATGGCGCGTTAAGCCTTCGGATGAGTTGCTGGCGGAGTTGAAAGCGGAGGCTTGGGCGACCTCAGTCGAAGTGATTTATTAAATCAATGTATTGAAGTATTCTGATGAGAGCTGCTAAATAAGCATCAGTATAATTCACTGGTGCTCTCTACATACTCTGTCAACGACTAGATAATAGCGGCAGTTACAGTGGAGACCTTTAAATGCAGCAGAATTCATTGCTTACTGATGCCTCAGTATTGGCCTCATCAGGCTCAAAATTAAGGGTTATACGCTGGTGGCGGATAATGGATACACAGCGTGTTAGCATTATCCCGCTGCCGATTTACTGCGTGTTGTTTGTAAGCCTTGGCGCTCTCCTAGCAATAGAAAAATTATCCAGCGAAATATCGATTATCTTCGGTATGCTTGCGGTACTGAGTTTTGGCTGCGCTGAATTGGGTGCGCGTATCCCAGGTTTGCGCCAAATTGGCGGTGCGGTTATCTTGACCGTATTGTTGCCTTCTTACCTGGTCCATCGTTCGCTGTTGCCAATGCAGCTGGTGCAATCTATTAGCGACTTTTGGCAGGCCACTAATATCCTTTATCTATTTACCGTGGCGGTTATTGTCGGCGGTATTTTGAGTATGGATCGGCAACTTCTGATTAAAGGTTGTGCTAAGCTTTTCATTCCGCTTGGCGCCGGTTCGGTTGCGGCGGCAGTAGTCGGCACGCTGACTGGCATGGCGTTCGGGCTTAGCGCGCACCATGCCTTTTTTTATCTTGTCATTCCGATTATGGCCGGTGGCCTTGGCGAAGGTGCGATTCCGCTTACGCTAGGTTATGCAGCGATTTTACAAGTCCCCCAAGCTCAGCTATTTGCCCAAGTTGTGCCGCCTGTGGTGTTGGGTAATCTTACGGCGATTGTATGTGCTGCGCTGTTTCATCAACTTGGCAAACGCTATCCGCGTTGCAGTGGTGATGGTCATTTATTGCCGATAACGGCACCCGTTTTGCCGCTTGAGGAAAAACCATTCACAGTAACCGTTGAACATGTCGCTGCGGCCGGGATGATTGCGCTTTGCCTATATGTGGCAGGCACGGTGATTTGTCAATTTACGGGCTTGCCTGCGCCGTTGGGCATGTTGTTACTCACGGTGCTGGTTAAGCTAACGTGTGTTATCCCGCCTAAGTTTGAGCACGGCGCGTATAAAATGTACCACTTCTTTGCTGTGGCTGCCGCGTATCCGATTTTATTTGGGATTGGTTTGATTTTAACGCCTTGGGATGCGCTGGTAGAAGCTCTAACGCTGGCGCATTTTGTCACGATCTTTGTTACGGTAGTTACCCTAACCGTAGTGGGTTTTTTGGTTGGACGCTGGGCGGGCCTGCATTCAGTTGAAAGTGCAATTGTCAATGCGTGTCATAGCGGTATGGGAAGTGTAGGAGATATGGCGATTCTAACTGCGTCGCACCGCATGCAATTAATGCCGTTTGCGCAGCTTGCGACTCGCATTGGTGGAGCGTTTACGGTGATGCTTGCGCTGCTCGTGATGAGCCAATTGCCACCCGTATAGCGTATAAAAATTTCGCATCAGCCGCTGATGCATTTCTGCGGAGAAATTGCTTTGCATTTGGCCCGCTCAGGGCGCGCGTAGCCAGCGCTACATACATATACGCTAGAATAAACTTTGCAATAAGTAAGTTAGCGCGGGCTGTTCTTGTTGTCCTGCCGGTGCATCAGCATAAGTTTGACATAACGGTAATATGAACTTTCTGCATTGGCGACGGCTAATAGAAAACCCTCTTTACCATCCAGAAAACCGAGTCGTACCAAATACGTGCGGATGAAAGCCCATAAGCCATGCCCGATGGCTTGGCGCAGCGAAGCGCGTCGACCTTGCTCGAAAAAAAACAGTGCCCCAGTGCTTGAGTAAGCATTAACTTTATCCAGTGCTTCGTGTAGATTGGGAATTGAAAAGTGAATAATGGGCTGATTCAATTTGCCTTTGCTACCGTCGACGATTAAGCTAGGATGAACATGCCTATCGGAAAAGCGCGCGTGACCGCGCTTAAATAAGCGCTCAACGCGATCTGGCCACCAACCGGAGTGCTTCATAAAACGGCCACAAAAGCTGGACCGGCGCGGTGTTGAAAAAGCGGCATGCGGGGTATCGCTGGTGAGTACAGACTCAATCTCTGCGCGTAACTCAGGGGTTGCGCGTTCATCAGCATCAAGACAAAGCACCCAGTCGCTGCGGGCCTGCGCCAAGGCGCGATTTTTCTGAGGCCCGTCGCCCGGCCAATCTGTCTCAAAGACGAGTGCGCCTAATTGACGGCAGAGGTCAGGCGTTCCGTCCGTGCTTCCTGAATCTAAAACGATGACTTCGTTAGCCCAATGTCGTACTGATTCAAGACAATCGCCAATATCGTGCGCCTCATTCATGGCGACGACGATAACACTAAGGGTAGCGCGTTTCATCAGATATTACCTTATGTGTGCTGGGTTGATTAGCGCAGCCAATCAAGATCCCGCTTAACAGAACAAATAAATTGCCTTCTGAAATATCGAGCAGCAAAGAATTCACGAGGCATCCGAGCGTAAATATAAATAGCCAGGTGCATAGCAGTTGGCGGCTGTCGGGTGGAAGGCGGATTGCAGCCCGTGCAATTTGCACCAACAAATGGATAAAAAGCCCTAAGCCAACTAGGCCCAGCTCGACTGCAAACAAAAGATATTGATTGTGCGGATTAGCCGTTATCGCCCCCCGGGCGCCCGTATAGCCATGGGTCAATTGCTTAAATGCTTCATGCACCCCCATTGCACCATAGCCAAAAACCGGACGCTGGGTAATTAGCTCCATGCTTTTACGGTACCACTCAAGGCGCAAGCCGGTTGCGTTAGACTGATTGTGTTGCTGGTACGAGCTGATTTCAGAGCCGGTATCAGCGAGTCGAGTACTCTTAAAATAGAGCGAAGTGCTTGTCGTACCGAGCAAAAGAACGAGAAACACAGCTTGAGCCACGGCCAAGCGGCGATCATGGCGGAAGTTGATCTGTCTCAATTTACGCACGATGTGGTAAATGGCAAGCATGACAATAATGACTTGGCCGGTGCGGCCTTGCAACATGACTAACACATTAACCAGCGCGAGTAGCGAGAGTAAATAATAGAGTCCTTTCGCGCGTGCAGACGATGCCGTTTCAGCTATATCTAACGCTAGGCTAAAGAGTAGCGCTGAAAAAAGCCCCGCCGTAATATGATTTTTAAATACCCAAGCATGCGTTAGAGGATCGCCTGCGTTATAGAGAGGGCCTAAGGCGGTTAGCCCAAGATAATTGCTGATTGACAGAAGTAAGACAAAGCTCAAGCTAATGCATAAGCCAAGGCGCGCAACGTTGGCGAGTGGTCTGCCTTGAAAGACGGCGATTAATAATGGAATAAAAAGTAATTTCCGATATTTGGCGAGCCATTGTAGGCTTTCTTCAAGCGGCGCGGAACTATATAGTACACTGATAGCGAGCACACTCAGGAGGGCGAGCGTAGCGATACTAACCGGGTGGCGCAGAGCGTTGCGCCAATTACGCCATACCTCTGGCGCTAGCAATGCTGCAATAGCGAACAGGCCAAGTGTAATATTGGTCAACGCTGTCGAAACAGGTACACACCATAACGCGATTAACGCAAATAGTTGGGCGCTTGCTAGCGGATATGAAACAGAAATTTTTGTGCCATGCATAATAGAGGGTTTACGTTTTTAGCTTAGCCCAAAATTATAGCTTATTCCCCCTTTATGAATAAATCTTCTACTGCTACTAAAACCTTAACGCGTATTTGGGGTTATCTCAAAGCGCACCGCTGGATTATGGCGTTGGCAATTGCTTCAATGGCGCTGGTGGCGGCAAGCGAGGCAGGTATTCCGGCTTTACTTAAGCCTTTGTTAGATAAAGGCTTTGGCGCTAAAGATCAAGCTACACAGGTCAAATGGCTGGTGCCGTTGGCGGTGATTGGTTTAGCTTTAGTGCGTGGTGCGGCGCAATATGCGTCTAATTATTTGTTGTCGTGGATCTCTAACCGCGTCTTGCTCGATTTGCGTTTACATATGTTTCAACGCATGTTACATGCGAGTGCATTCTTTTTTCAGCGCGAGACCGCTAGCACGATCATAAACGCGATTGTTTTTGAAGTGAACCAGGTGCTGAATATACTCACGAGCGTATTAATTACTTTGGTGCGAGATTCATTAGCGGTTTTTTTTCTGCTGTGCTATCTATTTTATTTAAATTGGCGCCTGACTTTAATTTTGGCGGTGATTTTACCTATCATCGGCTGGCTGGTCAGTAAAATTAATCTGCGTTTGCGGCGCTTAAATCGTGAGCACCAGAAATTAACTAACGAACTTTCTTACATCGTTGAGGAAACTATAGCAGGCTATAAAGTAGTTAAGGTTCATCATGGTGAGCATTATGAGATGCGGCGTTTTGCGGCAATGAGCGCGCGCCTGCGTGGTTATGCAATGCGCCTGACGGTTTCTGGTGCGCTGGCGCAGCCGCTGACTCAATTTTTGGCTTCTATTGCATTAGCGCTGGTACTGGCGATTGCCGTGATGCAGGCAGCGGCTGATCAAACTACGATTGGAGGTTTTGTCGCCTTTGTCACGGCCATGTTGTTGATTATTTCGCCGCTTAAACATCTGATTGATATTAACCAGCCGCTGCAACGAGGGGTGACTGCGGCGGAGCTGATTTTTGGCTTGATTGATGAGCCTGCTGAACCCACTGGGGGTGGGCGCACTTTAGTGCGCGCACAGGGTAAGATTGAGTTTCAGCATGTTTCTTTTAGTTATGGGGCAGCCCATCCGCCCACGTTGCGCGATCTTTCATTTACGGTAGCACCTGGCGAGGTGTGCGCGTTGGTGGGGCAATCTGGCAGTGGCAAAACCACATTAATCAACCTGTTGCCAAGGTTTTTCGATCCCAGTGCGGGGCAGATTTTGATCGACGAAACGCCGTTGACGGCTTATCAGCTTGCTGATCTGCGTAATCAACTTGCTTTTGTCAGCCAAGAGGTGGTGCTATTTAATGACTCAATCGCAGCTAACGTTGCTTATGGGCAAACGATTGACCTTGAGCGCGTTGAGCAGGCGCTCGCGGCGGCGCATTTAATGGAGTTGATGGCGGAGTTGCCTGACGGGATAAAGACCCAAATTGGTGGTAATGGCATGCGGCTCTCGGGCGGCCAGCGTCAGCGGCTGGCGCTCGCGCGGGCTATTTATAAGAATGCGCCTATTCTGATTCTCGATGAGGCGACTTCGGCGCTGGATGCAGAGTCTGAGCGTCATGTTCAAGCCGCTTTAGATGTCCTGATGCGTGGCCGTACCACGTTTGTGATTGCACATCGGTTAGCGACGATTGAACGCGCGGATCGGATCCTGGTGTTGGAAGCGGGCCAGATTGTGGCGCAAGGCAAGCATAGCGAACTGTTACTTCAAAACGGGCGATATGCGCAGCTTTATCGGCTTCAGCACGAATCGCGTCAAACGATTTAAAGCAAGACGATATCGTATTGTTCTTGACTTAGACCGGCGGCGGCTTGCAACGAAACCGGCTTACCAATGAAGTCGCAGAGCATGGCGAGATTTTGAGATTCCTCTTCAAGGAATAGATCGATCACCGTGGGTGCGGCAATAATCCGAAATTCGCGTGGATTAAATTGCCGCGCTTCGCGCAAGATTTCTCGCAGCACCGCATAGCACACTGTGCGCGCGGTTTTAACTTGGCCTTTTCCGGAGCAGGTTGGACAGGGCTCGCAGAGTAGGTGAGCGAGCGCTTCGCGGGTTCGTTTACGCGTCATCTCAACTAATCCAAGTTGAGAAAAACCACTTAGCGAAGTACGGATGCGGTCGTTCGCTAGCGCTTTATTCAGCTCTTTAAGCACCGCTTCGCGATGCTCGGTGTTTTCCATATCGATAAAATCGACAATAATAATACCACCCAGATTACGTAGCCGTAGCTGACGCGCAATCGCATGGGTGGCTTCTAAATTGGTTTTAAAAATGGTGTCGTCAAAACTGCGAGCGCCTACATAACCACCGGTATTAACATCAATCGTCGTCATAGCTTCAGTTTGATCGATGATGAGATAACCGCCGGATTTTAAATCGACGCGTTTAGCCAAGGCTTGCCGGATCTCGGTTTCAATATCATAGAGATCAAACAGCGGCCGCTCGTCAGTATAGTGTTGCAATTTTGCCTGCACGTCTGGGGTGAAGGCCGCGGCAAATCTGCTCAGAGTTTGGAAGGTTTCGTGTGAATCGACTTGAACTGCCGTAGTGTGTTCGTTGACAAAATCACGTAGTACGCGTTGCGGCAGCTCAAGATCTTGGTAAAGCATAAGCGGTGCTGGTGAGCGTTGAGCTTGGCTTTGAAGGGTGGCCCAAGTTTTGCGCAAATACAGTACATCATTGGCAAGTTCTTCTTGGCTTGCATCCTCGGCAATCGTCCGTATGATATAGCCCCCTTTTTCAGCTGCGGGTAAAACCTCTGCCAGCCGTGCGCGGATTGCTTCGCGCTCGACCTCGCTTTCAATTTTTTGCGAAATGCCGATATGCGGTTCATGGGGTAAATACACCAAGGTGCGACCGGCAATGCTAATCTGCGTTGAAAGGCGTGCCCCTTTGTTGCCAAGTGGATCTTTGATCACTTGCACCATCAGCGCTTGCCCTTCGCTGAGCATTTTTTCGATGGGCTGTATGTGATGCTCTTTGCCGCCCGGTTGCCAGAGATCGGCGACATGTAAAAAAGCGGCGCGTCCAAGCCCAATATCGATAAAAGCCGACTGCATGCCAGGCAAAACTCGGATTACCCTACCCAAGTAAATATTGCCGACTAACCCGCGCGATAAAGTCCGCTCAATATAGAGTTCTTGCGCCACACCTTGTTGGATAATCGCGACCCGCGTCTCTTGCGGCGTAATATTGATCAAAATTTCTTGCTTCATCATTTTGCGGGGGAATCTAAGCCTTTATGTTGAGCAGAAATTATTTTTTAAAATATTTGGGTGCGCTTGGGGGGTTAAGCGCGGTGATAGGGGTGCTGCTGAGTAATGCTCCAGGCGCGGTAAAGCTGTTCTGCAAGCAACACGCGCACGATGGCATGGGGTAGGGTGAAACTCGAAACGCGTAGGACTAAATCGGCTTGCTGGTGGAAGGCGCGATCTAGACCATCCGCGCCGCCAATCACAAACGCAATATCACGTCCGTCTTCGCGCCAACTGGGTAATATTTGAGCAAGCTGCTGGGTGGTCCAAGCTTGACCGTGTTCATCGAGAACCACTAAGCGCGCATTTTTAGGCCGGGCTGCTTCGATCCGTTGTTTCTCGGCATTGAGCAAACTTGCAGTATTGTGTCGAGTAGAGCGCGGTTCGGGTTTGATCTCACGCACTTCTAAGGCCAGCTCGGGCGGCATGCGCTTGACATACTCATCCACGCCGCACCGAATCCAGTCAGGCATTTTATGGCCCACGGCGAGGATCCATAATTTCATTGCAATGAAGCCGGTGCCGAGAGTTTCATGCGGACCGGCTTGCCGCCCCAAATTTCTTCGAGTCGGTAATATTGCCGTAGCGCGGGGAGCAAAATATGCACGACCGCATCGCCGCAATCGACTAACACCCATTCGCCTGTTTCGGTCCCCTCAATGTTGAGGACCTGACCGCCAGCGGCTTTGACATTTTCCCGCACGCTCAAAGCCAGAGAGCGAGTCTGCCGATTTGACGTGCCACTGGCGATAATCACCCGGTCAAAGAATTCGCTGAGATGGCTGGTATTAAAGACTTCTATATTTTGCGCTTTCATTGCCTCAAGGCCATCGACAATGGAGCGTTGGAGTGTACGTATATTCATATTACAAGGTGGATTGATAAAGTTGATGCTGACGAATATAGTGCCAGATGGGGGCTGGCAAAGAGGGCGGTGCTGCAGCGTTTAAGGTAGATCGGGATGCGCGGATTTGGGCGCGGATTTGGGTCGCGGAAATATCAAGCGCGAGCTCGCTATCGAGTAAAATTAGGCCATGCGTGAGTAGGCATAAAGCATGTGCAGGCGCTGTGCGTTGGGCAATTTCTGTGGCAATCACAGGGGGGGCTGCGGCAAGCGAAAACCCCGGGCGCGCGGCTACGCAAAGATGCGCATAATCGAAGAGCCGCGGCCATTGATGCCAACTATCAAGCCGTATGAATTGATCGGCTCCTATCAGAAACGATAGCGAGGTGTGAGCGCCCACTTTTTTACGCCATGCAGCCAGCGTATCAACTGTGTAACTCGGGCTGGCACGCTCAATTTCATCGGTGGCGACGATGATCTCGGTCTCAGGCAACTTCAGTTGAGCAGCACCCAGGCGCGTCATTGCTAAGCGGTGAGAGGCTGCCGATACTTGGTTTAGAGTGGTGTTATGCGCTTTTTGCCACGGCTGCCCCGCGGGCAGAAGAATTAATTGATTAAGGTGCAAACGTTTTGCAAAATCGGCAGCGAGCGTCAAATGCCCATGATGAAACGGGTCGAAAGTCCCACCGAAAATACCAACACATAGCGTCATTGATGGCCCCAATCTCAGCCCGCCGAGGATTGCGCACAACATCCCCCACTGCGTACTGCACTTCTAACGACACATTGCGTACCGCCATTCGATTTAATCATAGCCAATCGCGCGCAATTAGAAAGTCGTTATAGAGCTCGGCTTCAGGCGAGCCGGGCTCGGGTTTCCAGTCATAGCGCCAGTGCGCGATCGGGGGCAGCGACATTAAAATCGATTCAGTCCGCCCGCCGCTTTGTAGGCCAAAGAGGGTGCCGCGATCGCACACTAGGTTAAATTCAACATAACGGCCACGTCGATATGCTTGGAAGGCTTTTTCATTCGGACCAAATGGCAGATGGCGACGGGCCTTAATAATGGGCAAATAGGCTTTTGTAAAGGCATCGCCAACGCTTTGCATGAGCTTAAAGCCTGCTTCAAAGCCTAGCTCGGAAAAATCATCATAAAAAATTCCACCAATACCGCGCGGCTCGTTGCGATGTTTTAAAAAAAAGTATTCATCACAGGCTTGTTTGAAGCGTGGATAAAGATCTGCCCCAAATGGCGCAACGGCATCCCGGCAAGTACGATGAAAGTGGCGCGCATCCTCTGCAAAACCATAGTAGGGCGTAAGATCCATGCCGCCACCGAACCAGAATACAGGGGCCGTATCCGCGTCGGCGGGCGTAGCCGCCAGTAAGCGCACATTCATATGCACGGTTGGGCAATACGGGTTATGTGGATGGAGTACGAGCGAGATACCAAGCGCTTCAAAACGGCAGCCAGCCAGCTGTGGTCTGACAGATGTGGCTGAACTTGGTAGGGTATCGCCGCTCACGTGAGAGAAGTTAACGCCGCCGCTTTCCAGTAAACCACCGGGTTCTATAATGCATGAAATGCCGTCGCCACGCAGGCGCTCGCTTGGCGCGCGCTGCCACTGATCATGGATAAAACGCGGCGCATCAAGCTGCTCGAAAGAAGCGGTGATCTTTTGCTGCAAATTAAGCAAATAGCTGCGCACGCGCGCAAAGTCGATTTGAGAATCCATGCCTTGATAGCTTATCGATCAAATAAAAAAATAATAGAAGCGCGCCAGACTTCACGGTTAAAACTTATAAAACGTCGCACACCCAGCGCTGAATATTTTTAATTCAATGGCTTCCGATTTAATGCGCGATGACCAATATCGCGTCGATATTGCATTCCATCAAAAGCAATTCGATTCACTACATCATAGACGGCGGTTTGTGCGCCACGCACAGAGTCCGCCAGTCCAACCACGCAAAGTACTCGGCCACCTGCGGTTACAAGATGCTCATCAACCAGAGCGGTCCCTGCATGAAAGGTCTGGATCTGTTCCGTTTGCGCTGGGATGCCAGAAATTAAATCTCCTTTACGCGGCGCTTCTGGATAGCCGTGAGCCGCCAGTACGACCCCTAATGCAGTACGGCGATCCCAGGCCAATTCCACCTGGTTTAGCGTGCCCGCAATGGCGTGCTCAATCACCTTAGAAAAATCCCCTTTTAAGCGCGCCATGATCGGTTGCGTTTCTGGATCGCCTAGGCGGCAATTGAACTCAAGCGCCTTGGGATTGCCCTGCGCATCGATCATCAGCCCGGCATATAGAAAACCGGTGTAGCGAATGCCTTCTTGCTCCATACCTTGCACCGTGGGCAAGATAATTTCTCGCATAATGCGCGCATGTAATTTGGGCGTCACAATCGGGGCCGGCGAATAGGCACCCATGCCGCCTGTATTGGGGCCTGCATCATGCTCAAGCAAACGTTTATGATCCTGGCTAGAGGCCAGTGGGAGTACATGTTTGCCATCCACCATGACAATAAAGCTGGCTTCTTCACCGCTCAAGTATTCTTCAATCACCACGCGCGCGCCGTTTCCGCCAGCCAACATCGTATCGATAGCGGCATGCGCCTCAGCCAGTTCAGTGGCAACCACAACGCCTTTGCCTGCAGCTAAGCCATCCGCCTTAATGACGATTGGCGCACCTTGTGCCTCAACGTAATGGTGCGCTGCCGGCGCATCTTCAAAGCTAGCATACGCGGCGGTTGGAATCTGGTGCCGCATCATAAAAGCTTTGGCAAAAGCCTTGGAGCTTTCTAATTGAGCCGCTTGCTGCGTTGGGCCAAATACTTTAAGCCC